>DASRUM010000235.1:0-6057 GCA_035655415.1 Pseudomonas sp.
ACGGCCTGACGCACGCGCGGCACGCGGGTGGAGCCGCCAACCATAACCACGGCTTCAACCTCATCCAACTCAATGCCTGCATCACGCACCGCGCGGCGGCAGGCCTTGAGGCTGCGCGCCAGCATCGGCTCGATCAGCGCATCGAACTGCTCACGACTCAATTGCCCTACCCAGCCGGCATAGCTGAGGCTTGCCGTAGCGCTGTCGGTCAGCGCTTCTTTGGCGGCGCAGGCGGCCTCCAGCAATAGACGCTGCTGTGCTGGATCGAGATCAGAGGAAATCCCTGCCTGCTCGACTATCCAACCAGCAATCGCGTGATCGAAGTCATCACCGCCCAGCGCGCTGTCACCACCGGTAGCCAGCACTTCAAACACGCCGCCAGTCAGGCGCAGAACGGAAATATCGAAGGTACCGCCGCCCAGGTCATAAATGGCGACCACGCCCTCGGCGTGCTGATCCAGACCATAAGCCACGGCAGCAGCAGTCGGCTCATTGAGCAGACGCAACACACTCAAGCCGGCTAGGCGTGCAGCATCTTTGGTGGCCTGACGCTGCGAATCGTCGAAATAGGCCGGCACGGTGATTACCGCACCGACCAGCTCACCACCGAGGGCCTCCTCGGCGCGCTGACGCAGCACCTTGAGAATATCCGCCGAGACCTCGACCGGGCTTTTCGGCCCCTGCACGGTTTCGATAAACGGCATATGCGATTCGCCGCCAACAAAGCGGTACGGCAGCTGCTCGCCGAGCTGCTTGACGTCCGCCAGACCACGGCCCATTAGACGCTTGACCGACAGCACGGTATTCAGCGGATCAGCCGATGCGGCCGCCTTGGCGACTTCGCCCACCTCAACACGGTCGGCGTGATAGCGCACCGCGGACGGCAGAATAACCTGCCCAGCGGCATCGGCCAGCGGCTCGGAAAGGCCGCTACGCACGGCGGCGACCAGCGAATTGGTGGTACCCAGATCAATCCCCACCGCCAGTCGACGCTGGTGTGGCTGGGGGCTTTGTCCGGGCTCAGCGATCTGCAGTAAGGCCATGATTAATCAGTGCTTAGATATCAGGCGCGCCGCATAGGCACGCCAGCGTTAATCGTCGAGGCGCTCTTCCAGCTGGCGGACCTCGTGAGAGAGCTTGTCGAGAAACTGCATGCGACGCATCAGGCGCTCGGCCTCTTCGCGGCGCGAAGCATCATCCCAACAAACGGCAAAACTTTCGTTGAGCTCATCCTGAGCCACTTTCAGACGCCGCTTGAACTGCGCAACGCCCGCCAGGTCTGCGCTGTCGTGCAGGTCTTCCAGCTCTTCGCGCAATTGCATCTGCTGCAGCAGGAAATCCGGATCCTGCACCGTCACTTCCAGCGGCAGCTCAGGGCCGCGCAATGCCAGCAAATAGCGGGCACGCTGCGGCGCACTCTTAAGCGTACTGTAAGCCTCGTTGAGACTGGCGGACTGCTCGAGGGCCAGGCGCTGATCACGCTCTGACGCATCGGCGAAGCGGTCAGGATGGACATTGCGCGCCAGCTCGCGATAACGCGCGGCTAGCTGGTCAAGATCCAGGCGAAAGCTCGGCTGCAGGTCAAATAAAGCAAAGTGACAAGGACTGCCCACACGCGCCTCAGATATTGAAGCTTTCGCCGCAGCCACATTCGCCGCGTACGTTCGGGTTGTTGAACTTGAAGCCTTCGTTCAACCCTTCTTTGACGAAGTCGAGCTCGGTGCCATCGAGGTAGACCAGGCTTTTGGGATCAATGATGACCTTGACGCCATGGTTCTCGAACACCTGATCTTCGCTGGCGGCCTCATCGACAAACTCCAGCACATAGGCCAAGCCGGAACAGCCCGTGGTGCGCACACCCAGGCGAATACCTTCGCCCTTGCCACGCCCTTCAAGCGAGCGACGTACGTGCTGAGCGGCAGCTTCGGTCATGCTGATAGCCATCGACAAACCTCCTTAGAGCAAGCCTTTCTTCTGCTTGTAATCGCGTACAGCGGCCTTGATGGCATCTTCGGCGAGTACCGAGCAGTGAATTTTCACCGGTGGCAGAGCCAATTCCTCGGCCAGCTGGGTGTTCTTGATGGTTTCTGCTTCATCCAGGGTCTTGCCCTTCATCCACTCGGTAGCGAGGGAGCTGGAGGCAATCGCCGAACCGCAACCGTAGGTCTTGAACTTGGCGTCTTCAATCACGCCCTGCTCGTTGACCTTGATCTGCAGACGCATCACGTCACCGCAAGCCGGCGCGCCGACCATGCCGGTGCCGACATCTGGGTCTTCCGCGTCCATCTTGCCGACGTTGCGCGGGTTTTCGTAATGGTCAATGACCTTTTCACTGTAAGCCATGTTGGTATTCCTTCCTCATCAGAGAGCCGCTCTTGCTTGGCGACTACTTAGTGCGCCGCCCACTCAATCTTGGAGATGTCGACACCGTCTTTGTACATATCCCACAGCGGCGACAATTCGCGCAGCTTGGTGACCGCCTCGCACACCTTCTGCGCGGCGTAATCGACTTCCTCATCAGAGGTGAAGCGGCCGAAGGTAAAGCGAATGGAGCTGTGTGCCAGTTCGTCATTGCGGCCCAGGGCGCGCAATACGTAGGACGGCTCCAGGGAAGCAGAGGTACAGGCCGAGCCGGACGAAACCGCCAGGTCCTTGAGCGCCATAATCAGCGACTCAC
The DNA here is from genome assembly GCA_035655415.1 of Pseudomonas sp. Taxonomy (GTDB): domain Bacteria; phylum Pseudomonadota; class Gammaproteobacteria; order Pseudomonadales; family Pseudomonadaceae; genus Aquipseudomonas. The sequence continues at coordinate 2,678 of DASRUM010000235.1, forward strand.
CCTCAACGTAGTTAAAACTGAGGTTGAGGTTGTGCGGTACGCGGGCGCTCATGCTGCCATTGATGTACAGCTCTTCCAGGCCATCGACCTGCTTGAAGAAGCGCTCACGCAGGGCCAGGATGCGCTGGTTTTCCTGGGTCATTTCTTCCTTGGCAATGCGGAACGCTTCGCCCATGCCGACGCACTGGTGGGTCGCCAGGGTGCCGGAACGCATGCCGCGCTCATGGCCGCCACCATGGGTCTGGGCTTCCAGACGCACACGCGGCTTACGCCGTACGTACAACGCACCAACGCCTTTTGGACCATATGTTTTGTGCGCGGAGAAGGACATCAGATCGACCTTGAACGCGTCGAGATCAATTGCCACCTTGCCGGTGGACTGCGCCGCATCAACATGGAAGAACACGCCGCGCGAGCGGGTCAGCTCACCGATTGCAGCGATGTCGTTGATGGTGCCGATTTCATTATTCACGTGCATGATCGACACCAGAATAGTGTCCTCACGCAGCACTGCCTCGATCATGGCCGGGGTAATCAGGCCATCTTCGCCAGGCTCGATGTAGGTCACTTCGAAACCTTCGCGCTCAAGCTGACGCATGGTATCCAGCACCGCTTTGTGCTCGATCTTCGAAGTGATCAGGTGCTTGCCTTTAGTCTTGTAAAAGTCGGCAATGCCCTTGATCGCCAGGTTGTTCGACTCGGTCGCACCGGAAGTCCAGACAATCTCACGCGGGTCGGCATTAACCAGCTCAGCCACCTGGCGGCGAGCATTTTCTACAGCTTCTTCAGCCTTCCAGCCGAACACGTGGGAGCGCGACGCCGGATTGCCGAAGTTGCCGTCGACCAGCAGGCATTCGCTCATTTTTTGCGCAACACGCGGATCAACCGGCGTGGTGGCGGAATAATCGAGGTAAATCGGCAACTTCATCAATTCTCTCCTAATCAGGTATCAGGCCAGCTAGCCAGCGCTTTGCGCTCAATCGACGGCAGACGTTTCGATCTTATCCAGGTACGGCGTCCTGCCATTGCAGCGGCGCTGATCCTGGCGCTGGGCAACTTCCTGCACTTCACGGCGGGTCACCAAGTCAGCGAGACTGATGCCACTTAGAAATTCGTGTATCTGCTGGCTGAGGTCACACCACAAATGATGGGTCAGACAGGTATCCCCCGCGTGGCAATCGCCCTGCCCCTGGCAGCGCGTGGCATCGACCGATTCGTTGACCGCATCGATCACCTCAGCCACCTGGATACCCTGCATGTCGCGCGACAGCTGATAACCACCGCCCGGCCCACGCACACTGGAAACCAGATTACCGCGACGCAACTTGGCAAAGAGCTGTTCCAGATAGGAAAGGGAAATACCCTGCCGCTCGGAAATATCAGCCAGAGACACCGGCCCATGTTGCGCGTGCAACGCCAGATCAAGCATGGCGGTAACGGCGTAACGGCCTTTGGTGGTTAGTCGCATAAGGGATTACCGCGTGGTCGCAATATGCCGCGAGTATGCAATTCCCGAGCATTTAAGTCAACTATAAGACCTACTGCTTTAGTCGGGATTAGCCAAAATGGAGGGCGCGCAGCATAGCAAAATGCGCGCGCCAGCACCATCAAGCCGCAGGCTTGTCTGCGTCTTTGACCACGCCCGCGAAGTCCTCGTCACGCAGTTGCGGCAAATCCTTGGCGCAGTAGTCACTGCCCAGGGACTTGAGCGCGCCGCACATACCTTCCAGCCGCCCATCCACCGCATGCAGGTGATCGAGCAGCTGACCAATGGCGCGCGCTACCGGGTCCGGCATGTCCTGACTCACGCCATAGGCATCGAAACCGAGCTTCTCGGCAATAGCCTGGCGCTTGGCTTCCTGCTCATCGTCAGTTTTGACGATGATCCGCCCCGGTATGCCAACCGCCGTAGCGCCCGCCGGCACCTCCTTGGTCACCACGGCATTAGAGCCGATCTTGGCGCCCGCGCCGACCGTGAAAGGCCCCAGCACCTTGGCACCAGCTCCGACCACCACACCATCTTCCAGCGTCGGATGGCGCTTACCCTTGTTCCAACTGGTGCCGCCAAGGGTTACACCCTGGTAAAGAGTGACGTCATTGCCGATCTCGGCGGTTTCACCGATGACGATGCCCATACCGTGGTCGATAAAGAAACGCCGGCCAATCTTCGCACCCGGGTGAATTTCGATACCCGTCGTCCAGCGCCCGAAGTTCGACACCACTCGCGCCAGCCACTTCCAGCCACTGCCCCACAGCGCATGCGCCAAGCGATGCAGCCACACCGCATGCAACCCCGGATAGCAAGTGACCACCTCAAAGGCATTACGCGCCGCCGGGTCGCGATGAAATACGCTTTGGATATCCTCTCGCATGCGCTCAAACATCTGCCTTCTCCTGCCTAGGGTGCTCGCCACGCGCCGCCTTGATGGTTTCCGTCAAGATACCGCGCAAGATATTCATTTCCAGCCTGCTCACCGCACTGCGCCCATACAAGCGGCGCAAGCGACTCATCAAATGCCGCGGCTTGGCCGGATCAAGAAACCTGATCTCAACCAGCGCCTGCTCCAGATGACGGTAAAACGATTCCAACTCATCCGCCGCAACCGGCTCTTCATCCGGATCCACTACTGCAACCTGCTTGAGCGGTTGCCCCTCCGTCGCCAGCCAGGCCATACGCACTTCGTAAGCCAGTACCTGCACCGCCGCCGCCAGATTCAACGAGCTGAACGCTGGATCAGAGGGAATATGTACATGAAAGTGACAGCGCTGCAGCTCCTCATTGGTCAGACCAGCATATTCACGACCGAACACCAAGGCCACCTGCGCGCCTTGCTGCGCTTGTTCACACGCCGCTACGCCACACTCGCGCGGCTCCAGCATCGGCCAGGGAATGTGGCGATCCCGCGCACTGGTGCCCAGCACCAGGCGACAACCGACCAGCGCCTCTTCAAGCGTGCCGACCACCTGCGCCGCATCGAGAATATCAGTAGCCCCCGAGGCTCTGGCCACCGCGTCTTCACTTGGGAAATCCCGCGGATCAACCAGCACCAGCTGCGACAAACCCATGTTTTTCATGGCCCGCGCCGCGCCACCGATATTGCCTGGATGACTGGTGCCGACCAACACAACGCGAATATTTTCCAGCAACGCAAACGCTCACAGATAAGGCTTAGAGGGGCAAATCTTACAGAAGCCACCCGCCTTGCGCCACGCAAGGCGCAGGTTGCACTTCAACCTCTGGGCTTTTCTGCTAGAATGGCCGGCTTTCTTTAACGACCCAGGTGAACATCCATGCAGCCCATGCTGAATATCGCGCTGCGCGCAGCCCGTAGCGCCGGCGAAATGATCTTCCGCTCGACCGAACGCTTGGACGTCATCTC
>DASRUM010000236.1:0-2913 GCA_035655415.1 Pseudomonas sp.
CAGCAGCTCTTTGTCCAGACGCTCTTTGATGTTGCGGCTGGTAACGAACTTGCCTTCTTTACCGCAGAACGGCGAATCGTTGACCTGGAAGGTCATGGATACGGTCGGCTCGTCGACGGTCAGCGGGGTCATCGCTTCAACGTGGTTGATGTCGCACAGGGTGTCGGAGATGAACAGCGAGTCCATGCCGCTGACGCAGACGATGTCACCCGCGGTGGCTTCTTCAACGTCGATGCGGTGCAGGCCGTGGTGACCCATCAGCTTGAGGATACGACCGTTACGCTTCTTGCCGTCGGCGTCGATGGCGATCACCGGGGTGTTCGGCTTGACGCGACCACGAGCGATACGGCCAACGCCGATAATGCCGAGGAAGCTGTTGTAGTCCAGTGCGGAGATCTGCATCTGGAACGGACCGTCGATATCAACCTGCGGGGACGGCACGTTGTCGACGATGGACTGGTACAGCGGGGTCATGTCTTCAGCCATGTCGGTGTGATCCAGACCGGCAATGCCGTTCAGGGCCGAGGCGTAGACGACTTTGAAGTCCAGCTGCTCTTCGGTAGCACCGAGGTTGTCGAACAGGTCGAATATCTGGTCCAGAACCCAATCCGGACGCGCGCCTGGACGGTCAACCTTGTTGATTACCACGATTGGACGCAGGCCGGCTTCGAAGGCCTTCTTGGTCACGAAACGGGTTTGCGGCATCGGGCCGTCTTGGGCGTCGACCAGCAGCAGTACGGAGTCAACCATCGACATCACGCGCTCAACTTCACCGCCGAAGTCGGCGTGGCCGGGGGTGTCGACGATGTTGATGTGGTAGCCGTTCCAGTTGATCGCGGTGTTCTTCGCGAGAATGGTAATGCCGCGCTCTTTTTCCTGGTCGTTGCTGTCCATCACGCGCTCGTCGTTGAGCTCGTTGCGCTCAAGGGTGCCGGACTGACGCAGGAGTTTGTCTACCAGGGTGGTCTTACCATGGTCAACGTGGGCAATGATGGCGATGTTGCGTAGATTTTCGATCACGTGTGTATCTCGATCAGAGGATTCGGTGTGCCGCTTATTCTAGGCGGCGAGTATTAACTAATTGCGATTTCTGCCAGGCGGCGTACGAGCGCTGTGGCTGTTACGCCGCCTGTGGGTCGGGAGGGCGATGGCGGATACTGCCGCCATTCAACCCGGGCGTTTTATGCCGGACGATAAACGCGCACATTGGCATGCCCCTCACTCAGCAAGTGGTGGGCGTGCAAACGACTCATCACACCTTTATCGCAATACAACAGGTACTGGCGCGCCTCATCCAGCTCCTTGAACTTGCTGTTCAAGGCATAGAACGGCAGCGCTTGCACTTCGATGCCGGGCAGCTCAAGGGGCTGATCTTCGGCGCTATCGGGGTGGCGGATGTCGATGATGACATGACCGGCCAGGGCTTCGCTGACTTCCTCGACCTGCACGTCCTTGCCCAGCTCGTCGATCACTTTGTCGATCGGCAGCAAGGTCGCGCGTTCCAGCGCGCGCTCGAGGATGGCCATGTCGAACTGGCTTTCCTCGTATTCGATACGCGGCCTCTTCGCCTTGGTGGTCGGGTTGACCGAAATCACCCCGCAATATTCCGGCATATGTTTGGCGAACTCGGCAGTGCCGATGCGCGTGGCGGTATCGATGATGTCCTGCTTATGACTGGCAAGCAGCGGACGCAGCACCAGCATGTCGGTTGCGGAATCGATCACCGCGAGGTTCGGCAGGGTCTGGCTCGATACCTGGGAAATCGCCTCGCCAGTGACCAGCGCATCAATCTGCAGACGCTCGGCCATGCGCGTGGAGGCGCGCAGCATCATGCGCTTGAGGATCACACCCATCTGGCTGTTGTCGACCTTGCCGAGAATCTCGCCCAGCACTTCCTCAAACGGCACGCTGATAAACAACACGCGCTGCGAGCTGCCGAACTTCTGCCAGAGGTAATGCGCCACTTCCATCACGCCCAGCTCGTGGGCACGGCCGCCGAGATTAAAGAAGCAGAAGTGGGTGACCAGGCCGCGACGCATCATCTGGTAAGCGGCGACGGTGGAATCGAAACCGCCGCTCATCAGCACCAGGGTCTGCTCCAGCGAGCCGAGCGGATAACCGCCCAGTCCTTCGTGCTGGTGGTGAATCACGAACAGGCGCTGGTCACGGATCTCCATGCGCACCACGACGTCGGGATCTTTCAGCGAGATGCCGGCCGCGCCGCACTGCTGGCGCAACTGGCTGCCAACATAGCGCTCGACATCCATGGAGCTGAATGTGTGCTTGCCGGCGCGCTTGCAGCGCACGGCGAAGATCTTGCCCGGCAGCTGATCGGCGAAGTGCAGCTTGCACTTTTCCAGCACGTCGTCGAAATCCCCCAGCGGGTATTCATCAACTTGCAGGAAATGGGTGATGCCAGGCGTGCAGCTCAAGCGCTCGATCATCGCCTGCAGGGTTTTCGGCTCACTGATCTGGGTTTCGACTTCCAGGTTGTCCCACACACCGCTGACCTGCAGCTGTGGATCGAACTCACGCAAAACCGAACGAATGTTCTTCGCCAGCTGCCGGATAAAGTGCTTACGCACCGGCCGACTTTTAATGGTGATTTCTGGGAAGACTTTAACGATCAGTTTCATGAAAACAGTGAGTGCCGAGGCCGCGAAAAAACAGGGGCGCGGATTATAGCGGAAATTGCTCACGCTTTGATCAAAAATCCTCACACGCTCAAAACACGCACCATTTAAGGGCGGACAACAAATATGGCGACCCATAACGGTGCAAATATTTTCCAGGCAGCGCCGCGCAGCCCCCGCCAGCCCTGAGTTTCAGGGCTTACACCCATTCCTGTGCACTGGCATGCAATTTGCTCCCTTGTGAGGCAGGATGCCCTGGCGGAGTATGCCGCGGCCGTAC
>DASRUM010000237.1:0-14863 GCA_035655415.1 Pseudomonas sp.
CGGCTGGGGCACGATACCCTGAGCGGCACGCTCTGCTACATGTTTGCGATAGGCTTCAAGCACAGTTATTACCCTCATCAGTGGTCCCAAAGGGTTGTCCGGGACGCGATCCAGAAAACAACAAACCAGGCGCTTCGTGGCTTTATGGGCCGCTCAGCCGAGGTTTTGCTGCTTTCTTGCAGAAGCTGTTTTCAAAGTTTTACGCCGGCAGGACGGGCTGGATGAGGGCTGGTGCCGACACTTGAAGGGGGCTCAAGGGTCAGCACCAACATCGAACCTGCAGGATTGACTGTGCTCGTGACGCTTTGAAAACAGCTTCCAACGGACGTTGCTGCCTCTAAAAGGCCGGCCGATTCTACTGGAAAGCTTTGGATAAGTTAAGCCAAAGGCCCCGTTTATCTGGGGGTGATCTGCCTTAGGCAAAGGGCTAAGATGCCAGCCTGTCCGCCAGTACCCATGCCTTTCGTTATGTCCAACCAACGTATCAAAACCCCTTGTGTCGGCCTGTGCTCCACTGTTTACGGCGATTTGGTCTGCCGTGGCTGCAAGCGCTTCCACCATGAGGTGATCAACTGGAACGGCTATAACGACGATGAAAAACGCGCCGTGTGGCTGCGTCTGGAGGTGCTGTTGGTGCAGGTGATGGCAGCCAAACTGGAAATTTTCGATGCCGATCGCCTGCGCATGCAGCTGGAACAGCGCAAGATCCGCTTTGTGCCGCAGCAGTCGCCGTACTGCTGGGCCTATCAACTGATTGCCCGTGGCGCGCGGGTGATCAGCCAGTTGAATGCCTATGGCATGGTGCTGCTGCCGGAGTTTCGCGAGTGGAACTTGCCGGAATTGCGTGATGCGATTGATCGTGAGTTCTTTCTGCTGTCCGAAGCGCACTACGAGCGCTATATCGCGCCGCGCTTTCTGCTCGAAGGCCTTGAGATAAGAGTCTGAAGCCATCTTTCAAATAGAAAAGCCGCCTGTTTAGGCGGCTTTTTCGTTGCGCGGCAGGCGGTTAGCGCTGGGCGACCAGTTCTTCCAGGTGGGCGATGATGTCGTCCGGCTTGAGCACCAGGATGTCGCTTTCCAGGGAATCGAGAATCACCTCGGCGGTATTGCCGATCAGCGCGCCGGAAATACCGGTGCGCGCCACGGTGCCGATCACCGTCACGCCAGCGTTGAGTCGATGGGCTGTCTGCGGGATCAACACATCCGCTGGGCCTTCGGCGATATGCAGGCGCTCATTGCTGATCTCGTACTCGGCCTGGAACGCCTTGCATTGCTCGCGGTAGCGCGCCTCGATGGTTTCCTTGAGCTGGAACGTCGGGTCGGCTGCCGAGAGCATCGGTGCCGGGTGAGCGCTGATCACGTGCAGCTCGGCCTTGGCCAGGGCGGCAATATCAAAGCCATGGCTGACGATGCTGGTGTGCAGGGTGCGGTGCTCGCTGTCGGCGTTACCCACATCGACGGCCGCCAGAATCGCGGTGCCCGCCCAGGATTTTTCGGTTTTCACCATCAGCACTGGCGCTGGGCAGTAACGCAGCAGCTTCCAGTCATCGGGGGTGAGCAGGGCCTTTTTCAGCGGGTTGTCGGGAAAGTGCTGCTTGATCACCAGGCCACAGCCTTCGGCCTGCTGCACGTTGATGATGGTCTGGTGCTGGTTTTCATCCCAGGCTTGTTGGCTGGAGGTGCTGAAACCTTCGCTGTTGAGCAAGCCAGTAAGGTCGCGCAGGTAGCCGGTGTGATCACTTTTCTTGTCGCACACCAGAAGGTGCAGGTGCGATTGAGTGACGCCGGCAATCAGCTTGGCGCGTTTCAGGGCCAGGTCTTCCGTGTGATTGGGCTCCATCACCACCAGAATGCTGCGAATAGCTTGCATGATCATCTCCATGTGCAGTCAGTTGTACTGTTTATCACTATAGATCGCTGCCACTGGCTTGCTGCTTGATCGGCGTCAATCGAGTGGCTGTTCGCGCGCTCATTCGTATAATGGCCGCGCTCTAGCCTTATCACTCCCGCCTGCCTGGTTTTGTGAATTTATGTATCTGTTAGCCGCAACCGATGATCTGCTGCGTTGTTTTGCCCCTTGTCTGTTGGCATATCGCCGTCTGGTTACGGAGACGCGCCGATGAACCTGCCGGAAATTCACGAGTTTCTCGGCTGCCGCACGCCGGATGCCTGGATCACTGCCGCTCTGGCTGACCAGCAGACACTGCTGATTGATCATAAGAACTGCGAATTCAAGGCCGCCAGCACGGCCTTGAGCCTGATGGCCAAGTACAGCACCTACGTCGACCTGCTCAACGCCATGTCGCGTCTGGCCCGTGAGGAGCTGGTGCACCATGAGCAGGTACTGCGCATCATGAAACGCCGCAAGATCGGCCTGCGCCCGGTATCGGCGGCGCGCTACGCCTCAGGCTTGCGTAAGGTGGTGCGTACCCATGAGCCGCACAAACTGGTGGATACCCTGGTGGTCGGCGCCTTTATCGAAGCGCGCAGCTGCGAGCGCTTCGAGGCCTTGGTGCCGCATCTGGATGAAGAACTGGGCAAGTTCTACTTCGGCTTGCTGAAAAGCGAGGCGCGGCATTTTCAGAACTACCTGAAGCTTGCCTATCAGTACGGCGATGAACGCGATGTAAACCAGGCCATCGAGCGGGTTAGGGTGGCGGAGCAGGAACTGATTGAGTCGCCAGATACCGAGATGCGCTTTCATAGCGGTGTGCCACCGCTTCCTCTGGTGATCTAAAGGGTAAAGGGCGCCTGGTTAAAACTCTGTTTGTCGACCTGCAGTGCCCAACCCTGTTTGTCCCAGTCGCCCAGCACGATGCGTTGCGCAGGTTGGCCGTTGACCTGCAGCTGATGGGTGGCGGGGCGATGGGTGTGGCCGTGGATCAGCGTGCGTACACCGTGCTCGGCCATGATGCGCGGCACTTCGTCCGGGGTGACGTCGACAATCTCGCTGGCTTTCATCCGCGTCTGTGTGCGGCTTTCATTACGCAGCTTGCGCGCCAGTTTTTGTCGGGTGCTCAGCGGCAGGTTGCGCAGGATAAACAGCGAAAGCGGGTTGCGCAGCCAGCGGCGCAGCTTCATATAGCCGATGTCCTGGGTGCACAGGCTGTCGCCGTGCATCAGCAGCACGCGCTCGCCATTCAGCTCGATCACGCAGGGATCGGGCAGCAAGGTGCAGCCGGCTTCACGGCAGAAGGCCTTGCCGAGGAGAAAGTCGCGATTGCCATGCATCAGGTAGATACGTGTGCCGCGCTCACTGAGTTGGCGCAGAGCTTGGGCAATCGAACGTTGAAAGGGGGTGATGGCATCGTCGCCGATCCACACTTGGAAGAAGTCTCCCAGGATGTACAGCGCCTGGGCCTGAACCGCGCGGGTTTCGAGAAAATGCAGAAACGCCCGGCTGATGTCCGGGCGCTCCTGTTCAAGATGCAGATCGGAGATCAGTAGAATCACTCAACGATCTCGGCACGCTCGATGATCACGTCATCAACCGGTACATCTTGGTGGCCGGATTTGCTGGTGGTGGCAACGGCCTTGATGGCGTTGACCACGTCCATGCCTTCAGCCACTTCACCAAACACCGCATAGCCCCAGCCTTGTACGGTCGGCGCGCTGTGGTTGAGGAAGCTGTTGTCGCCAACGTTGATAAAGAACTGCGCGGAGGCCGAATGTGGCTCCATGGTACGGGCCATGGCCACGGTGCCGATCTTGTTGGCGACGCCGTTGTTGGCTTCGTTCTTGATCGGGGCGCGGGTGGTTTTCTGCTTCATGCCCGGCTCGAAACCGCCGCCCTGGATCATGAAGTTGCTGATCACGCGGTGAAAAACGGTGTTGTCGTAATGACCTTCTTGTACGTACTGCTTGAAGTTGGCCACGGTTTCCGGGGCTTTGTCTTCGAACAGGTTGAGGGTGATAACGCCGTGGTTGGTGTGCAGCTTGATCATGTAGGTAATCGCTCTGTCGATAAATCCGTGAGCCGCTGAATTTCCAGCAAAGGGCATTGCAGCGGTTCTTGGGCCTGTCAGGGGGTTGACAGCTTCGGCTATGATAAGCGCTTTGTTTTAGTCGGCCTACCCTACGCCGCGCACCTGCATGATCAAGGACCCCATGAGCAAGCCAGAAACTGTCGCCGCCGCTAACTTTCTTCGTCCCATCGTCCAGGCCGATCTGGATGCCGGCAAGCACGCGAAAATCATCACCCGTTTTCCGCCGGAGCCCAATGGCTACCTGCATATTGGCCACGCCAAGTCGATCTGCTTGAACTTCGGCCTGGCCAAGGAGTTTGGTGGCGAGTGCAACCTGCGCTTTGACGACACCAACCCGGCCAAGGAAGACCAGGAATACATCGACGCGATCAAGAGCGACGTGCAGTGGCTGGGCTTTCAGTGGGCGGGCGAAGAGCGCTACGCCTCCAACTATTTTGACCAGCTGCATGCCTGGGCTATTGAGCTGATCAAGGCGGGCAAGGCCTTTGTCTGCGACCTGAACGCCGAAGAAATGCGCGCCTACCGCGGCAACCTCACCGAACCGGGCAAGAACAGCCCGTTCCGTGAGCGCAGCGTCGAGGAAAACCTTGATCTGTTCGCCCGCATGAAAGCCGGCGAATTCGCCGATGGCGCTCGTTCGCTGCGCGCGAAGATCGACATGACCTCGCCGAACATCAACCTACGCGACCCGATTCTGTACCGTATTCGCCACGCTCATCACCACCAGACGGGCGACAAGTGGTGCATTTACCCGAGCTATGACTTTACCCACGGTCAGTCGGACGCCATCGAAGGCATCACCCACTCGATCTGCACCCTGGAGTTTGAAGATCACCGCCCGCTGTACGAGTGGTTCCTCGCGCAACTGCCAGTGCCGGCGCAGCCGCGTCAGTACGAATTCGCTCGCCTTAACCTGAACTACACCATCACCAGCAAGCGCAAGCTCAAGCAGTTGGTTGATGAGAAGCACGTCAATGGCTGGGACGATCCACGCATGTCGACCCTCTCGGGTTTCCGCCGCCGTGGCTACACCCCTGCATCGATCCGTACCTTCTGCGACATGATTGGCGTCAACCGCGCAGGCGGTGTAGTGGATGTTGGCATGCTCGAATTCGCCATTCGTGATGATCTGGATGCCAATGCCGCACGTGCCATGTGCGTGCTCAAGCCGCTGAAAGTGGTGATCACCAATTATCCGGAAGGCAAGGTCGAGAACCTGGAACTTGCGCGTCATCCCAAGCAGGACATGGGCGTGCGTGTATTGCCGTTCAGCCGTGAGATCTATATCGACGCCAGCGACTTCGAAGAAGTCCCGCCGGCCGGCTTCAAGCGCTTGATCCCCGGTGGCGAAGCGCGCCTGCGCGGTAGCTACGTGATCCGCGCGGATGAGGCGATCAAGGATGCCGAGGGCAATATCGTCGAACTGCGCTGCAGCTACGACGAAAACACCCTGGGCAAGAACCCCGAAGGCCGCAAGGTCAAGGGCGTGATCCACTGGGTGCCGGCGGCTGAAAGCGTCGAGTGCGAAGTGCGCCTGTACGACCGCCTGTTCCGCTCCGCCAACCCGGAGAAGGACGAAGAGGGCGGCAGCTTCCTCGACAATATCAACCCGGATTCGTTGGTGGTGCTCAAGGGCTGTCGCGCCGAGCCATCGCTGGCTGAAGCGCTGCCTGAAGAACGCTTCCAGTTTGAGCGCGAAGGTTACTTCTGCGCCGATATCAAGGACAGCAGGCCGGGTGCGCCGGTCTTCAACCGGACTGTCACCCTGCGTGACTCCTGGGCCTAAGGCCCGGTCGCTCTGATCAAAACCGGGCCGGTACGCTGGCCCGTGGTTTCCAAGGAACTGCAATGCTCTCGATCTACAACACGCTGACCAAAAGCAAAGACGTCTTCAAACCGCTGGTGGGTAACCAGGTGCGCATGTATGTGTGCGGCATGACGGTTTACGACTTCTGTCATATCGGTCATGCGCGGGTGATGGTGGCGTTCGATGTGGTGACTCGCTGGCTGCGCCATCGCGGCTATGAGGTGACCTACGTACGCAATATCACCGACATCGACGACAAGATCATCAAGCGCGCCCAGGAGAATGGCGAGCCGTTCGAGGTGTTGGTCGAGCGCATGATTGCGGCCATGCACGAAGACGAGGCGCGTCTGAATGTGCTGCGTCCGGATCAAGAGCCACGTGCCACCGGGCATATCGCCGGCATGCACGAGATGATCCAGACCCTGATCGACAAAGGCTTTGCCTATGCCGCGGACAATGGCGACGTGTACTACCGCGTGGGCAAGTTTGTTGGCTACGGCAAGCTGTCGCGCAGGAAGATCGAAGACCTGAAAATCGGTGCGCGCATCGAGGTCGATGAAGCCAAGCAGGACCCGCTGGATTTCGTTTTGTGGAAGGCTGCCAAGCCGGGCGAGCCGAGCTGGGAGTCGCCGTGGGGCGCGGGGCGTCCGGGCTGGCATATCGAATGCTCGGTGATGTCCACCTGCTGCCTGGGCGAGACCTTCGATATTCACGGCGGTGGCCCGGACTTGGTGTTCCCGCACCACGAGAACGAAATCGCCCAAAGTGAAGCCGCCACTGGCAAGCTCTACGCCAATGCCTGGATGCACGCCGGCGCGGTGCGCGTGGACGGCGAGAAGATGTCCAAGAGCCTGGGCAACTTCTTCACCATTCGCGAAGTGCTGGAGAAATATCACCCGGAAGTGGTGCGCTACCTGCTGGTGTCCAGCCACTACCGCAGCCCAATCAACTATTCCGAAGACAGCCTGCGCGAAGCCAAAGGCGCGCTTGAGCGTTTCTACAATGCGCTCAAGGGCCTGCCCGTTGCTGTGCCTGCTGGCGGTGAAGCCTTTGTCGAGCGCTTTGCTGCGGCAATGGATGATGACTTCAACTCGCCGGAAGCCTGTGCTGTGTTGTTCGAACTGGCCCGCGAGATCAACCGCCTGCGCGACAGTGATCTGCAGGCCGCTGCCGGTTTGGCAGCGCGCTTGAAGGAACTGGCTGCGGTGCTCGGTGTGCTGCAGCTTGAACCTGAAGCCTTCCTGCAGGCCGGTGCGGCCGGCAAGGTCGATGCTGCCGAGGTGGAGGCATTGATCGCTGCGCGTCTGCAAGCCCGCGCCGAGAAGAACTGGGGCGAGTCCGACCGTATTCGCGATCAGCTCACCGCCATGGGCGTGGTGCTGGAAGACAGTAAGGGTGCTACCACCTGGCGTCTGGCTGACTAGCTCAGCTGCTGGATTGCAAAGGCCGCTTTCGAGCGGCCTTTTTTATTGCGTGTGGTCTGCTAGTTCCACAACCAGTTCCACAACCCCGGCAGGCGGGCGTACTGCAGTGGGTCGCCGAGGGCGCGTCTTAAGGCAGCACGTTGCAGGGCGTCGCGTTGGCCATAGAACGGCTGCTTGTCTGTTGCCAGGCCAACGTCTTCCGCCACATCCAGAAGGATCTGCAGGTATTCCTGCATATGCCGCGCGGTGTAGGGGTTGAGGTCGTGGAAGGTCACCACTATTGGGACAACCCCATCGACAGCCGGTAAGGCGCCGACGCTGATCTGCTGCGCAGCGCGGGCGAGCTGATCACGCAGATTACTACGCCGACGCAGGCTGCCATTGATGCCCCAGGTCTTGCCATCGTTGGCGCTCAGGTCGGTCAGCAGCAAACGTAGGCCATGTTTCTGGTAGGCGGCAAACGTGCGCTCGTCGTAGTTCCAGAAGGGTGGCCGTACCAGGCGCGGTGCCGCGCCGCTGATGGCGGTCAGGTCGGCCACGCCGTCTTTCAATGATTGTTCCAATGCCGCAGGGCTAAGGAATCGGTGGTTGGAGTGCCCTGAAGTAGCAGTGTGGAAACCTAGCAGGTGGCCTTCACGTTGTTGGCGGCGCAGCAGCGCTTGCCCTTGCACGCTGCCACCGGCCCCGGCGGCGCGGGTCTGGACAAAGAACAGTGCCTTGATCCCAGGCTGGATCGGGTTGTCTGCCAGGGTGTCGAGGATCTGCTCGGTTGGATTGTCGCGAGTGCTGGCGCTGGGGCCGTCGTCGAAACTCAGGAGAAAGCGTATCGGCTCAACCTCGGGGTTTGGGTGTGGCGGTGCGAGGCTGCTGCAAGCGCTTAACAGCGCGATGGCCAGCACGGCGCAGCTCCATCGCAGTGGCTGCGAGATTTGCGTAAAAACGGTTGTTGGAGTTGCGGGGTAACGCATTAGGCTTTGGCTCGCGAAGGGACAAGGGGTTGCAGGGTGGAACGCGCAGGAGGTAGAGGGCGGGGCGCGGAGTCTATGCGGCTATGGCCGCAGTGGGAACCGATGATTAGCTATTAAGGGTTTCGACCCTATTGGGGCCGTATAGGTCCATCGCTAGTGAAAACGCTAACGATCACAGGCGCTGCGGCGTGTTTTAGCGCACGGTCAGGCCCGTTTCCCGGAGCCGCTTGTACAGCGTGTTGCGGCTAACCCCGAGACTGCGCGCCAGGTGCGAGATATTGCCGCCGCAGGCCTGGTACTGGCTGGCCAGATCATCCGCGCTGGTGCTGGCCAAAGGTTGCGGTGGCTGCTGGGTGGCGGCTGCTTGCGTAGCAGCGGGCTGCAAGTCGGCAAAGAAGTCATCCGGCAGGTGTTCCGGACGGATCTGCTGGTCATCGGCCATGGCCAGGGCAATCTGCAGGACGCTGCTCAGTTGGCGCAGGTTGCCGGGCCACGGGTGACGCTCGAACAGGCTCAGCACCTCATGGCTTAGCCCGGCCCATTGTTGCGGTTCGCGGTGGTAATCCCAGATGCGCTGGACCATGGCGGCCTTGTCGGTGCGTTCGCGCAGCGGCGGCAGCTCCAGATTGAGGCCGCTGATGCGGTAGTAGAGGTCCTGGCGAAACAGCCCGCTTTCCACATCCTGGCGCAGTGGGCGGTTGGTGGCGGAAATCAGACGGATATCCACCGGGTACAGCTCACTGCTACCCAGCGGTTGTACGCAGCGCTCCTGCAGCACTCGCAGTAGCCGGGCCTGCACGCGTAGTGGCATATCGCCGACTTCGTCGAGAAACAGCGTGCCTTTGTCGGCCTTGCGGATCAGGCCGATGCTGCCTTTCTGATTGGCGCCGGTAAACGCGCCTTTTTCATAGCCGAACAGCTCGGACTCCACCAGTTCGGCAGGAATGGCCGCGCAGTTGACGGCGATAAACGCCTGGCTGGCGCGTGAGCTGGCGTGATGCAGGGCTTTGACGAAGACTTCCTTGCCGACCCCGGTTTCGCCATGCACCAAAATCGGAATGTTCTTTTCCAGAAGGCGTTCGGCCTGACGCACGGCTTTGTCGACGCGTGGGTCGCCGAGGTTGAGCGAGGCCAGGGTAAACGGATTGTGTTTAGCGCTGGCAGGCGGCTGCTGGGCTTGGCGAAAGTCGCGGGCCTGGATCGGCGAAGGTAGCTGCGGACGTTTGAGCTGCGCGTGAAAGCGAAAGCGCCCGCTTGCGCGCAGGTTGAACGGCAGTGCTTCAGGCTGGTTAAGCAGTTGCTGCAGCGGCACGTCGAACAGGCTTTCGATATTCACCTGGGCCAGGCCCACACCCAGCAAGCTATCGGCCCGGCGATTGGCGGAAACCACCTGGCCTTGCTCATCGAAAATCAGCAGCCCAGCCCAGGGGCTGCTGAGGTTATCCAGGCTGGTGTTGAAGCTCAGCTGGAAGTAACGCTGCTGGAACAGGTTGAGGATCAGACGGTTTTCCACCGACTGGCTCATCATCTTGACCATGCCCAGGGTGTGCGAGGGCGGCAGATAGCTGTCACTGGACACATCCAGCACCGCAATCATCTGCCGCTGCTCGTCAAAAATCGGCGAGGCCGAGCCGGTCATAAAGCGGTTGGCCTTGAGGAAATGCTCATCGTGCTGAATATGTACCGCTTGGCCGCAGCTTAGAGCGGTGCCGATGGCATTGGTGCCGGTGTAGCGCTCCAGCCAGGTGGCTCCGGCGACAAAACCAGCGGCGCGGTTGGGTTCGATAAAGCGTTGGTCGCCCCAGGACTGCAGCACCTGGCCCTGATGGTCGGCCAGCATGATCAGGCAATTGGAGTTGGCCAGGATGGTGCCGTAGTAGGGCAGCACTTCCTTGTGGGTGGTGTGCACCAAGGCGTGCTGGCTTTCCAGCAGAGCGCTGACTTCGCCGCGCTCGGGCTGGCTAAAGATCGGGGTGCTCTGGTGGGTCAGGCCGTAGTCACGGCAGCGTGTCCAGGAGTCCTGGATGATGGTCTCGTGGGGCAGGGCAGTGACAGCGTCAGCCATGACAGGGATCTCGCAAGGGGTCTTGTTGTTATGGGCCACGGTCTGCGCCGGGTCCATGCAGTGTCGCCGAAGGCTGTTCAATGTCAACGCTGTGACTGTTCAGTTGTTCACTGTGTACTGTTCAAAGTTGTTCAGTGGTGTTTTGCAGAGTTGTATGAAGGGATATGTAATTGTTTTAAATCAATGGCTTGCAGATTACTCAAAGGGTTGGCACGGAACTCGCCTTGTAGCTGGGCAGATAAAAAGAAAAAGGACGGCCCATGTCACTTACCCTGGAGCATGTCACGCGTATCGTCGATCACCAGCTGTATATCGACGATGCCTGCCTGAGCTTCGAACCCGGCTCCTTCAATGTGCTGCTGGGGCGCACGCTGTCGGGCAAGACCAGCCTGATGCGCCTGATGGCGGGTCTGGATAAGCCCACCAGCGGACGCATCTTGATGAATGGCGCGGATATGACCAATGTCTCGGTGCGCCAGCGCAACGTTTCCATGGTTTATCAGCAGTTCATCAATTACCCGACCCTGACGGTGTTCGAGAACATTGCCTCGCCGCTGCGTCAGGCCGGGGTGAGCAAGGCCGAGATTCTGGAAAAGGTCCACGCCACGGCGAAGATGCTGCGTATCGAGGCCTTGCTCCAGCGTCATCCGCTGGAACTGTCCGGCGGCCAGCAGCAGCGCACGGCCATGGCCCGGGCCCTGGTCAAGGATGCCTCGCTGATCCTGTTCGACGAGCCCCTGGTCAACCTCGACTACAAGCTGCGCGAGGAATTGCGCCAGGAGATGCGCGAGCTGTTCGAGGCCCGTCACACCATCGCCATCTACGCCACCACCGAACCCAACGAGGCCCTGGCCCTGGGCGGCACCACCACCATCCTGCACGAGGGGCGGGTGGTGCAGAGCGGCAAGACCGCCGAGGTCTATCACCGCCCGCAGCAGGTACTGGCCGCCGAGCTGTTCTCGGAGCCGGCGATCAACCTGATGCCGGGGCGCATCAGCGGCACCGAAGTGAGTTTTGCCGATACCGTGCATTTCCCCCTCAACCCGGATCTGCAAGACATCGCCGAGGGCGAATACCGCTTCGGCGTGCGCCCCAGTCATATCGGCCTGGTGCCCTCCAACGACGATGATCTGGAACTGGCGGTGACCGTCGAGCTGGCCGAAATCAGCGGGTCGGAAACCTTTCTGCATGTGCGCAACGAGCAGTTCGTGCTGGTGCTGCATCTGCCCGGGGTGCATGAGTACGACGTGGATACGCCGATCCTGATCTATATCCCCACCCACAAGCTGTTTGTCTTCGCTGCCGACGGGCAGCTGATTCAGGCCCCCAGCCGCCGTTTAGGGAGGACCGCCTGATGGCCGAGATCCGTCTGCACAACCTGGCTCACAGCTACAGCCGCGACCCCAAGGACCCGGCCGATTACGCCATCCGCGAGATGAACCACGTCTGGCAGCAGGGCGGTGCCTATGCGCTGCTGGGGCCGTCCGGCTGCGGCAAGTCGACCCTGCTGAATATCATTTCCGGGCTGCTTAGCCCCTCCCATGGCGAGGTGCAGTTCGACGGCAAGGTGGTTAACCAGCTGCACCCGGAACAGCGCAATATCGCTCAGGTTTTCCAGTTTCCGGTGGTCTACGACACCATGACGGTGTTCGACAACCTGGCCTTTCCGTTGCGCAACCAAGGCATGAACGAAGCGAAGGTTCTGGCCAAGGTCAACGAAATCGCCGAGGTGCTGGAACTGCACCCGCTGCTGCACAAGCGGGCGCGCAACCTGACCGCCGACGAGAAGCAGAAGGTTTCCATGGGTCGCGGCCTGGTGCGTGATGATGTATCGGCGATCCTCTTCGATGAGCCGCTGACGGTGATCGACCCGCACCTCAAATGGAAGCTGCGGCGCAAGCTCAAGCAGATCCACGAGCAGTTCAATATCACCATGGTCTACGTCACCCACGACCAGCTGGAGGCCTCGACCTTCGCCGACAAGATTGCGGTGATGTACGGCGGGCAGATCGTCCAGTTCGGCACCCCGCGCGAGCTGTTCGAGCGGCCCAGCCACACCTTCGTCGGCTACTTTATTGGCAGCCCGGGGATGAACCTGATCGACGTGCAGCCCTGCGCGGATGGGGTGCGCTTCAATAACACCGTGTTGCCACTGTCGCCGGCGCTTAATCGGCGAATTGCCGAACTGGGCGGGCAAAGCCTGAAAATTGGTATCCGGCCGGAGTTCGTGCATATCTGGGACGGCCCCAACGACGATGCCCTGTGCGGCGAGGTGGTGCACCTGGAAGACCTGGGTACCTACAAGATTCTCAGCCTGAAACTCGATGGCCAGCTGCTCAAGGTGCGCCTGCAGGAGGACCAGCCGGTGCCGCAGCAGCGCGTCTATCTGAGCTTTCCGGCGCAGTGGCTGATGCTCTACGCCGACGACTTTCTGGTTGAGACCCAAGCGCTGGAGGTGCAGCCATGAAGGTGCAGAACAACAAAGCCTGGTGGCTGGTGCTGCCGGTGTTTCTGCTGGTGGCGTTCAGCGCCATCGTGCCGATGATGACGGTGGTCAACTACTCGGTGCAGGACATTTTCGACCATTCCACGCGCTATTTCGTCGGGGTCGACTGGTACAAGCAGGTGCTGCAGGACACCCGTCTGCACGACTCGCTGCTGCGCCAGTTCATCTTTTCCGGTTGCGTGCTGCTGATCGAGATTCCCTTGGGCATCGCCATCGCCCTGTGCATGCCGACCAAGGGGCGTATGGCCTCGCTGGTGCTGATCGTGCTGGCGATTCCGCTACTGATTCCGTGGAACGTGGTGGGCACCATCTGGCAGATCTTCGGCCGAGCCGACATCGGTTTGCTCGGCTGGAGCCTGAACAGCCTGGGTATCAGCTACAACTACGCCTCCAATACCAGCGACGCCTGGGTCACGGTGCTGATCATGGACGTCTGGCACTGGACCTCGCTGGTGGCGCTGCTCTGTTACTCCGGACTGCGGGCGATTCCCGATGTGTATTACCAGGCAGCGCGTATCGACCGTGCGTCAAGCTGGGCGGTGTTCCGCCATATTCAGCTGCCCAAGCTGAAAAGCGTGCTGCTGATCGCGGTAATGCTGCGCTTTATGGACAGCTTCATGATCTACACCGAACCCTTTGTGCTGACCGGCGGCGGGCCGGGTAACGCCACCACCTTCCTCAGTCAGACCCTGACCCAGATGGCCATCGGCCAGTTCGACCTAGGCCCGGCGGCGGCGTTCTCCCTGGTGTATTTCCTGATCATTCTGTTGGTGTCCTGGCTGTTCTACACCGCCATGACCCACAACGATAAGAACCGCTGAGGCCGACCATGAACCTACGCAAACAAGTGGTGCTGGGGCTCTATATTCTGTTCCTGCTGGTGCCGATCTACTGGCTGCTGAACATGTCGTTCAAGAGCAACAGCGAAATCCTCGGTGGCCTGAGTCTCTGGCCCCATAACTTCACCCTGGCCAACTACAAGGTGATCTTCACCGACCCCAGCTGGTATGAGGGCTACCTCAACTCGCTGTACTACGTCAGCCTCAATACGGTGATCTCCCTGAGCGTGGCGCTGCCGGCGGCTTACGCCTTCTCGCGCTACCGCTTTCTCGGCGACAAGCACTTGTTCTTCTGGTTGCTCACCAACCGCATGGCTCCGCCGGCGGTGTTTCTGCTGCCGTTCTTCCAGCTGTATTCGTCTATCGGCCTGTTCGATACGCATATTGCCGTGGCGCTGGCGCACTGCCTGTTCAACGTGCCGCTGGCGGTGTGGATTCTCGAAGGCTTTATGTCCGGGGTGCCGAAGGAAATCGACGAAACGGCCTATATCGACGGCTACAGCTTCCCGAAATTCTTCGTGAAGATCTTTATCCCGCTGATTGGCTCGGGTATCGGCGTCACGGCGTTCTTCTGCTTTATGTTTTCCTGGGTCGAGCTGCTCTTGGCGCGCACCCTGACCTCGGTGGACGCCAAGCCCATCGCCGCGGTGATGACGCGCACCGTCTCGGCCTCGGGTATCGACTGGGGTGTGCTGGCCGCGGCGGGGGTGTTGACCATCCTGCCGGGCATGCTGGTGATCTGGTTTGTCCGCAACCACGTGGCCAAGGGCTTTGACCTGGGCCGGGTATAAGGAGAAAAACGATGGATTGGATGGCCTGGACTCTGCCGACGGCGTTGTTTTTCGGCTTTATCGGCATGCTGCTGGTCGGCATGACGATCTGGGAGCTGCGTTCGCCCTGCATTGAGCGCAAAGGCTTGTTGCCGATTGCTACCACCCGTGGTGATCGGCTGTTTATCGGTCTGCTTGGAAGTGCCTACCTGCACCTGCTGGTGGTGGGCGCGACCGATTGGAGTGTCTGGATAGCCTCAGTGCTGTCCCTGTTCTGGTTGTTTGCAGTGATGCGTTGGGGCTGAACCGGGCTGCCCTGGGCGCGCCTGCTGGTTGGGCGCGGCCATGACCCGCTTGCCTCATTCCAAACCCTGAGATGGAGGTCTCTATGTTCGACAATAACAACAAAACTCGACATAGCATGGCGCTGGCTGCCCTGCTGACGTTGTCCGGCTTGAGCGGCGCAGCCTGGGCTGATGCCTACGAAGAAGCGGCAAA
>DASRUM010000238.1:0-4422 GCA_035655415.1 Pseudomonas sp.
GCGCCAGGTCGGCCTGCTGTGAGAGCAGTTTGCCATCCAGTTGCGGCGCCAGTTGGGCGATGCCGCAGCTGAAGGTACAGGACAGGTCATGGGGCTGCGCTGAATACTGGATTTCCGCGAAGCGCTGGCGGATGTCGTCGAGTACTCGGCGGGCCGATTCGGCGTCGGTATCGGGCATCACCACGGCGAACTCTTCGCCGCCGTAACGGCCGATATGGTCGCTCTTGCGCAGGCGCTGCTTGAGAAACAGCGCCAGGCTCTTGATCACCCGGTCGCCCATGGGGTGGCCGTAGGTGTCGTTGACCTTCTTGAAGAAGTCGATATCGATCATCGCAAAGCTCAGCGGCTGGCCGTCGCGTTCGGCGCGAAAGCGTGCATCTTCGAGCAATTGCAGGGTGTGGGTGTGGTTGTACAGGCCAGTCAGGCTGTCACGTACCATGCGCGCCTTGAGGCTGCGCGCACGGGCAGCGCGGTTGCGTACGGTGGCGATCAGATGGCGTGGCTTGATCGGCTTGGTGAGAAAGTCGTCGCCGCCTTCGCTCATGGCGTCGAGTTGCTTGTCCAGGTCGTCTTCGGCGGACAGGTAGATGATCGGCACGCTGACATAACGGTCGTTGTGGCGGATCACCTGGGCCAGCTCCGGGCCGTTGCACTCGGGCATGTACATGTCGAGGATGATCAGGTCCGGCTGAAAATCCGCCAGATGGCTCATGGCCTGGATCGGCTCAATCAGGGTGCGGGTGACGATGCTGGCGCTGTTGAGCACGCGCTCTGTATGCGTAGCCTGGGCCCGCGAGTCGTCAATGATCAGCACCTTATAGGGCTCGTACTGCGAGACGTGGGTCAGCACCTCGATGCGCTCGAACAGGTTCGAGGCGTCTAGGCTGCCAGTGAAGAACTCCTGGCCGCCGGCACGCACGGCAGACAGGCGTGTCATGGTGTCGGTGTCTTCCGGGCTGAAGAACAGCAGCGGAATTGGGTGCTCTAAACCTTCCTGCACGCTTTTGGCCAGCAACAGACCGCAACCCGGGCCAGAGAAGTCGACTTCCATCAGAATCGCCGCCGGGTGCCGTTCGCGCATGGCATTACGGAAGGCGTTGGCGCTGTCCAGGGCTATGGCGTTCATGCCGAAGAATTCCAGGCGCTGGACCAGCTGTTCCGCGCGCTCTAGATGCTGCAGAGCCAGGTAAACCGGTTTGCGCAGCGGCGGCAGCACGGTTTGTTCGAAGCGATCGCCGTGGCGCAGGCCAGTGCGTGACAGGCGCTGTAACAATTCGTTGAGTTGGCTGATCAGTTCGCTATTGAGACGACCACGGTTGTTGGCCACCAGTTGCAGGCAGTTATCTATTTCCTGGGCCAACTGGCTGTGTTCGGTCTGCTCGAAACGTTCGGCGTAGCGCTGCAACAGCTGCGTCGCTTCGCTCAGCTCGCGCATCCCCGGCTCGCTCCACTCGCTGCGCTGCAGGCGCTGCCAGACTTCCAGCACCTGGCGTGCCTGATTGATCACGCGCTGCGCGAAGTGCTGCTTGAGGCGGTCGCGGCTGGGGTCTTCTTGCTCGATCATGGCCCGGTTTCGGTTGGCGTAGCGCGTGGCTACAGGGTGATGGCTTAGTGCTAGCAATGCTAACACCGGCAGATTTTTTTGCGAGCGCCGTCGATCTATTGGCGTCGGCCTTCTGTCTATGACATCACAGATACGTAATCGGCCTAACCGGCGCTAAGTTTGCCGTTCGCCGCTGCGCAGCGGGCCACGCTTCCCTTATAGTGCAAGGCAGTTGCGCAACCCTGCTTGAGGGTTGTGGTCGAACCAACAGCCACCGGGCTGTGCAGTCCGGTCGCGAGCTTGCTACTTGGGTAACAAAAGGACATTGCCATGCTGGATTGGAAGAACCGAACTGCCGGAGCGAGTGATAGCGCGGCAGGTGCCGCCAACACCTCAACGAGCAAATCCACTGGAAGCCTGGCCGCACGTACGGTCGGCGGCCTGTTGGGACTCTATCTGATTGTCGCCCTGGTGGTGGGCTGGTACTGGAGTCAGGAGCCGGCGCAATTCTCCGTGCAGCAGCGCGCCGAGGCGGCGTCCCAGGCCCGCGGGCACAAGCTGGTGAATGGTTACACCACCGCTGAAACCCTCAAGCAGGTGGCCAATACCTTGCTCGACAAGCCGGGCGGCTACCTGTCCAACGACCTCGCACCGCCGGGCCTGTGGCTCGACAACATGCCGAGTTGGGAGTTTGGCGTGCTGGTGCAGGTGCGTGATATGTCCCGAGCGCTGCGTAAGGACTTCACCCGTTCACAGTCGCAATCCACCGAAGACCCGGATCTGGCCAAGGCCGAGCCGCGCTTTCACTTCGACAACAAGAGCTGGGCGCTGCCGGCCTCCGAGGCTGAATACGCCGAAGGCATCAAGTCGCTGGACCGCTACCTGGCCCGTCTTGCCGATCCGAGTCAGTCCAATGCACAGTTCTATACCCGCGCCGACAACCTGAACAACTGGCTGGGCGATGCCGCCACGCGTCTGGGTTCGCTGTCGCAGCGCCTGTCGGCGAGTGTCGGTCAGGTGCGTCTGAATACTGCGGTGGTTGATCCGGCACTGGCCGAAAACGTTGCAAAGGCTGACTTTATCGAGGGCGTGAACTACGAAACGCCGTGGTTGCAGATCGACAATGTGTTCTACGAAGCCCGTGGTCAGGCCTGGGCTCTGGCCCATTTGCTGCGTGCCATCGAGGTGGATTTTGCCGATGTGCTGGCGAAGAAGAACGCCACTGTCAGCGTACGGCAGATCATTCGTGAGCTGGAGGCCGCGCAGGAACCCCTGTGGAGCCCGATGATCCTCAACGGAAGCGGTTATGGCCTGCTGGCCAACCACTCGCTGGTGATGGCCAACTACATCTCGCGCGCCAATGCCGGGCTGATCGACCTGCGCCAACTGCTGTCGCAGGGCTAAGCGGTGGCCTGGTCCGAAGCTGAGGTGGCGCACCGCGCTGCCTCCGATGCCGAACGCATCGCCTGGGTTGACGAAGATGATCGACCGCTTGGCGGTGTGTTGCGCAGTGAATTGCGCGCGCGGCATCTGCTTGGGCGCGGCACCTATATCCTGTTGTTCAACAGCGCCGGCCTGCTCTGCGTGCATCGGCGCACCTTGAGCAAGGCGCTGTATCCGGGTTATTGGGATGTGGCGGCTGGCGGCATGGTGCTCGAAGGCGAGAGCTACGCCGAATCCGCCGCGCGCGAGCTGGCTGAAGAGCTGGGTATCGAGGATGCGGCGCTGGTCGAGCATGCACATTTTCTCTACGACGCCCCGGAAAGCCGTCTGTGGTGCATGGCCTATTCGGCGGTGTCTGATGCGCCGCTGCGCTTGCAGCCGGAGGAAGTGCTGGAAGCGCGCTTTATCTCCATCGACGAGGCATTGGCCGAGACGCAGCACCTGCCTTATTGCCCCGACTCGTTGGCCGCCTTGCAGCGCTATCTGGCCGCCATTGCGTAGGATGGGTTGAGCGTAGTGATACCCATGCGATTTTGGCCTCTCCCTCATCCTTAAATTGATGGGTTACGCCTGCGGCTAACCCATCCTACGCTGAGCGTTGTCCGAGATTTTGAGCGCTGCTGTAAGGCATCCTGAACAACGTCGCCAATCCGCCGATTAATGGCGCATTTTTACACTTAGCAGCTGCGGTTTTTGCCGTTACACTGCGCCGCCTTCAAGCCCAGGCCGTGTATCGCCAGGGTGCGCTGCCCCTGCCAGAGTGGGGCTTCGCGGTCGATACGCCCAGCACGTGCCGACCAGTCGCTATCCTGACCCCTTCGAGGACTAACCGGTGGTCAAGAAAGCTTCCTCATTTGCCGCCCTCAGCGGCTTGGTGTATTCCACCGACAGCGGCCGGCATTGCCCGGACTGCAGCCAGCCGGTGGACGCCTGCATTTGCAAACAGACCCTGATCCCCGAAGGTGACGGCATCGCCCGCGTGCGCCGCGAGACCAAAGGTCGCGGCGGCAAGACGGTGACCACCATTAGTGGCGTGCCGTTGGCCGAAGAGCCGCTGAAGGACCTCGTCAGCGCCTTGAAGAAACGCTGCGGGTGCGGCGGTTCGCTCAAGGATGGGGTGATCGAGATTCAGGGTGACCACGTCGAGCTGCTGATGGCCGAGCTGATCAAGCACGGTTTTAAAGCCAAGAAGTCCGGCGGCTGACCCCGTCTTTTCTAAACTTCCTCGGCGGACCTTGGGTCACAGCTGAGTAATCGTCATTTCCAGACTTTAATCTGTACGCGTCTTGGCTGTGCCAAGGCCACTATCGCCAGCAAGGGAGACATCGATGTCTGCACGACGCACACGTAAAGATGACGGCAGCCAGTGGACCGTAGCGGACAGCCGCAGCGTCTATGGTATTCGCCATTGGGGCGCGGGTTACTTCGCGATCAAT
>DASRUM010000239.1:0-18554 GCA_035655415.1 Pseudomonas sp.
TCCAGATAATCGCGCCACGTGGCGTGGGCTTGCTGTTCGCGCACTAGAGTAGCCATAAGGTCTCTCCTCGATTGTTCTGGTTATTTGCCGGGCAGCGCAGTGAAGCCGACGGGCGTATCTGTCGCGGGGGATGCCAGCCGTGCAGGGCTGCGCAACCGGTAATTGATCAGTACCAGGGTCAGCAGCAGCGCAGCGCCGCCGAGGTTGTGCGCCACCGCCACCAGCAGCGGCAGATGAAACACCACGTTGCTGATGCCCAGGCTGATCTGCACAGTCAGCGCCAGCACCAGCAGCCCGGCCAACCGCGCCAGGCCATAGCGCTTGAGTTGCCAGGCCAACAGCAGCAGCACCAGGGTCACCAGCAGCGCGCCGATGCGGTGGGTCATATGAATGGCGGTGCGCGCGTCGCTGTCGAGTTGGCCACCGAGATAGTTGGGGCCGATATGTTGGGTCAGGTGAAAGCCGTTGGCGAAATCCATCGCCGGCCACCATTCGCCATGACAGGTCGGCAAATCAACGCAAGCGACCGCCGCGTAATTGCTGCTGACCCAGCCACCGAGGGCGATCTGCCCAACAACCAATAACAGCCCGAGCGCCGCCAGGCTGCGCAGACGTGCAGGTAGATTGACCAAGGCGGTCGATTTGCCGGATAGACGCAGCGTTAAAAGAAACAGCAGGCTAAGGGTGGCAAAGCCGCCAAGCAGATGCGCCGTAACCACTTGCGGCCAAAGTTTCAGGGTCACCGTCCACATGCCAAAGGCCGCCTGCAGCGTCACCAGCCCCAGCAAAATCAACGGCAGTTTGAGTGGCTGACCAACCTCGCCACGGCGGCGCAGCGCCTGTACCGCCAGGCCGAGAATCACCAAACCCAGGGCGCCGGCAAAATAGCGGTGGATCATCTCGTACCATCCCTTGGCGACTTCGACCGGGGCTTCCGGAAAACGCGCTTCGGCCAGAGTCTGTTTATGCTCGCTCATCGGCACACCGATAAAGCCGTAGCAGCCAGGCCAGTCCGGGCAACCCAGGCCGGCGTGGGTCAAGCGAGTATAGGCACCGAGCAGCACCACCACGACCGCCAGCGCAGTGGCGAACAGGGCAAAACGGTAACCGGGTTTGCTCATCATCAGTCCTTAGCCGTGGGCAGCATTAACCAATTTGCGAGATTTTCAGCAGATGCCGCAGGTCGTTGAGAATCGCCTTGCCCTTGCTGGTGGCGTCATAACGCAGCACCAGATTGCCGCGCGGATCGACGATCCACAGCTGCGCGCCTTCGGCCTTGCCGGCGGTCTTACCGTAGGCATCCAGCTGCAGCTGATAGCGCGTCAGCTGCGGATATTCGCGTCGCAGCTGGGCGTCATAGTCGCCAGCGATGGGTTGGGCAGTGGCCAGGCCATGGGCTGCGCGGGCTACATCACGGTTTAGGCCGATATGTACTTGGCGAGCGAGAAATACCAGCTTCTTACAGGCGGCATCGCAGACATCCGGCACGGTCACCAGCAGCTGCCAGCGCTGCTCATCGGCGCCGACCACCCCCAGGTCGGCGCGGGTTTGGCCGGTGCCAATCAGTTCGCCGTGGTAGCTGCGGGTTTCCGGCACCCAGAAGCGCCACTGATACATGGCGCTGGCGAGGATCATCGGGCCAATAACAACGGCCAGAATCAGGATCAGTTGCAGCCGCCCACGGCGGCGCTGACTGGGCGACACTTCAGGCAGGGCGATGGCTGGGTTCATGGCGAGTCTCCCGCGCGTTAGATAGACCTAAATAGATAAACAGGCAGAGCAAGGCCGCCGCCAGGGCGAACCATTGCACGGCATAACCCAGGTGTTTGTCGGGGCTCATGGCGATAACCGGCCAGTCGCCCTGAAATGACGCCGGACCCGGATCGAGGCGCACCTCATAGCTCAGACCACCACGGCCCAATTGCTGCCACAGGGCATCCGGTTTGACTTCGTTGACCAGCCGCGGCCAGCCGTTAGCCGGTTGCGCACCTTGCAGCTGAAAGGCTTCACCTAGCGGCACATACACCGTGGCCTGCAGGCGCAGCGGGGTATCCGGGGTGGCAAAGGTTGGGCTGATGCGACGGTCCGGCCAAGGCAGCCAGCCGCGATTGAGCAACAGCCAAAGGCCGCTGGTCTGGTCATAAAAAGGTTGCAGCACCTCGACGCCGACCTTGCCGTTACGGGTGCGATTGTCCAGCAGCAGGGTGTGGCGCGCGTCGAAGAAACCCTGCAACTGCACGCGTTTGTACGCTGGGTCAGGGTGTTGCTCCAGCTCATCTATGCTGATTGGCGCGGATTGCTGCTGGGCCTGATGTGCGGCCAACAGTTCACGCTTTTCTTCGGCTCGCGCCAGCTGCCAAAAGCCGAGGGCGATCAGGCAGGGAAACAACAGCAGCACCAGTACGCTGGGCAGCCAGCCAGGGCGAAAAGCGCTCATAACGACCGCCCTAAAGCCCTGCACAAGCTGGCTATACTGCACCTGAACAACATTTCCCTTCCCCCCGGAAGTTACGCATGGGAGATACGCATGCTCAAGGCCGCGATCATTCTGCTACTGCTGGCGACTCTGGTGAGCCTATTCAGCGGCTTGTTCTTTCTGGTCAAGGATGAGAGCCAGACCTCTCGGGTGGTCAACTCCCTGACCGTCCGGGTAATACTCACAGCCCTGACGGTTGCCCTGATTGCCTGGGGCTTTTACAGCGGTCAATTGGTCTCGCAGGTTACTTGGTAGGTTGATCGCCGAACCGCACCGGCGGTTCAACAATTCGCCTTGGCGCCCGCTGAGGTTCGCCGCGAGCGGCGAAACCTCGCTGGTCGCTAGAGCACATAAACGAAGACGAACAACCCGATCCACACCACGTCAACGAAATGCCAATACCAGGCGGCCGCTTCGAAGCCGAAGTGCTGATCGGCGGTAAAGTGCCCGCGCATCACCCGGACCAACATCACCGTCAGCATGATCGCGCCGAAGGTCACGTGGGCGCCGTGAAAGCCGGTGAGCATAAAGAAAGTCGCGCCGTAGATACCGGAGCCAAGCGTCAGGCCCAGTTCGGTGTAGGCATGCACATATTCCTCGACCTGGAACACCAGAAACGCCAGCCCCAGCAGCACTGTCAATGCCAGCCAGATTTTCAGCGGCTTGCGATGGTTCTTACGCAGCGCATGGTGAGCAAAGGTCAGGGTGAAGCTGGAGGACACCAGCAAAATGGTATTGAGCAGTGGCAGCCCCCAAGGGCTGATGGTACCGCTCGGTGCCGGGTAGAGCTTCGGGTCAGGGGTATTGAGCATCGGCCATGTGTACTCAAAACCGGGCCAGAGCATGTTGGCGATGCCTTTGTCGCCCTCGCCGCCCAACCAGGGGCCGGCCCAATAGCGCACGTAAAACAGCACGCCGAAGAAGGCGGCGAAAAACATCACCTCGGAGAAGATGAACCAGCTCATGCCCCAGCGGAACGACCGGTCCATCTGCGGGCTATAGAGGCCCGCGTGGCTTTCCTTGATCACATTGCCGAACCAGCCAAAAAACATGTAGACCAGGAACAGGGCGCCAACGAAGAAGATCAGCGGGCCGTTGGAGTCGGCCCGATCGGCCTTGATATCGTTGAACCAGGTACCTACGCCATACACCGATATCAGCATGCCGAGGGTGGCGATGATCGGCCACTTGCTCTGGGCCGGGACGTAATAGCTTTCGTGACTTTCGTGACTCGACATTTATTGTTCTCCTTATGGAGTCGCTTGTGCCACCGGCGGTTTGCGCTCGGTGATATCAAACAAGGTGTAGGCCAGGGTCAGGTGGCGAACATCTGCCGGTAAGTCTCTATCGACGATAAAGCGCACCGGCATTTCGATGCGTTCGCCGGGCTGCAGTACCTGTTGGGTAAAGCAAAAGCATTCAGTCTTGTGGAAATAAGCAGCGGCTTTGGACGGTGCCACGCTGGGAATCGCCTGGGCGGTCATCGGCTTGTCGGTGGGGTTGTAGGCAACAAACAGCATCTGCGTGCTGTCACCCGGATGCACCAACACTTCATCGGCCTCGGGGCCGAACTCCCAGACCATCTCGGCGGCGTTGGTGGCGAGAAACTGCACCCGTACCTGGCGCGATTCATCAGTGTTTTGCAGTCCAGCCTCATAGGCACCGGCGGTTTTGCCGTTGATGCCAAAGGCCTGGCACATCACGTCATAGATCGGCACCAGGGCGAAGCCGAAGCCGAACATGCCGACTACCACCAATGACAGGCGGATAACCAGGCGGCGGGTCGACAGGGCCTCGCTCATCGGTCGGCTCCCTATTTCACTTCAGGTGGCGTGCTGAAGGTGTGGTAAGGCGCTGGCGACGGCACTGTCCACTCCAACCCTTCAGCACCGTCCCAAGGCTTAGCCGCTGCGGGTTTGCCGCCACGGATGCACTTGATGACGATAAACAGGAACAGCAACTGAGTGGCGCCGAACATAAAGGCGCCAATGCTCGACACCATGTTGAAGTTGGCGAACATCATGTTGTAGTCCGGAATCCGCCGCGGCATGCCGGCCAGGCCAACAAAGTGCATCGGGAAGAACGCCATGTTCATACCGATAAAGCTCATCCAGAAATGCAGCTTGCCGAGGGTTTCGTCATACATATGCCCGGTCCACTTCGGCAGCCAGTAGTAGGCCGAGGCGAAGATGCCGAAGATCGCCCCAGGCACCAGCACGTAGTGGAAGTGCGCCACCACGAAGTAGGTGTCGTGGTACTGGAAGTCCGCCGGAGCGATGGCCAGCATCAGGCCGGAGAAACCGCCGATGGTGAACAGGATGACAAAGGCCACGGAGAACAGCATCGGCGTTTCGAAGGTCATCGAGCCGCGCCACATGGTGCTGGCCCAGTTGAACACCTTCACCCCGGTCGGCACGGCGATCAGCATGGTCGCGTACATAAAGAACAGCTCACCGGTCAGCGGGATGCCGACGGTGAACATATGGTGCGCCCAGACGATAAACGACAGGAAGGCAATGGACGCAGTGGCGTACACCATCGAGGTGTAACCGAACAATGGCTTACGGGCGAAGGCCGGGATGATCGCACTGACCGCACCGAACGCCGGCAGGATCATGATGTACACCTCGGGGTGACCGAAGAACCAGAACACGTGTTGAAACAGCACTGGGTCACCGCCACCGGCGGCACTGAAGAAACTGGTGCCGAAGTGGATGTCCATCAGCATCATGGTCACGCAACCGGCCAGTACCGGCATTACCGCGATCAGCAGGAAGGCAGTGATCAGCCAGGTCCAGACGAATAGCGGCATCTTCATCAGGGTCATGCCGGGGGCGCGCAGGTTGAGGATGGTGGCGACCACGTTGATCGCCCCCATGATCGAACTGATGCCCATCAGGTGCACGGCGAAGATAAAGAAGGTCACCGATTCCGGCGCGTAGGTGGTCGACAGCGGGGCATAGAAAGTCCAGCCGAAGTTCGGTCCGCCGCCCTCCATAAACAATGTGCTGATTAGCATGCCGAACGCCGCTGGCAGCAGCCAGAAACTAAAGTTGTTCATCCGCGGCAGGGCCATATCCGGCGCGCCGATCATCAGCGGAATCATCCAGTTGGCCAGGCCGACGAAAGCCGGCATCACCGCACCAAACACCATGATCAGGCCGTGCATAGTGGTCATCTGGTTGAAGAACTCCGGTTGCACGATCTGCAGGCCCGGTTGGAACAGTTCAGCACGAATCACCATGGCCATGCTGCCGCCCAGCAGGAACATGGCGAAGCTGAACCACAGGTACATGGTGCCGATGTCTTTATGGTTGGTGGTCAGCACCCAGCGCATCAGGCCCTTGGCCGGGCCGTGGTGGTGGTCATGTCCGGCATGACCGTGGCCAGCGTGGCCCGGATCGATCACTGCACTCATGTCCTTACTCCTGAGCCTGTTTGAACGCGAGGATGTCTTTCGGCGTGACCATGTCGCCTACCGCATTGCCCCAGGCGTTGCGTTCGTAGGTGATGATCGCGGCGATATCGACTTCCGAGAGTTGCTTGCCAAAGGCGGCCATCGAAGTGCCCGGCTTGCCGTTGACCACGATGTTGATATGCCCTTTGGCCTCACCCTTGGCGATGGCCGAGCCTTTCAACGCCGGGAACATCGGCGGCAGCCCTTCACCGGTTGGCTGGTGACAGGATGCGCAGTTGGTCTGGTAGGACTTCTCGCCACGCGCCATCAGCTCGTCCATGGTCCACTCTTTAGTGGTCAGCTCGCGTTCGGCGGCCGCTGCCACCTTGCGCTCGGCGAGCCAGGCGGCGTAGTCCTCTTTCGACTTGGCTTCAACCACCACGGGCATAAAGCCGTGATCCTTGCCGCACAGCTCGGTGCACTGGCCACGGTAGATGCCGGGCTCGTCGATGCGCGTCCAGGATTCGTTGATAAAGCCGGGGATGGCGTCTTTCTTCACCGCCAGGGCCGGCACCCACCAGGAGTGGATCACATCGGCGGCGGTGATCAGAAAACGCACCTTGGTGCCGACTGGCACCACCAGCGGCTCATCGACCTCCAGCAGGTAATGCTCACCTTTGGTGGCCTTGTTATTGATCTGGTCTTGGGGGGTGGTCAGGTTGCTGAAGAACTCGACGTCTTCACCCAGGTATTTGTAGTGCCATTTCCATTGATAGCCCGTGACCTGGATATCCAGCTCCGACTCGCTGGAGTCGTATATCTCGATCAGGGTCTTGGTCGCCGGTATCGCCATCAGCACCAGAATCACCAACGGCACGACCGTCCAGAGGATCTCGACCGTGGTGCTTTCATGGAAGTGCGCGGGCTGCTGGCCGGTGGAGCGGCGGTGGACGAGCATCGACCAGAACATCGCGCCGAACACGATCACGCCGATCACGACGCAGATCCAGAAGATGGTCATGTGCAAATCAAATACTGAGCGGCTGACCTCGGTGGCACCCGGCGCCATATTGACGCCCCAGCTGGCGTGCGCCGAGCTGAATACCAACCACAACAGGAGGCCCATCCAGACTCGTGGATGTCGCATCATTGCGGGTTCCCCTTAATTTTTCTTGTTATCCCGCCGAACCGTTCAGTGGCTAAGCCTTCGCACATTTCACGGTGAAAATGCCTGCGAAGACTGTCCATGCCGCAGTCGATTCGGAGTTATCAGGTACTGCCTTTCGAATTCGAGTATAGACACGGACTTGCACCTGGCAATGCGAAAGCCGAAATGAACAACAGACGGCAAGGCACGCGCTAGAGACCGCGGCTGGCGCGGGATAGGCCAAGGTGAACGCGGCGGCATATAGCCGACTCGCATAACTGTTTAATAATTATGACAATCGGGTCTTAGCCGAGGCGCTCAGCCAGCTAAGGTTCTCGCCCATGTCCTCATTTCAGGAGCAGTCATGAACATCGCCGCTTTGCACGCACTGATCCAGCGTGCGCACCAACACGAAGCCAGTACGGGTCACCTGGCCAGTCAGATGCAGGCCCACTTGGGGCAACTGCATCCGTCCATCCGCCTCCCCAACGAAGACACTCAAGGCGTGCTGCAGCGTTTTGTCAGCGCCTATATCGAGCAGGTACCAGAGCTGTTGCAAGCCGCCCATCAGGTGTCGCAAGAAGCGGGGATCGATGCGCAGATCAAGCCGGTGCTCAAGGTTGCCGAGCAGTTTTTTCTGCAGCCGCCTGCGCTGATGGCCGGTCATGAAGGGCTGGAGGGATTACTCGACGAGGCTTATCTGGCCCATCGCCTGGTCGAAGAAGTGAATGATCGCTACATCGCCCATCTGGGCGCGCCGCTGATCCCGCTGGATACCACGGTGGCCAATCTGATCGCCCACCAACTGATCGGCGAAGCCTTTGCCAACCAGTTGGATGAGGCCGTACACCATGCAGTCGACGGCATGCTCAACGATGCCAGCTTTGCTCAGGATTCGGTACAAGCCTATCGCGAGCGCCTGCACAACCCACAGACCGACGCGGCCTGGCAGCGCTGGCCGTGCCTATCGCGGCAGCTCGGGGTTGAGCTGCAACTGGATGAAACCCGCGCGGCGGGTTAGCAAACCAAACCCAGCGCGCGTTTGCTGAATTAGCTGCTCGGCAGATAACGCGCGCGCGGGGTAGCCATCGGCAGCGGGCCATCACCGATCTGACGGAATTCGCCCTTCTCCGCGTCGTAGGCCTTGATATCGCTGGTTTCGATGTCATACACCCAGCCGTGGATAAACAGCTGGCCGCAGGCCACCCGCGCCGCCACCGACGGGTGGGTACACAGGTGATTGAGCTGGGCCACCACGTTCTCCTCGGTGAGAATACCCAGCCTGTCATGGCCTTCACAGCCGCAGTTCGCCTCGACCACCTTGAGCGCCACTTCGCTGTGGCGCAGCCAGGCCTTCACAGTCGGCATGCTGTCCAGAGTTTCGGGGGCCAGCACTGCCTTCATCGCACCGCAGTCGGAGTGGCCGCAGACGATGATGTGCTGCACGCCCAACGCCAGCACCGCGTACTCGATAGCGGTGGACACCCCACCCATCATCTGACCGTAGGCCGGCACCACGTTGCCAACGTTGCGATTGACGAACAGGTCGCCCGGCGAGCTTTGGGTGATCAGCTCAGGCACCACCCGCGAGTCGGCGCAGGTGATAAACATCGCGCGGGGATTCTGCGCGGTGGCAAGTTTCTTGAATAGCTCTTCCTGCTGCGGAAAAATCTCGCTGCGAAAGCGTTTGAAACCACCAACGATGCTCTGCAGGGCTTCCTCGGCACTCTCAGTACCTGCGCGCCCCTGCAGCGGGATCAACTGATGCTTGTATGGCATGTTTGCGGCCTCTATGAACCTGAATAAACGCTGCTAAAACGACAGCCAAGGCCGCTAGCGAGTCACATGCCAAGTGTTACCGTCCATGGCCAAAACGACAACCTAAAGCAATGCCAGCTGGCCACCCGGTGGACAGAAGCGCGTGCAATCAAGGTTGAAGCCATCACGTCGATTCAAGCCCAAGCGTTTGCTGGCCAGGGCAAAGCGTTGAGCGAGCAATTCGGCAAACGCCCCTTCACCGCGAAAACGCTGACCGAAGCGGCTGTCATACAGCGCGCCGCCGCGGCTCTGCCGGATCAAGCTGAGCACATGTTCGGCGCGCTGCGGGTAATGCGCTTGCAACCATTCCTCGAACAGCGGCGCCACTTCACGCGGCAGGCGCAGCAGCATGTAGTTGGCGCTCTGCGCGCCGGCCTCCTTGGCCGCCGCCAACAAGTGCTCCAGCTCCATGTCGTTGATCATCGGAATCATCGGCGAGCACAGCACACCCACCGGAATGCGGTTGTCGCGCAGTACGCGAATCGCCCGCAGACGCGCCGCCGGTGCCGCTGCACGCGGTTCCATGATGCGTTTCAGCTCATCATCCAGGGTGGTCAGGCTGATCATCACCGCCACCAGGCGTTGCTGTGCCAGCTCAGTGAGCAGATCGAGGTCGCGCAGAATCAGCGAACCCTTGGTAACGATGGTCACTGGATGACGATAGTCGAGCAACACCTTGAGGCTGTTGCG
The DNA here is from genome assembly GCA_035655415.1 of Pseudomonas sp. Lineage (GTDB taxonomy): Bacteria > Pseudomonadota > Gammaproteobacteria > Pseudomonadales > Pseudomonadaceae > Aquipseudomonas. The sequence goes on from DASRUM010000239.1 coordinate 9,529, forward strand.
CGTCAGCAAGTGCTGGCGCTCGATCGGCTGGTAGGGATCGGTGTTGGAACCCAGATTGATCGGTGCGCAGACATAGCCGGGCTTGCTCAGCTGCTGTTCGAGCAGGGCCACGGCATTGGTCTTGGCGATCAGCTTGGTTTCAAAATCCAGCCCGGGCGACAGATCCCAATAGGCGTGGCTGGGCCTGGCATAGCAGTAGATGCAGCCATGTTCACAGCCTCGATAGGGATTGAGCGAGCGATCAAACGGCAAGTCCGGCGACTGGTTGCGGGTGATGATGCTTTTCGCGGTTTCGCAGCGCACCTCGGTCGCCCGGCTGGGCGGCACCTCCTGAAACCAGCCGTCATCGCTGGCGATGATGCGCTGCGGGGCAAAGCGGTTATGCGGGTTACTGGCGGTACCGCGACCGCGCGGCGGCAGAGAAACGGACATGGGCTGGCTCCATAAATTACTGTATATAAATACAGTAATTTATGTGCATCACCAACCCCCAGTCGTCAGCCGACCACCTCACGCAGCGCCTTAATCAGCCCGCCACCAGCAGCAATAACAGCGGCAAACTGGCCGTAGCCAACAGGGTTTGCAGGGTAATGATGCCGGCCATCAACTGGCTGTCGCCGCCCAGCTGACGGGTCAGCACGTAAGCCGTCGGCGCGGTTGGCAGGGCAAAGAACAGCACCAGCACCGTGCTTTCCATCGCTGGCAACTGCAGACCATAGGCCACCACCCAAGCCAACACTGGCATGGCCAACAGGCGCAGTAGGCTATTGCTAAGCAGCGCCGGCACTTCACCGCCCAGCTGCTCGGGTTTCAGTGCTGCGCCGACGCAGAGCAGGCCAAGCGGCAGGCTCGCAGCGGCCAACAGGCTAAGCAGACGATCACTGCCGCCCGGCAGGCCAAGGCCGCTGAGGTTGACCAGCGTGCCGCCGAGGCAGGCAAGAATCAGCGGGTTCTTCAGAATCGGCAGCAACAGGCTGCGCGCACTGACGCCACGCTCTGCGGTCAGCGACCAGACCGACAGCACATTTACCGTCGGGACCATCAGGGCGAGCATGATGGCCGCCAGGGTCAGGCCTTCCTGGCCGAACAGGCTGCCCACCGCCGCCAGCCCGAGGTAGGTGTTGAAGCGCAGAATGCCTTGGCTGAATGCGCCAAAACGCCCCGCCGGCCAACCCCGCACGCGCCGCACCAGCAACAGCGCCAACCAGGCGATACCCAGCGCCAGCAAAACGGCTAACGCCAGGCGCGGCAATGCCGGATTATCCAACGGCGCCGTGGCCAGGCTGCTGAACAGCAGCGCGGGGAACAGAATGAAGTAGTTCAGCCGCTCGGCACCCGGCCAGAACGCCTCATTGGGGAACGCCCAGCGGCGCAGGTAATACCCGGCGACGATCAAGGCAAACAGCGGCCACAAGGCCAACAACAACTCCAGCACGGCAACCTCCAGTCACAGGCAAGCCGCCATCTTGAGCAGCCGCATGGGGGTGACGCAAGGTCGATGTCGGTATTAGGCTGCTTTACCTGACGATCACGACGGGGATGCCCAATGTCCGATATTCATCAAGGTGGTTGCCAATGCGGAGACCTGCGCTATGAGTTCGCGGCGCCACTGCAGGACATCGCCCACTGTCATTGCTCGATCTGCCGACGCAGCACAGGTGGCATCGTCACCACCTGGATCACCGTGCCGCTGGCGAGCTTTCGCTGGCTGGCCGGCACACCGCATGAGTACGCCTCGTCAGCCAGTTGTACGCGTTATTTCTGTGGCCAGTGCGGCGCTCATCTGGCGTTGTTCACCCAGCTCAGCCCGGAGACCCTGGATGTAACCGTCGCTACGCTGGACGAACCTGAACAGGCGCCAGCGGACCGGCATATCTGGGTAGGTAGCCGGCTGCCCTGGCTGCAGCTGGATGAGCAATTGCCGCGAGAGGACGAGGAGAACATACCTTGAACCGCTAGCTGCCGGGCTAGGTGCCACTATTTTGATGTCAAAAATTTGTTTGCTTTGCCTGTGAGCTATGTCACATTTCTGCGCCTAGCTATATCAGGGATGTTCTTGTGCGTTCAGGGATGCGCTTCAGGCAAATTCTTCTTGCTCCATTGCTCAGCAAACCCGGTGCTGTCCTGGGTTTGCTGCTGATGCTATTCGTGGCGTTCTTCAACCCGTTCGGTCTGCGGGACGCCTCCGACCGTCATAGCGAAACCTGGCTGTTGCGCATGCTGGCGCCCTTCTACTCCGAGTCTGGACAGGAAGAGGTGGTGGTGGTGCTGATTGATGATCAAGCGCTGATGAGCATGGGGGCTAGCTGGCCGTTGCGTTATGGCGAGCAGGCGCGCCTGTTGCGTCTACTGCTCAGCTATCAACCAAAATCTCTCTTTGTCGACCTCCTCTACACCCAGAGACGCTACGACGGTGGCCCTACCGATAGCCTGCAGCGGGCACTGGGCAGCTTCCGTGAGCAGAACGTGCCGCTGATTCTTGCCGATTACCGTGATGCACAAGGGCGCTCTCTGGTATTGCCCGAATTCGCCGCTATGGCGGACACCGCGCCAAGCAACTGGAGCGGCTACGGTGAGCGCTATCCATTGCTGTTGCCAAGCCCGCTGGGGACGCTGCGCACACCGGCGTTGCAGTTATACCAAGCGGCGTGCCAGGCGCAGGACTGCTCGCCTGAAGGCTTCGAGGCGCCGCTGCTGGTGCGTTGGGGTTACTGGAGCGACGCAGGTATGCGGGGCTTCGTCGACCTGGCAGGTTGTGATGTGCGTGGGCAGCGGGAGAATTGGGGACAAACATTCAACATGCTGGTCGCCGACGCTTTCCGTTCGCTGCGCTCCGCTGGCGAGGTCGAGCGACCACAGCCCTGTCCCTATACCCGCACCCTATATGCCAACCAACTGCGTGACCCGAGTGTCGCAGAAGTCTTGCGCGGCAAGCATGTGTTGTTGGGTGCGCATATTCGCGGCATCCCGGATCTTGTCAGCAGTCCGGTGCAGGGGCTGTTGCCCGGCGTTTACGTACATGCAATGGCTCTGGACAACCTGCTGACGCAAGGGCGCAGCTACTGGCGAGCGGCACCGGATGGTTGGCTGGGTATCAGCTTGAGCGACTGGCTAGAGCTTGCCTTGCTGCTGCTGGCCGGCCTGGTCGCGCTATGGATCCCGGCACACCCGCATACCAAAGGCCGGTTCCTCTGTCGCTGTGTGAGCCATTACCTGTTCTGGTTCGTTCTACTCAGCAGCCTTGTATTGCTGATCAGTGTCTATCTCGCGAGCTGTCTGCATATCGCGCCATTCGACTGGCTGGGACTGCTGCTGATGATCGGCCTGTTCTATGCCTACCTTGGGGAGGCCAGGGTTGCCGAATGGTGGCACCAGCGTACGCGTCGCACATCAACTGAAAAGGAGAGCTAGCAATGTTTAGAGCCACAGTATTCGGGTTGTTGCTGTGCAGTGTGTCGGCATGGGCGCAGGAGCCGCTGAAAATTATCGGTTACCCGCTGGAAAAGGTCGCGCTGTATGACGAACAGGGCGAGTTCCTCGGCGACATAAACCGCGACCAACTGCCTGTTCCGGATGTGCAGGTGATCAGTTTCAGCGAAACCAAGAACCTGTTGCTGATCGCCGTTGGCGAGCGTCAGGTCTGGCTCGATCCGCTGGATGTGAAGCTCAATCACGGAAAGACAGTTGCCTTCGACTGCCGCAAGGTCGCCGAGACCAGCCTTCTGGCAGACAGCAAAACCAATGCGGTAATGGGCTATTCGAAAGCCTGCGGCAAGTGAATCAGGGAGGACTCATGCGTAAGGAAATGACACTGGCAATCGCCTGTCTGCTGTTGTTCGGTTGCCAGCAGATGCCGTCGACCAGCAAGGCGCCACTGCAAGGCAAGTTCATCGACAGTCCGCGCGCGCGCCCGCTGGCGCTCCAGCCAGTGACCAGCAATCCCTGGTTGAACAACGCCCTGGTCGATCGCCTGGCGGGCGCCGCTGACCCGGATGAGGTGCGCGGGTTCGGTAAGGTGGATCTGACCGAGCAAATGGCGCAGGTGGAAAGCTTCCAGGTGCCGGAACTGCAGACCTATTGCGATCAGGTGTTGAGCCGTTTGCTAACACATTGGCCGCATGCCAAACCGGACATCAAGGTGCGCTTTAGCGCTTCCGAAAGCTTCGGCGCGCGCGCTACCGCAGATAATGTCATCTACCTCAACCTGGGCACCTTGCAGGCCATCGAGAGCGAGGACGAACTGGCCGCGATGCTTGGACACGAAGCAGCTCACTTGCTGCTGGGGCACCTCGATCGCGAGCACTTCTTCAATCAGCAGAAGAAGCTGCTGGATGCATCGGTGACGGCGGTCAATCTGGGCGTGACCCTGGCTGGCCTGGAAAGCCAGAAGAGCGGCACATCACGCAAACTGGTGGTGGGTGATCCCGACGCAGTGGGCAAGACAATCGTGCAAAGCAGCCTCTCAGGCGTCCTGCTCAAGGCGGCATCCGATAACTTCTGGAACAGCAGCTGGACGCGTGCTCAGGAAGATGAAGCCGATCTGTTGTCCGTCGATCTGCTCAGTCGTGCGGGCTACTCCCCGCGGGGTGCGGTACATGGCATCCAGCGCCTGCAGAGTTTCGAAGGCAGCAATGTCAGCCAGCTGCAACGCTATCAGGCAATGCAGAAACAGCTATTCAGCCAGGCAGTGCAGAAAAAGGGCGTCGGTGGCTTGCTCGAACAGGGTATCCAGAGCGGGGTGACCGCTGCGCAACTGGCAGCGGTGGATCTGTGGAAGGATTTTGGCAAGACCCACCAGTTACCAGCTCAGCGCGAAGAGGCCTTAGCGCGTTACATCGCCAGCGAGTATCGCAGCGAGCGACGCCGAAGCCCTCAACTTGCCAGCTACCAGCGGCAGCTTCTTGGAGGGCAGAGCGGCAAGATTCTCGCCGGGCAGGTGCTAATCAATCGTGCGACCAAAGCCATCGATAAGGGAGACCTAAACGAGGCACGCAAGTTGGCCAAAGACGTGGCGAGAGGGCCGGCAGCCAGGAGCATGCGCGCACAAACCTTGCAGTTCGTCCTGGCTGTTCAGCAAAGGCGGTACAAGGAAGCTCTGGCCAATCTGGAACAGGTTCCGGACAGTGAGTGGCAGTACGCGTCTCTCTCCAGTTACGACCAGATCATCACGTTGTCACTTAGCCTAGAACGACAGGCTCAGGCCGAGCGCTATCTGCAACGTGGCCAGGCGCATTGGGGCAATCAACTGATGACGCCACTGGAGATTTCCGTGCACCTGCAAGGCGAGCGGGTCGCACAGGCACAGCAGGCCTATCAGTCATGCCAGAGCAGCACGAGCAAGGGCTTGCTGGCTCAGTGCGAATCGGCGATTGGTCGTTTCAAACCACAACAGGCGCCTGCTGATCCGCTGCAGCAGCTTGGCCTGCCTTCAATGGGCAAGCTGCTCGGCAGCTGATTCAGGGCAGCTGCAGACCACCGCCAGCCTTGTGCAGCGTGCGCAGATGCGTACCCAGTTGCGCCAAGTTGGCTTCAGTGGCTTGCAGCTCGGCCAAACGAGCCGGCTCCAGCAGGGTGCGCACTTCCTGGTCGAGGCTGTCGCTGAGCTGGCGCAGTTGCTGCTGCCGCGCCTGGCTTTCGGTTTCCAGGCGCTGCCATTCGGCGCGTTGTGGCAGGCCGTAGCCACCTTCGAGCAACTCGGCCGGGCGACTAAGGAAACCGCTGTTGGCGAGGATCTGCTGCAGCGCGCCGCCGGCCTTGTTCAATGTGGGGTCAACGCCATCACGGCCGCTCAGATAACGGCGCTTGAGTTCATTCTGAGCCAAGAGCAATTGCCGGCGCAGTGCCGCCTGTTCGAGCAGTAGCAGCGCCGCGCTGGTGCGCAGATCGGCGCGGGCGAACCAGGGCTGGCGCTTGTCGGCCGTCTGAATCAGCCAGTCCTCAACCTGTGTCTGCTCAATCGGCAGCTGCGTCTGCAACACACTGAACATGGCCTGGTAGCGATCACGAAACGAGTCGAAGCGATAGCCCAGGCGAAGGGCTTCGGCGGGGTCGTTCAGTACGCTGCGGTCAGCCAGATCGCGCGCCACCAGGGTGTCGAGCAGGCCATTGGGCATGATGCTGTCGAGCGCATGCAGGCGCGGGTGCTGGCTGCCGCTGCGCAGCAGCTTGAGGGTTTCCACGGCGCAGTTGTTGGAGATAAACCAGTAGTCGCCGTCGTAGCTCCAGTGCTGCTCGGCAGCGCGGGTGACCAGTTGTTCCAGCTGCGTGCGGTCCAGCTTGAGCGGCACCGAGGCCAGGCTGCGCAGTTCAACCTTGGTGTATTCCTCAATCACCTGCTCCAGCGGCAAAACGAACAGCCTCGAGGGGTAAACGCCGGTCAGGCCATCCCAGCTGGACAGCTGCACATCGCCAACAAAGGCACGGTAGGACAGCACCAGATGCTCCTGCAGATCCAGCCGGCAATCCGGACCACGTGGTCGGCCAGGCGCGCAGATGACCAGACGCAGCATGCTGTGACCCCAGCGGCTGGCCAGGGCATCATTGGCTTCGGCCAACAGGTAATCCACCTGATAGACCCGCTGCGGGTCAATGCTGCCGAGCGGCTGGCGGGCAAAGTCGCGGCCGGCATTTAGGTAGGCCAAACCTTCGGCGCAAGGCTGCTGATTCGCCGGCACCCAGCCGAAATGCGCCCCCAGGTAACGCGACAAAGAAGGCCGACGACAGGCATAGCTGGGGTCGAGAAGGAAGTACTCCATGTTGACGGCGAGAAACTCGCGCGAGTTGCTCAGCTCATAACTGTCCGGGCTACGCGCGACCTGATGATTGTCCTGCTCGCGCGCACCACGCCGCCCGACTTGCTGCGGCCAGCCGGCCAAGTCGAGCAGCAGCGGATCATCACTCAGGGTAAAACGCCGCGTCGTCTGCCCGCGGCAGTGATCCGGCAGGCCGACGGCTCCCAGGCTCTGCTCACGCTGGCGGCACTGCCGTTGCAACTGCCGGCCCACCGGCGGCCAGAGCTGGGCACGGTCATACAGATGGGTAATTTCATGCAGCACGGTCGCCAGCAATTCGCGGCGCACAGTGCCGTGGGGGCGTGAGGTCAGGGTGGTGGCACTGCTGCCGTCGCTTAACCCTGGCAGTAACGCGGCATTCAGTTCGATACCGCTGAAACGTCCGGCGCGGCCATACACCTGCGCAGGCAGGCTGCGCCAGCGCACGCTGACGCTGCGGTCGAGTTGTTGTTTGAGCTGTGGCGGCAAGGCGGCCAGCGCGTCTTGCAACAGTTGCTGGCTGGCCTGGTGCTCAGCAGGGCTGAGTTCGGCGCCTGCGAGCTGCAGGCGCAACTCGGCCTGGCTGCAGGTGCTGGTTAGTAACGCCAGCCCCAGCAGCCAGGCACCCGGCCACCTCACAGTGCCAGGATGGCTTCGGCCAATACCAGGTCGGAGGCGCCTTGCGCCTCAGGCACTTGGCTGCGAATGGTGCCGATGGCGGCTTCCAGCTGCGCACCACGGATCTGCCCTTGGCTGGCGACGAAACTGGCCGCATCGTCACGCGCCGCGAGCACGACTTTCGAGTCGCGCACCGAGGTGGTGGTATCCGAGGTGAAGTCGAAGGTGCGATCCAGCGCACGCACTATGATATTGCTGGTCGCCACCAGGGTTTGCGCCTGTGTAGCGGCACTGAACAGAACAACTGCAACTACGGCACTGAGCAAGATAGGGCGCATATGCATCTCCAATAATCAGCCATCAAGTCGTTTGGACTGGCTTAGACGGGCAGTGTGCCACACAGTTCCGCCAGCGCTTCTGGCTAAGCGCTGGCAGCACACATATTCAGAGGCTAAGGATGGCCGTTGCCAGCTGCATATCGTCGCCTTGCAACGTCGGTACCTGCTGACGGATATGCTGTAGAGCGGCCTCCAGGCGTACCCCACGGATGTCGCCCTGGCTGGCAACAAACGCGGCAGCGTCATCGCGCGCGGCCAGCACGACCTTGTCATCGGTAAAGGATGAGGACACATCTGAGCTCGCTTCAGCGGTTGCCGCGACCGCCCCTACCACCGCATCAGTGGTGACCACAAAACTGGTGGCGCTTGCCGTACCGGCCAGCGCCAGTAATGCCGCAAGGCTCAAAGTCTTTATCGCATTCATATCCACACTCCTAAAAAGGCCCAACAGGCAGGCTAGGTTCAGTGTAGACCCCGGCTGTATGGGTTGGTTGCCCGGCTGCTTAACGCCAGAACGGCTTTGCCAACTCGGCCTGACGCTGCGCCTCGGTGATGCCTGCGTCCGCCAGCTGGCGGCTATCGAGGCGCGCCAGTTGGTGGCGGGTACGCAGGTTGCGCTGCCAGCCACAGAACGCGGCATAAACACGTAACCAGAGCGGGGAATTTACTTGAGTATTTACCGGGGGCTGGTGCTTGAGAGTGCGATCCATGGCGCAATTCCTTGTCGGAGACGGAAGAAGGCAACCTATGGTGCGCGGGAGGGAGCGGTAGGTGCAGAGACAGCACAGGGAAATTGTTATGGCGCAGTTAGCTTTTTACAACAACTGTACCGCTTAACAGCGCAGCAGACTGTTGCAGCCAAGCAATTGCCTGAGTACTTTTCCCGGCACATAAAAAGAAAGCCCCAACACGCAGGGCGCTGGAGCTTTCAAAAATCCCATAAAGGGAGGAGCAGAAATCGGTGTCTGGCAGCAGTTAACGCCAGAAAGGCTTGCTCAGTTCAGCGTGACGCTGTGCTTCGCTGATACCGGCGTCTGCGAGCAGACGGGAGTCCAGACGAGCAAGCTGGCGGCGGCTAACAACGCGGCGCTGCCATTGCAGAACAGAGGCGAGCATACGCAGCGGCAGAGCGCTGGAGCCGGTGGATTGGCTGTGATCGAAAAACAGGTCGGAACTGAGGGTACGTTCCATGGTGGTCATCCTTCCGCTTGTGGCGGGTCAGTGGTGTGTTGCGATGGGAGAATTATTGCCGTTGCCCCCACTTCGCTGTAGCCACAGCTGAATGAAATTGCAGCACAAA
>DASRUM010000240.1:0-3748 GCA_035655415.1 Pseudomonas sp.
TATTGAGGCGACCGATGCGTGAAGGAATGCAATCTTGAGCGACCTGTTACCCCGCCGCCTGGCCCAGCTTGGCGAGCGCGCCAACCTCTCCCTGCTTTCCCAATGCCTGCACGGTATCGAGCGCGAATGCCTGCGCGTCGATGGCGACGGCCAGCTGGCGCTGACTGCGCACCCGGCCGCCCTCGGCTCGGCGCTGACCCACACGCAGATCACCACCGACTACTCAGAATCGCTGCTGGAATTTATCACCCCAGCCGAGCCTGACCCGGCAGCGACCCTGGCCGATCTGGAGCAGATCCACCGTTTCGCCTACAGCAAGCTGGATGGCGAGTACCTGTGGAGCCCGTCGATGCCCTGCGCCCTGCCGGACGAAGAGACAATCCCGATCGCCCGTTACGGCAACTCGCATATCGGCGAACTCAAGTACGTGTACCGCAAGGGTCTGGCCCTGCGTTACGGCAAGACCATGCAATGCATCGCCGGCATCCACTACAACTTCTCCCTGCCCGACGCGCTCTGGCAGCTGCAGCAGCAGGCCGAAGGCGATACGCGTAGTGCGCAGGATTACCAGTCGGCGCGCTATATCGCGCTGATCCGCAATTTCCGCCGTTACAGCTGGCTGCTGATGTACCTGTTCGGTGCCTCGCCGGCGCTGCACAAGGGCTTTATGCGCGGCCGCCCGCACCAGCTGCAGGAGCTGGATGGCGAAACCCTTTACCTGCCTTATGCCACCAGCCTGCGCATGAGCGACCTGGGCTACCAGAGCACCGCCCAATCCGGCCTGACGCCCTGCTACAACGACCTGACCAGCTACACCGACAGCCTGCGCCAGGCTGTCGGCACGCCCTACCCGCCCTATGTGGAAATTGGCGCGAAGAAGGATGGTCAGTGGCTACAGTTGAACACCAACATCCTGCAGATCGAGAACGAGTACTACTCCAACATCCGCCCCAAGCGCGTGACCTATAGCGGTGAGCGGCCGATCCAGGCGCTGATGGCCCGCGGCGTGCAGTACGTCGAAGTACGCTGCCTGGACATCAACCCGTTCCTGCCGCTGGGCATCGACCTAACCGAATCGCGCTTCCTCGACGCCTTCCTGCTGTTCTGCGCGCTGGCCGACAGTCCGCTGCTGGAAAGCGGCGAATGCCATGCCTGCACCGACAACTTCCTGGCCGTGGTCAAGGAAGGTCGTCGTCCGGGCCTACAGCTGCAACGCAATGGCCAACCGGTGGTGCTGCAGGCCTGGGCCGATGAGTTGCTCGAACAGATCCGTCCGCTGGCCGAGCTGCTCGATCAGAACCACGACAGCAACGCCCACCGCCTGGCCTTGCAGGCGCAACAGGCCAAGGTCGCCGATGCCAGCCTGACGCCCTCCGCCCAGGTGCTGGCGCAACTGCAACAGGGCCTGAGCTTTACCGAGTTCGCCCTGCGCCAGAGCAAGCTGCACGCCGAGTACTTCCGCAGCCAGCCGCTAAGCGCCGAACAGCAAGCAGCCTTCGAGGCCAGCGCCGCCCAGTCGCTGCAGGACCAAGCCGAACTTGAAGCCCAGGAAGAAGGCGACTTCGACAGCTTTGCCGCCGCCTATCAGGCCAGCATTCTGGCGTTAGCTGTTTAACTCCGAAGAATGCCGGCTCGCGCGCAGCCGGCATTTCGCCAACTGCATCACATAAACCGCCAGCGGTGGCAAAAGCGGGATCAGCGGCGCAGCCCTGCCCAGGCGATGCGGCTAGCATTGCATGGGTAAATCCACTGCGAGCTGCCGCCATGGCCTGCGCCGACCTCAACACGGAAGATGACCAGCACTGGAGCCTGGAAAGCCTCAACAAGGCTTACCAACAAGGCTATATGGCAGGGCTGACCGGACAAGCCAACACCCCACGCGGGCTCGCCGCCGATGTGCTGATCGCCGCCTGGGAAGCCGGCTGGGACGACGGCCACGAGCAATTCGAGCTGCACAAACGCTACAGCGCCTGATCCCTCGCCTTACCCAACCCTCACCTGCCCACACCGTTAACACCCGCAGCACTCAGCCTGCGTGGCGGCGTATCGCCTTGCCTTTGATCGACCTTCATTTTGCCGGCGCAAACTAATTCGATTTTTATTCGATATAAATCGGTAAAAATTCGTTTAGCGCCGTATGTTTTGCTTTTAAAGCCGATTTTTATCGGATATAAATAGGCCATCCACTGCCATGACTCACCCGCGAGGCATGGCACAGTCGCCGGCCTCTGCTAGTGTCAGATGACCGCCCCAACTGCTCTTGAGGTGACAAACCATGCCCCGTATCGTTACCGTCGCCGCCACCCAGATGGCCTGCTCCTGGGATACCGCTGCGAATCTCGCCAACGCCGAGCGCTTGGTGCGTCAGGCCGCCGGCAAGGGCGCGCAGATCATCCTGCTGCAAGAGCTGTTCGAGGCCCCGTACTTCTGCCAGAAGCCCAACCCGGACTATCTGCAGCTGGCCACCCCAGCCGAGAGTAACCCGGCGATTCTGCACTTCCAGAAAATCGCCAAAGAGCTGCAAGTGGTACTGCCCATCAGCTTCTATGAACTGGCCGGCCGCGCGCGCTTCAACAGCATCGCGATCATCGACGCCGACGGCAGCAACCTCGGGATTTATCGGAAAAGCCATATCCCGGACGGCCCGGGCTACCACGAGAAGTACTACTTCAACCCCGGCGACACCGGCTTCAAAGTGTGGAACACCCGCTACGCCAAGATCGGCGTGGGCATCTGCTGGGACCAGTGGTTCCCCGAGTGCGCGCGCAGCATGGCGCTGCTCGGTGCCGAGATTCTGTTCTACCCGACCGCCATCGGCAGCGAGCCGCATGACCCGAGCATCAGCTCGCGCGACCATTGGCAGCGCGTACAGCAGGGCCACGCCGGCGCCAACCTGATGCCGCTGATCGCCAGCAACCGCATCGGTCGTGAAGACCAGGGCGATTATCACATCAACTTCTATGGCTCCTCGTTTATTGCCGACCAGTTCGGCGCCAAGGTGCAGGAAGCCAACGAAACCGACGAAGCGGTGCTGATGCACAGCTTCGACCTGGACCAGCTAGAGCATATCCGCAGCGCCTGGGGCAGCTTCCGTGACCGCCGCCCGAACCTCTACGGCACGCTAAAAACCCTCGACGGCCATCTGACCTCCGAGTAAAAACGCCCCTGTTAAGATGGGTTGTGACGCGCAGCGTTAATGCCCATCCGCCCCGCTCAATGATTTGGTGAATTTATGACAACCCTGACGACTACCCCGCACGCCGACGGCTTCCGCATGCCCGCCGAGTGGGAAAGCCACAGCCAAACCTGGATGGTCTGGCCCGAGCGCCCGGACAATTGGCGCCTGGGCGGCAAGCCCGCGCAAGCCGCGTTTACCGCCGTGGCCAGGGCGATTGCCGAATTCGAACCGGTGACTGTGTGCGTGTCCGCCGGCCAGTATGAGAACGCCTGCGAGCGCCTGGCCCACGCCAATATCCGCGTGGTGGAAATCACCACCGACGACGCCTGGGTGCGCGACACCGGGCCGACCTTCGTCACCAACAACAGTGGCGAAGTGCGCGGTGTGGACTGGGCGTTCAACGCCTGGGGCGGCCTGAATGGCGGCCTGTACGCCAACTGGGTGCGTGACGATCAGGTGGCGCGCAAGATTCTGCAGATCGAAGGCTGCGCGCGTTATCGCACCGATGAGCTGATCCTCGAAGGCGGCTCGATCCATGTCGACGGCGAAGGCACCCTGATCACCACCGAG
>DASRUM010000241.1:0-6309 GCA_035655415.1 Pseudomonas sp.
GAAGCCGTCGCTGCATTGATTTTCATGCAATAGAAGTGGACTCAATCTGCCCATGATCAGCATCCCCAAGTCGGAATACGCCCGTCGGCGCAAGGCGCTGATGGCGCAGATGGAACCCAACAGCATCGCGATTCTGCCGGCTGCGCCGGTGTATATCCGCAACCGCGATGTTGAGCATATCTACCGTCAGGACAGCGACTTTCAGTACCTCTCCGGCTTTCCCGAGCCGGAGGCGGTAATTGCGCTGATTCCCGGGCGCGAGCATGGCGAGTACGTATTGTTCTGCCGTGAGCGCGACCCGTTGCGGGAAATGTGGGACGGCTTGCGCGCAGGCCAGGATGGTGCGATCAGCCAGTACGGCGCGGATGATGCGTTCCCGATTGGTGATATCGACGACATCCTGCCGGGGCTGATCGAAGGGCGTGATCGGGTCTATTCCTCGATGGGCACTAACCATGAGTTCGACCGCCAGCTGATGGAGTGGATCAACGTGATCCGCTCCAAGGCGCGCCAGGGTGCCTCGCCGCCTAACGAATTCATCACCCTCGAACACTTGCTGCATGACCTGCGGCTGTACAAGTCGGCGGCCGAGGTCAAAGTCATGAAGGAAGCGGCGGACATCTCCTGCCGCGCCCATGTGCGCGCCATGCAGACCAGTCGTGCTGGGTTGTTCGAGTACCACCTGGAAGCCGAGCTGGATTACGAGTTCCGCAAGGGCGGGGCGAAGATGCCGGCCTATGGTTCCATCGTCGCTGCCGGCAAGAACGCCTGCATCCTGCATTACCGCGAGAACGACGCGCCGCTGAAAGACGGCGATCTGGTGCTGATCGACGCCGGTTGCGAAATCGACTGCTACGCCAGCGACATCACCCGCACCTTCCCGGTCAGCGGCAAGTTTTCGCCAGAACAGAAAGCCATCTACGAGCTGGTGCTGGCTTCGCAGGAAGCCGCGTTCAAGGAAATCGGCCCCGGCAAGCACTGGAATCAGGCCCACGAAGCCACGGTGCAGGTAATTACCGCCGGGCTGGTGGAGCTCGGCCTGCTGCAGGGCGATGTGGCCGAGCTGATCGCCACTGAGGCCTACAAACCCTTCTATATGCACCGCGCCGGCCACTGGCTGGGCATGGATGTGCACGATGTCGGCGAGTACAAGGTCGGCGGCGAATGGCGCGAGCTTGAAGTCGGCATGGCCATGACGGTTGAGCCGGGCATCTATATCGCCGTGGACAATCAGGATGTGGCGAAGAAGTGGCGCGGCATCGGTGTGCGCATCGAGGACGACGTGGTGGTGACCAAGACTGGCTGCGAGATTCTCACCAGCGGCGTGCCGAAAACCGTCGCCGAGATCGAAGCACTGATGGCCGCCGCACGCAGCGTGGCTGCCTAGAGCATGACACGCGTCGACATTGCGATTATCGGCGGCGGCTTGGTAGGCGCTAGCCTTGCGGTGGCTTTGCAGGCCGAGGCCAAGCTGCGCGGCTGGAGCATTTGCCTGATTGAGCCGTTCACCCCAGGCAATGGTTATCAGCCCAGCTACGACGCGCGCTCGACTGCATTGTCGTTTGGCTCGCAGCAGATCTATCAACGCCTCGGTCTATGGCAGTCGATCAGCCAGCGTGCCGAGCCGATCAAGCAGATTCATGTCTCCGATCGTGGCCGTTTCGCCGCAGCGCGCCTGAGCGCCGAGGAAGAGGGCGTGCCGGCACTCGGTTATGTGGTGGAAAACGCCTGGCTCGGCGAATGCCTGTGGCAGGCGCTGGATCAGCAGGTGGTGAGCTGGCGCAGCCCGGCGCAGGTCACGCGGATGCAGGCCTTGGCCGATGGCTATCGCCTGACCCTGGACGACGGCAACGAGCTGGAATGCAACCTGGCGATTCTCGCCGAAGGCGGCCGCTCCGGTTTGCGCGAGCAACTGGGTATCGCCGTCAGCACTACGCCGTATGGGCAGAGCGCACTTATCGCCAATGTCAGCCCGCAGGAAGCCCATAACGGCCTGGCCTTTGAGCGCTTTACCGAAGAAGGACCGATGGCCCTGCTGCCGCTGGCGGATAACCGCTGCGCCCTGGTCTGGACCCGTGCCACCCTGGAAGCCGAGCGGCTGTCGGCGCTGGACGATGCGGCGTTTCTCGGCGAGCTGCAGCAGGCCTTCGGTTATCGCCTGGGCAGCCTGCGTCAGGTCGGCGCGCGCCATCTCTATCCGCTGGCACTGACTGCAGCCAAGGAGCAGGTGCGTCAGCATCTGGTGGTGCTCGGTAATGCGGCGCACAGCTTGCATCCGATTGCCGGGCAGGGCTACAACCTGTCGCTGCGCGATACCCTGGTGCTGGCCGAAACCCTGCTGGTCAGCAGCGCGCCGTTGGGCGATCTGGCCACCCTGCAGCGTTATCTGAGCAGCCAGCAGATGGATCAGCAGTTGACCGTCGGCTTCTCCGATCAGGTCACCCGGTTGTTTAGCACCGGCCAGCCGCTGTTGGCTGCTGGGCGCAACCTTGGCCTGCTCGGCCTGGATCTATTACCTCCGGCGAAACGCTGGTTCGCCCGTCAGGCCATGGGCCTTGGCACTCGCTCGGAGCATTGATTCATGTTGGCAAACAAATTGGCGCGCAAGGCGCGGCTGCTGCGCTGGGCGATGAATCTGTATCCGCCGTATCTGGGCGCCGGCGTGCGGGTGCGGCAGATCAGCGCGGACTTCCGTCAGGTGCAGGTGAAGATGGGCCTGGGCTGGTATAACCGCAACTATGTCGGCACCCAGTTCGGCGGCAGCCTGTATTCGATGACCGACCCATTTTTCATGCTGATGATCATGGAAAACCTGGGGCGTGATTTTATCGTCTGGGACAAGGCCGCGCGCATCGACTTTATTGCCCCCGGCACCGGCCCGGTGTACGCCGATTTCAGCATCGACCAAGGGCTGCTTGACGACATTCGTCAGCACACGGCAGATGGCGATAAGTACCACCCCGAGCTGCATGTGGAGGTGCGCGATGGTAGCGGCACCCTGGTGGCGCGGGTGCACAAGACCCTTTATGTGCGGTTGAAACCGCGCGCTCGGCAGGCAGCCTGAACAAGGAATATGTGATGCAAGCGGATCTGATCATCGTAGGCGCAGGCATGGTAGGCAGCGCCCTGGCGCTGGCCCTGCAGGATCAGGGGCTGGAGATTCTGCTGGTCGATGGCGGCCCGCTGAGCGTCAAGCCTTTTGATCCGCAGGCTGCCTTCGAACCGCGTGTCAGCGCACTGTCAGTTGCCAGTCAGCGCATTCTCGATCGCCTGGGTGTGTGGGACGGCATCGCCGCGCGGCGCGCCTGCCCCTATGGCGAGATGCAGGTGTGGGACGGCTCTGGCACCGGGCAGATTCATTTCAGCGCGGCCAGCGTGCATGCCGACTCCCTCGGCCATATCGTCGAGAACCGCGTGGTGCAGGATGCCCTGCTTGAACGTCTGCACGACAGTCCGATTGGTCTGTTGCCGGGCGCTCGCCTTGAGCAGCTGCGCCGCTCCGGCGATGGCTGGCTGCTCAGTTTGAGTGATGGCCGCGAACTGCGTGCGCCGCTGCTGATTGCCGCCGACGGCGCCAACTCGGCGGTGCGCCGCTTGGCCGGTTGCGCCACCCGCGAGTGGGATTACCTGCACCATGCCATTGTCACCAGTGTGCGCTGCGCCAAGCCGCACCAGGCCACCGCCTGGCAGCGCTTTACCGATGACGGTCCGCTGGCCTTTCTGCCGCTGGCAGGTCCCGAAGGTGAGCATTGGTGCTCGATTGTCTGGTCTGTTACCCCAACTGAAGCCGAACGACTGATGGCGCTGGATGATGCCGGTTTCCGTCGTGCGCTGGGCTTTGCCTTCGAGCATCGTCTGGGCGATATCCTCCAGGCCGATCCGCGCCTGTGTATTCCGCTGCGTCAGCGCCACGCCAAGCGCTATGTTGAAGATGGTCTGGCGCTGATCGGCGATGCCGCGCACAGCATCCACCCGCTGGCCGGCCAGGGCGTCAACTTGGGCTTTCTCGATGTCGCAGTGCTGGCCGAGGTGCTGCTGCATGCCGCGCAACGTGGCGAACGTTTGGGTGATGTGAAGGTGCTCAGCCGTTACGAGCGCCGGCGCATGCCGCACAATCTGGCGATGATGGCGGCGATGGAAGGCTTCGAGCGGCTGTTCCAGGCCGACCCGCTGCCCGTACGCTGGCTGCGCAATAGCGGCCTCAACTGGGTGGATGATCTGCCGGAAGCCAAGGCGCTGTTTGTGCGTCAGGCGTTGGGCTTGTCCGGCGATCTGCCGGAGTTGGCGCGGGTTTAACTATCTAGCCCAGTGCCGTGCGTTACGCCGATGATGGGTTACGCCGCGTTTCGCGCGGCGTGATACCTGCCTTTGCGGCATGCGGCTAACCTGCGCGGCCCGACCCACCCTACAAAAACTACAGGCAAAAAAAGCCCGGCACTAAGGCCGGGCTGAAAAAGTGTGTAGGGAAGTACACACGGAGTTGCTGTCAGCTCATGCCCAGCCAGTTCGGCAAGGCCATGGATACGGCCGGGATGTAGGTGATCACCATCAGGAAGCCGAGAAGCAGCATCAGCCACGGCCAGGCGGCCTTGACCACGGCGGTGAGCGGCATGCCGGTCACCGCTGAGGTGACGAACAGGTTCAGCCCCACCGGTGGTGTGATCAATCCGATTTCCATGTTCACCACCATGATGATGCCCAGGTGGATCGGGTCGATGCCCAGTTGCACGGCAATCGGGAAGAGGATAGGCGCGAGGATCAGGATGATCGCCGATGGCTCCATAAAGGCACCGGCGATCAGCAGCACGATGTTCACCACCAGCAGGAACTGCCAAGGCTGCAGACCCATATCCACTACCCAGGCGGTGATGGTCTGCGGGATCTGTTCGGTGGTCAGCACGTGGGCGAAGAGCATGGCGTTGGCGATGATGAACATCAACATGATGGTCAGCTTGCCGGACTCCAGCAGCACCTTGGGGCACTCGCGGATGGTCATGTCCTTGTACACGAACAGCGCCACGAAGCCGGCGTAGACCGCCGCCACCGCTGCTGCTTCGGTCGGGGTGAACATGCCGGTGTAGATACCGCCGAGGATGATCACCATCAGCAGCAGGCCCCATACGGCTTTGCGTGCAGCGGTGATGAACTCACGGAAGCTGGCGCGCGGCATGGCCGGCAGATTCATCTTCCGCGCGACGATATAGATCGCCACCATCAGTGCCACGCCCAGCAGCAGGCCCGGTACGACACCAGCCATAAACAGCTTGCCCACCGACTGCTCGGTGGCAGCGGCGTACACCACCATAACGATTGACGGCGGAATCAGGATGCCCAGGGTACCGGCGTTACACACGATACCGGCGCCAAACGCCTGCGGATAACCCGAGCGCACCATGCCGGCGATGGCAATCGAACCCACCGCAGCCACGGTGGCTGGTGAGGAACCGGACAGCGCGGCGAACAGCATGCACGCCAATACCGCCGAGATTGCCAGGCCGCCACGGATATGGCCGACGCAGGCGTTGGCAAAGTCGATCAGGCGCTTGGCCACGCCGCCAGTGGTCATAAATGCACCGGACAGCAGGAAGAACGGAATCGCCAACAGGGTGTAGTGCTCGCTGGTCTCAAACAGCTTGATCGCCAGCGAACGCACCGAGTCCGGGCTGAACAGCATGATCGTCACCGAGCCGGCCAGGCCCAGCGAGGCGGCAATCGGCACGCCGATAAACATCAGCAGAAACAGCAGGACAAAGAGGAACAGGATGGTCATGGTTTGTGCTCCTCATGCTCGGTCAACTTCATCGCTTCGGCAGCCTCATCGGCCAGGCCGAGACCGGTCTGCTGGTTACGCAGAATGCGCACGAAAATTTCAAAGAAGCGGATAAACACCATGGCGTAGCCGAATGGCACGATCAGGGTGATATGCCATTGCATGATGCCGTAGTGACCGAGGTCTTCAGCACCGATGCCGGCGGTGAACAGGGTTTTCACCCAGTCGAAGCTGGCCACGGTGATCAGTCCGGCATAGCCCAGGCAGGCCAGGCAAGCGATCAGGCCGATAGCCCGTTGCACCGGTTTGCTCGCCAGTTTCACCAGCGCATCGACGCCGATATGCCCCGCGGTACGCACACCGTAGGCCAGGCCGAAGAAAATCAACCAGGCGAATAACGCCTTGGTCAGGGCAATGCTCCAGGTCATCGACTGGGCCATGCCGAGAATGCTGTCGCCAATGGCGAAGAAAAACTCACTGCTGCCTTCCCAGCGATCCGCCAGGTTGTAGAACAGTGTGTAAAGGTTATTGAGGATCAC
>DASRUM010000242.1:0-13286 GCA_035655415.1 Pseudomonas sp.
TGAGTAGGGGTTGCGTCACATGTGCGGCATTGTCGGTATCGTCGGTAAATCGAACGTCAATCAGGCGCTGTATGACGGGCTCACCGTCCTCCAGCACCGCGGCCAGGATGCTGCCGGTATTGTCACCAGCCATGATGGCCGCCTGTTCCTGCGCAAGGACAACGGCCTGGTGCGTGACGTGTTCCAACAGCGCCACATGCAGCGCCTGGTTGGCCACATGGGCATCGGCCACGTGCGCTACCCGACGGCGGGCAGCTCCAGCTCGGCCGAAGCGCAGCCGTTCTACGTCAACTCGCCCTACGGCATCACCCTGGCGCACAACGGCAACTTGACCAACGTCGAGCAGCTGGCCAAGGAGATCTACGAGTCTGACCTGCGCCACGTCAACACCAATTCCGATTCGGAAGTGCTGCTCAACGTGTTCGCTCACGAGCTGGCCCAGCGCGGCAAATTGCAGCCTACCGAAGAAGATGTGTTCGCCGCCGTCACCGACGTGCACGAGCGCTGCCTCGGTGGCTACGCGGTAGTCGCGATGATCACTGGTTACGGCATCGTCGGTTTCCGCGACCCCAACGGCATCCGCCCGATCGTCTTCGGTCAGCGCCATACCGATGAAGGTGTGGAGTACATGATCGCCTCGGAAAGCGTCTCGCTGGACGTGCTTGGCTTCACCCTGATTCGCGATCTCGCGCCGGGCGAAGCGGTGTACATCACTGAGGAAGGCAAGCTGTTTACCCGTCAGTGCGCGTCGAATCCGAAATACGCCCCGTGCATCTTCGAACATGTTTATCTGGCACGCCCGGATTCGATCATGGATGGCATCTCGGTGTACAAGGCGCGCCTGCGCATGGGCGAGAAGCTGGCCGACAAGATTCTGCGTGAGCGTCCGCAGCACGATATCGACGTGGTTATCCCGATTCCAGATACCAGCCGTACCGCAGCACTGGAACTGGCCAACCATCTGGGCGTGAAGTTCCGCGAAGGCTTCGTCAAGAACCGTTATATCGGCCGCACCTTTATCATGCCGGGCCAGGCAGCACGCAAGAAATCCGTACGGCAGAAGCTCAATGCCATCGAACTGGAATTTCGCGGCAAGAACGTGATGCTGGTGGACGACTCCATCGTGCGTGGCACCACCTGCAAGCAGATCATCCAGATGGCCCGCGAAGCCGGGGCGAAGAACGTGTACTTCTGCTCGGCCGCGCCGGCAGTGCGTTACCCGAACGTGTATGGCATCGACATGCCCAGCGCCCATGAGCTGATCGCGCATGGCCGCACCACCGAGGAAGTCTGTGAGCTGATCGGCGCCGATTGGCTGATCTACCAGGATCTGCCGGATCTGATCGAAGCGGTCAGTGGTAGCAAGAAGGTCAAGATCGACAATTTCGACTGTGCGGTATTCGACGGTAAATACGTGACCGGCGATATCGATGAGGCTTACCTGGATAAGATCGAGCAGGCGCGCAACGATGCCTCGAAGGTCAAGTCCCAGGCCGTCAGCGCGATTATCGACCTGTACAACAACTAGGTTGCAGCCCTGCCCATTACGGTGGGCCGGTTGAGGGGAGTGGCAATGACGATTGAATGGCAAGCCGGGCGTCTGGACAGCGATCTCGATGGCGTCGGCTTCGATACCCTGGCGGTGCGCGCCGGTCAGCATCGCTCGCCAGAAGGTGAGCACAGCGAGGCGATCTACCCAACCTCCAGCTACGTATTCCGCACCGCGGCCGATGCTGCCGCGCGCTTTGCCGGCGAAGTGCCGGGCAATGTCTATTCGCGCTACACCAACCCGACGGTGCGCGCCTTCGAGGAGCGCATCGCCGCCCTGGAAGGTGCCGAGCAGGCGGTGGCGACCTCGTCCGGTATGTCGGCGATTCTGGCCATCGTCATGAGTCTGTGCAGCGCCGGTGACCATGTGCTGGTGTCGCGCAGCGTATTCGGTTCGACCATCAGCTTGTTCGAGAAGTACCTCAAGCGCTTTGGCGTGCAGGTCGACTACGTGCCGCTGGCTGATCTTGACGGCTGGGCTGCTGCTTTCAAGCCCAACACCAAGCTGCTGTTTGTCGAGTCGCCGTCCAACCCGTTGGCCGAACTGGTGGATATTGCTGCCTTGGCCGAGATTGCTCATAGCAAGGGCGCGTTGCTGGCGGTGGACAACTGCTTCTGCACACCGGCGTTGCAGCAGCCGCTGAAACTCGGCGCAGATGTGGTGATGCATTCGGCAACCAAATACATCGACGGCCAGGGTCGCAGCATGGGCGGCGTGGTCGCAGGCTCGGCCAAGCTGATGACCGAAGTTGTGGGCTTTCTGCGTACCGCAGGGCCGACACTTAGCCCGTTCAACGCCTGGATTTTCCTCAAAGGCCTGGAAACCCTGCGCATTCGTATGCAGGCGCATTGCGCCAGCGCGCTGCAATTGGCGCAGTGGCTGGAGCAGCAGCCCGGCATTGAGCATGTGTACTACGCCGGCTTACCCAGCCACCCGCAGCATGAGT
Source organism: Pseudomonas sp. (assembly GCA_035655415.1). GTDB lineage: Bacteria > Pseudomonadota > Gammaproteobacteria > Pseudomonadales > Pseudomonadaceae > Aquipseudomonas. Next base: position 2,496 of record DASRUM010000242.1, read on the forward strand.
TGGCCAAGCGTCAGCAGAGTGCCTTCGGTGCGGTGGTCAGCTTTGAGATCAAGGGCGGCAAAGAGGCGGCGTGGCGTTTTATCGATGCCACGCGGGTGATCTCGATTACCACCAACCTCGGTGATACCAAGACCACCATCGCCCACCCAGCGACCACTTCCCATGGTCGTTTGAGCCCGGCCGAGCGTGCTAACGCCGGTATTCGCGACAACCTGATCCGCGTCGCGGTGGGCCTGGAAGATATTGCTGATCTGCAAGCCGATTTGGCTCGCGGCCTGGCGGCGCTCTAAGTCGTTCTCCTCACCTGGCGGGCCTTCCCGGCCCGCTAGGCTGCTTCATTTCTCCCCAAATGCATTCCCTTGCCTCGCCAAATTCTCGGGTGCGCATGGCTGTTGGCAAACCTTTGGCTAGGCGCGGGTAAAACATGATGCGCTTCAAAGTCTGAAGGTGCGCAGGCGCTAGCATCCACCGCCAAGCGCGGCGTTTGACCGTACAAATAATAAGAACAGGGTCTGCCTGATGGACCGACTTGCGCCTTGTGTATTACCTGCCAACGGTGTGCTCCGCCAGAGTCTGCTGGAGCTGCTGGCGCGCAGTGAAGATTTTGCCCTGACGCTGCTGCTGGCCCCGGCCGGCTCCGGCAAGTCCACTTTGCTGCAACACTGGCGCAACCGCTGTGAGGCTGCGCTGGTGCATTACCCGCTGCAAGCGCGGGATAACGACCCGCTGTGTTTTTTTCGCCGCCTGGCCGAGAGCATTCGCGCCCAGGTGGGCGATTTCGACACGTCCTGGTTCAACCCTCTGGCACTGACTTCCAGCCTTTCACCGCAGCTATTGGGCGATCTGCTCGGTGATGCGCTAGCGCGGGTCGAAGGCCCGCTGTTTATCGTGCTCGATGATTTTCAGTGGATCGACTCATGCAGCATTCTTGAGGTGATGGCGGCGCTGATGGAAAGGGTGCCAGCCCATGTTCATCTGATCATCGCCAGCCGTAATCACCCTGGTTTTGCCCTGAGTCAGCTGAAACTGGAAAACCGCCTGCTGTGCATCGATCAGCACGACCTGCGTCTGTCGGCCGAACAGGTGCAACAGCTCAATAGCTGCCTGGGCGGCCAAGCGCTGAGCCAGGCGTATGTCGACAGCCTGCTGGGTATGACTGAAGGTTGGGTGGCGGGGGTGAAGATTGCGCTGCTGGCCTATGCGCGTTTTGGCACTCAGGCGCTGCAGCGTTTTAACGGCAGCCAGCCGGAAATCGTCGATTATTTCGGCCATGTGGTGCTGCGTCAGTTGCCGCCGAATTTTCGCGAATTTCTGCTATGTAGCGGTCTATTCGAGCGTTTCGATGGTTCGCTTTGCGATCATGTACTGCAGTGCACGGGCTCGGCGTTGTTGTTGGAGGCGTTGGCCGAGCGCCAGCTGTTTTTGTTGCCGGTGGAGAACCAGCCGGGCTGGTTCCGTTTTCATGCCTTGCTACAGGACTTTCTCTGCCGCCGCCTGCAAGTCGAGGAGTATGCGCGCCTGGATCAGCTGCACAGCCGCGCAGCCGACTATTACCTGAGCTTGGGTGAGCATGAACAGGCGTTACAGCATGCGCAGCGTTGTAAGGATCAGGCGCTGTTTCTCGACATGCTGGAGAGTAGTTGCGCCAGCTGGGTTCGCAGCGGGCAGTTCGGCGACATCCTGCGTTGGTTGGAGCCTTTGTCAGAGGCGTTGCTGCTGGCGCAACCGAAACTGCTCGGCTGGTTGATTGCCGCGCTGTCGCTGTCGCGGCGTTTTCATCAGGCGCATTACCACCTGGAGTTGCTCGACAGTTTGGAGCGGAGTGCGCCTGGCGCCAATCTGGAACCGGCGACGCGGCAGTTTCTCGCGCTATTGCTGGGCGTGTTCGAGCAGGACAAGGACTTTATGCCGCCATCCGCCTGGCGTGACTTGTTGGGAACGGTGCAGAACCTGGAAGTCCGCGCGTGCACCCTGGCGGTGATTGCCTATCAGCATCTGTTGGCCGCGCGCCTGCAGGATGCTATCCGCTTCGCCAGCGAGTCCAAGCAATTGCTCGCACAGTGTGGGTACAGCTTTCTGGAAAGTTACACCGATCTGATCATCGCGCTTTGTCACCGCAATGCCGGGCGCGCCACTCACGCGCGCAAGCAGGTGTGCCTGGATTATCAGGCCACTGATCCAGCCTCTCCGGCCTGGGTAAACCGCGCCACGGCCATGGTGGTGGTGCTGTATGAGCAAAATCAACTGGTCGAGGCGCAGCAGCTATGTGACGAGCTGATGGCGATGGTCAATTCGTCCTCGGCCACCGAGGCGATTGCCACGGTCTACATCACTTTGTCGCGGCTGCAGCATCGCCAGCAGCAGACGGCGCGCGCCAGTCGTTTGCTCGACCAGTTGTGGTGCATTCTGCAACTGGGTAACTACGCACGTTTTGTCAGCCAGGTTGCCCAGGAAGGCATGCGCCAGGCATACCTGAGCGGTAAACATGCTGCCATGGACGCCGTGGCTCAGCGTTTTGACTTGCCGGCGCGGTTGCAGGCCGGTGAGTGGGAGAGCGTGCGCACCTATGATGAAAGCTGGGAGCGCTTGGGCCTGGCCTGTGTGTACTGGCTGCAGGCACGTGGCGGGCAGGCTCAGGCCGAGCGGATTCTCAAGGTGCTGGCAGCTTCATTGCGGCAAAGCGAGATGCGCGCGCGACTGTTGATCGTCGAAGCCAACCGTCTGGTACTGGCGGCGTCCAGCCAGAGCAAGAGCCAGCGACTGGCGGCGCTGGGCGGCTTGGTCGAGACCTATGGCATCGTCAATATCAACCGCTCGGTATTTGATGAAGCCCCAGGTTTCGGCGCGGGCGTGCTGAGCCTGGCGCAGGCAGAATTGCTCAACGTTCCGGAGAAGTACCGTGAACACTACGGTGAGTTTCTCCAGGCGCCGCAGCTGCTGCCACAAACCAGTGCGCTGTCGACCAGCCTGTTGACCGGGCGTGAGGTGGAGGTGTTCGAGTGCCTGCTCAGCGGCCTGTCGAACACCCAGATCAGCGACAAGACCGGTATTGCCTTGTCCACCACCAAGTGGCACCTGAAAAACATCTATTCCAAGCTCAATGTCTCCAGCCGCACCGAGGCGATTCTCGCCGTACGGCCGCGCGTCTCGCTCAACTAGACCGCCCTGCATAACTGATTGGCCATAGCCCCTCCGCTGGAAGGGGGCGTTGCGCCATACCCGTCGATAGGCTTGATCCTGCGCTGCTATGTCAGTAGCCGCCTTGTCCGTACAACAATAAAAACGGGAGCAATAGCCATGTCGGTATGGGTCACTTGGCCAGCTTTGACCAAGCTGGGAACGTTGGGCGTAGTCTCCGGACTACTGGTGTTGGCCGTCGAGCGCCAGGCGTTGTTCGAGAACAACCTCTTTGATGTTGAAAACTACGCGGGCTACAACGCCGATATCACCTGCGATGCGCGCAGTTTGGCGGCCCGTACCGAGGACGGCACCTGCAACATTCTCAGCAACCCGGCCGAGGGCTCGGTGTACCGGCGCTTCGGCCGTAACGTCAATCCGGCGGTGACTCAAGGTGAAACCACCACCTTGCTCAGCCCCAACCCACGTGAGGTGAGTAACAGCCTGATGGCGCGCGAGGAGTTCAAACCGGCACCCAGCCTGAACTTTATCGCCGCCGCCTGGATTCAATTTATGGTGCACGACTGGTTTGATCACGGTCCGAATGCCGACGCTGACCCGATCCAGTTCCCGCTACCACCCGGTGATGTGCTGGGTAGCGGCAGTATGTCGGTTAAGCGCACTCAGCCGGACCCGACGCGCAGCAGCGCCGACGCCGGCAAGCCGCAAACCTACCGCAACCACAACACCCATTGGTGGGACGGCTCGCAGCTGTATGGCAGCAGCAAGGAAACCAACGATAAGGTGCGTTCCTTTGTTGACGGCAAGCTTAAGGTCAACGCCAATGGCACCTTGCCTACCGAGCTGGTCAGCGGCAAACCAGTCACCGGGTTCAGCGAGAACTGGTGGCTTGGCCTGAGCATGCTGCATCAGCTGTTTACCCTCGAACACAACGCTATCGCCAGCAGGCTCAAACAGAAGTATCCGGCGCAGAGCGATCAGTGGCTGTACGACCGCGCGCGGCTGATCAACTCGGCACTGATGGCCAAGATCCACACCGTGGAATGGACTCCGGCGGTGATCGCCAACCCGATCACCGAACGGGCCATGTACGCCAACTGGTGGGGGCTACTGGGTCAGGGCGGGCCGCGTGACGATTACCAGGCGGAAGTGCGCATGTTGCAGGAGGATCTGGCCAAGTCCGATTCTTTCGTCAAGCGTATCCTCGGTTTTGATCCCAATGTCGCTCCAGGGGTTGGCAACAGTGCCTTCGACCACGCCTTCAGCGGCATCGTCGGCTCGACTGCGCCGAACAACTACGGCGTGCCGTTCACCCTCACTGAAGAGTTTGTCGCGGTGTACCGTATGCACCCGCTGATGCGCGACAACGTGCAGGTGTATGACATCGGCTCCAACCAGGTTTCACGCACCATCGCGCTGCAGAACACCCGTGACCGCGACGCCGAAAACCTGCTGAGCGACGAGCGCCCGGAGCGTCTGTGGTACTCCTTCGGCATCACCAACCCGGGTTCGCTGACGCTGAACAACTACCCGAATTTTCTGCGTAACCTGTCGATGCCATTGGTGGGCGATATCGACCTGGCGGCCATCGACGTGCTGCGTGACCGTGAGCGTGGCGTGCCGCGTTACAACGAGTTCCGCCGGCAGATCGGTCTCAACCCGATCACCAAGTTCGAGGACCTGACCAAGGACGCCGCAACCCTGGCCGAACTCAAGCGCCTGTATGAAAACGACATCGAGAAGATCGACACACTGGTAGGCCAATTGGCGGAAACTGTCCGCCCAGAAGGCTTTGCCTTCGGTGAAACGGCGTTCCAGATTTTTATCATGAACGCCTCGCGCCGCCTGATGGCCGACCGCTTCTACACCAAAGACTACCGCCCTGAGGTGTACACCCAGGAAGGTATCGACTGGGTTGAGCACACCACCATGGTCGATGTGCTGCGTCGGCATAACCCACAGCTGCAAGCCAGCCTGGTCGGTGTGGAAAACGCCTTCAAACCCTGGGGGCTGAATATTCCGGAGGATTACGAAAGCTGGCCAGGGGCCAACAAGCAGGAGAATCTCTGGGTCAACGGCGCGCTACGCACCCAGTACGCGGCAGACCAGCTGCCGGCGTTGCAGCCGGTGAATGTCGGTGGGCTGATCGGCTCGATACTGTGGAACAAGGTGAAAACCCGCAGTGACGTGGCACCGCCTGGTTACGAGAAGCCGATCCATCCCCATGGCGTGATGGCCAAAGTCAAGTTTGTTGCGGTGCCGAACAACCCCTATAGCGGCCTGTTCCAGGGTTCCGATAGCGGCCTGCTGCGTTTGTCGGTGACGGGTGACCCGGCTGACCGTGGCTTTGCACCGGGTCTGGCGTGGAAGGCCTTTGTCGACGGCAAACCGTCGGAGAACGTTTCGGCGCTGTACACCCTGAGCGGGCAGGGGGCCAACCATAACTTCTTCGCTAACGAGCTGTCGCAGTATGTGCTGCCGGAAGCCAACGACACCCTGGGTTCTACCATTCTATTCTCTGCGGTCAGCCTGAAACCGACGTTGCTGCTGCTCAATGATATGGCGGAAGTCACCCAGGCAGGCGCTGCCGTGGCCAAACCCAAGGCCCCGACGCAGATCTACTTTGTGCCGCGCGCTGATCTGCGCAACCGCTTCGCTAGCACGGCCCATGATTTTCGCACGGATCTGCTGACCCTGAATGCCGGCACCAAGGTCTATGATGTTTACGCTACGTCGATGGAGATCAAGAGCTCGATCATTCCGTCCATCAGCCGCAGCTACGCCGCTCAGCGGCGCAACAGTGCGTTGAAGATTGGCGAGATGGAATTGACCTCGGCCTTTATCGCCTCGGCTTTCGGTGACAACGGGGTGTTCTTCAAGCATCAGCGTAACGAAGACAAATAAGCGTTAGTCACGCTAAACCAAAAGGCCTCGGTAGATACCGAGGCCTTTTTATTTCTATGCCGTTCTATACGTGGCGCGGTGATTACTCGCGCAGATCGATAGCCTCAGGTTCGCCCTGGTCGAACAGCTGCACCGGGTTGCGTGGCAGGATGCCGGGGCGGTAGTTCTCGCGGATATCGCCAAGCACGCGGATGTCGCTGTATTTCTTCCCGGATAACGCCGCCATGCCGGCCGCATCGCGGATTACGGTTGGGCGCAGGAACACCATCAGGTTGCGCTTGATGCGGGTTTCCTTGGTCGAGCGGAACAGTCGGCCGAGCAGCGGGATATCACCGAGCAACGGTACCTTGGAGTCTGCCTGGGTGACGTCATCCTGAATCAGCCCGCCGAGCACGATGACCTGGCCGTTTTCGGCGAGGATGGTGCTCTTGATTGAGCGCTTGTTGGTGATCAGGTCGACGGCATTCACGCCCTGGCTGGTGGGGGCGATGGAGGAGATTTCCTGCTCGATTTCCAGGCGCAGGCTGGCACCATCGTTGATATGCGGAGTGACTTTCAGGGTCACGCCGATGTCCTGGCGCTCAATGGTGGTAAAGGGGTTGTCGGCGCCCGAACCGCTGGTGGTAAAGGAGCCGGTTTGGAAGGGTACGTTCTGCCCGACCAGGATTTCCGCCTTCTGGTGGTCAAGGGTCAGTAGGCTCGGTGTCGACAGCAGATTGCTCTTACTGTTGGCCGATAGTGCGGTAATCAGCACACCAAAACTGTCAGTGCCCAGGCCGATAATCGCGCCGTCCGGCAGGTTGCCCAGGGTATTGTTATCGGCGTCACTGCCGCTGTCCTGAATGGCTTGCAATACCCGGCCGATTGACAGCCCGGTGCCGCTGAAGTTGGTACCGCCCAGGCCGCCAGTGCTGCCGCGGGCGTCCACGGCCCATTGCACGCCCAGAGCGTCGGTGATATCGCCGGACACTTCAACAATCGCCGCCTCGACCATGACCTGGGCGCGCGGTACATCCAACTGGCGCACGATATCTTCCAGGGTTGCTACCACATCGGGCTCGGCCAGCAGCACCAGGGCGTTGAGGCTTTCGTCGGCGCGGATCAGGATGGTCTGCGGTTTGCCGGTGGTTTCGCCGCCGGCTTCTGGTTTGAGTTTTTCGGAAATTTCGCCGAGGGTTTCCGCCAGGCTCTTGGCATCGCCATGGCGCAGGCGGATGACCCGGGTATTGGCTGAGCGGCTGGTGGGGGTATCCAGCGATTGCGCCAGGGCCACCAGTTTGGCCCGTGCTGCCGGTGGGCCGAGCAGGATCAGGCGGTTGGTGCGGCCGTCGGCAATCACCTGGGTGCCGGAGGCGCCCTTGGCCTGGCCGCGATCTACGGCGCTGCGCAGCACTTCGGCAGTGTCCATGACCCAGGCATGCTGCAGGTTGAGCACGCTGTAGTCGTTCTGGCCTTTCTGGTCGAGCTGGCGCAGCAGGTCTTCGATGCGTTCGATATTCGCCGTGCGGTCGCTGATGATGATCGCATTGGCGCTGCTGATCGCCGCCAGGTGGCCGTATTGCGGCACCAGTGGGCGGATCAGCGGAATCAGCTCGGTGGCTGAGCCGTGTTGTACCTGGATCAGCCGGGTTTCCAGGCGGTCCGGTGCGTTGCGTCCGCTATCGGCATCAGCTTTGGCCTCGGCGTTAGGCACGATGCGCGCCTGATCGCCCTGGGTAATCACGCTAAAGCCGTGGGTGGCCATCACCGAGAGAAACAGCTGATAAACCTCGGTCAGCGTCAGCGGGCTGTTGGACACCACGCTGACCTGGCCCTTGACCCGAGGATCGACAACAAAGGTCTGCCCACTGATCTGCGCGACCTGGCCGATAAACTCACGGATATCGGCGCCCTTGAGGTTGATGGTCCAGCTTTCTTCCTGCTGGCTGGCACTCGGCGCTACGGCCGTAACGGCAGCACTCAGTGGCAGCGGGCTACAGGCCAGGCCAGCGGCCAGCAGGGCGAAGGTAAGGCGCGAGAGAGTCGGAGTCATCGTGTCAGTTGTCTTCCGTGGGCTGTTCGGTGGGTTCTGCAGTTTCAGGCAGGCTGCCGGAGTCCTGCATCTGCTGGCGCAGGGCGTCCATCCGCTCGCGTAGTTGGCTCAGATCATCGGATTCCATCTCATTAAGCTGCTCAAGCGGATCGGCCATGGCGTCCTGGGTGTTGTTTTGCAGGCTGCCAGCGGTCGAGCTGTTGAGCGGGAAACTGAGGCTTTCACGGCGGCCATTGCGCAGCAGTTCGACGCGGTCGGCTGCCACTGAATGCAGGCGCACGCCGCTGCTGATTTCGCTGTTGACGCTGTAGCGCTGGGCCGTGCTGCCTTCGCTGAGGATGATTGCAGTGGAGCGTTGTGGATCGGCATGGACAAAGCTGCCGAGCAAGGTCAGGCGCAGGTTGGTGCTGGGGGCGGGGCCATCAGTGGCGGCGCTGCTGGTGCCGAACAGTTGGCCGATTTCAGGGTTACTTGCAATCACCGGCGCTTCGTTTGTGCTGCTATAGCTTGCAGCTACTGGCGTGCGCAGCAAACGCAGCCAATCGGCGCTCTGCCAGGCCAGGCTGATGCTCATGGCAAGAATCAGCACGATGCCAGCAAGGGAGGTGGCCTGGCGCTGTAGCCAGCGTTTGGTAGCCGTAAGCTGCAAGGGGGGCGTCACTCCGTAACTTATTATTATGTGGTGTGGTTCGCGCGCTGATCATAGACATTTGCCAAGCATTTGGCAGCCCCTGGTTGGGGTAGTGTGTAGACCAGTTCAATGTGCTAAAGATAGCGCGCTGTTTTTCGCTCTATTGCAGCTAACTTACAACAACTATGTTGCAAAACCCCAGTTTTTGAGCCTTCGCTTGATGTCCTGGGGCCAGTATCAACTTCCTGTGCTTAAGGCATCTTACGGATGAATGCGTTGCTTACAGAAGTGCCATCACGGCGGTTACCCTTCAGCTTTGCCAGGCGTCACGGTGTGGTTCTCGTCGTTGCGGACGGCCTACCTTGCCTGGCTTATCGCACGGGTGCCGAGCTGGTGGCGCTGGCCGAGGCGCAGCGCTTTGCTGGTGCGCAGTTACCGCTGCATGCGCTGTCGGCAGAGGCCTTCGAGCAGGCCCTGGCCAAGGCCTATCAGCATGATTCGGCGTCTATGCAGTTGGCCGAGGATATCGGCGGTAGCCTGGATCTAGCAGCGCTGGCCGAGCAGGTGCCGGAAACCGAGGACCTGCTGGAGCAGGAAGACGACGCACCGATCATTCGCCTGATCAACGCTATCCTCGGCGAAGCGATCAAGGAAAACGCCTCGGATATTCACCTGGAGACCTTCGAGAAACGCCTTGTCGTACGCTTCCGCGTGGACGGCATTCTGCGTGAGGTGCTGGAGCCCAAGCGCGAGCTGGCGGCCTTGCTGGTGTCGCGGATCAAGGTGATGGCGCGGCTGGATATCGCCGAGAAGCGCATTCCCCAGGATGGTCGGATTTCCCTGAAAGTTGGTGGCCGTGAAGTGGATGTGCGGGTCTCGACCCTTCCATCGGCCAACGGCGAGCGGGTGGTGCTGCGTTTGCTCGATAAGCAGGCCGGTCGTCTGAATTTGCAGCACCTGGGCATGAGCGCGCGCGACCGTGACCTTATGGAAGCCACCGTGCGCAAACCCCACGGCATTCTGCTGGTCACCGGCCCCACCGGCTCAGGTAAGACCACCACCCTTTATGCCAGCCTGGTCAGCCTCAATGACCGCACGCGCAATATCCTTACCGTCGAAGACCCAATCGAATATCACCTCGAAGGCATCGGCCAGACCCAGGTCAATTCCAAGGTTGACATGACCTTTGCCCGTGGCCTGCGCGCCATCCTGCGCCAGGACCCTGACGTTGTGATGGTCGGTGAGATTCGCGACAAGGAAACCGCCGAAATCGCCGTGCAGGCCTCGTTGACCGGTCACCTGGTGCTCTCGACCCTGCACACCAACAGTGCCATCGGCGCGATTACCCGTCTGGTGGACATGGGTATTGAGCCGTTCCTTCTGTCGTCATCCTTGCTTGGCGTGCTGGCTCAGCGCCTGGTTCGGGTGCTCTGTCCGCATTGCAAAGAGGCCTACCAGGCCGACGAAGCCGAGTGCAAATTGCTCGGCGTGCCGTTCGCACAGCCACCGACCCTGTACCACGCCCGCGGCTGCGCCGAGTGCCATCAGCAGGGCTACCGCGGCCGTACCGGTATCTATGAGCTGGTGGTGTTTGATGACCACCTGCGCACCCTGATTCACAACGCCGCCTCCGAACAGGACATGACCCGCCACGCCCGCACCCTCGGCCCGAGCATCCGTGAGGATGGCCGGCGCAAGGTGCTGGAAGGGGCGACCACGGTTGAGGAAGTGCTGCGCGTGACTCGCGAAGAATGAGCGGGGAAGAATAATGGCCGCGTTCGAATACCTCGCCCTCGATGGCAAAGGCCGCCAGCAGAAAGGCGTGCTGGAAGCTGACAGTGCGCGCCAGGTGCGGCAGATTCTGCGTGAGCGGCAACTGGCGCCGCTGGATGTCAAAGCCACTCGCACCCGTGAAAATGCTGGCGCAGGCTCACATTTCAGTTTTAACCGAGGCATCTCGGCGCGGGATCTGGCGTTAATCACCCGGCAGTTAGCGACTTTGGTGCAGGCTGCCTTGCCTATTGAGGAGTCTTTGCGCGCTGCGGCCGCCCAGGCCAGTTCGCCACGTATCCAAAGCATGCTGCTG
>DASRUM010000243.1:0-8666 GCA_035655415.1 Pseudomonas sp.
CGGTTCGGCCCTGCAGCGGCCCTCGTTGGACGTGGTCGATGCTGCGCAGAGCTATCTGCTGGGCATCGCCCAGGCCGGTGAGCGCCTGGTGGCTGTGGGTGAGCGCGGCATCGTGGTGCTCTCCGACGATTCCGGCGCCACCTGGCGCCAGGTGCGCACGCCGGTCAGCGTCACCCTGACTATGGTGCGTTTCGTCGATGCGCAGCATGGTTATGCCGTCGGTCATGGCGGCAGCGTGCTGGTCAGTCGTGATGGCGGCGAGAGCTGGTCCTTGAGTCTCGACGGACACCGCGCCGCACAGATCCTGCTCGCGGCGACGCAGAGCCGAGGCAATGCTCGGGAGATCGCTGAGGCCAAGCGCCTGATTGACGACGGACCGGACAAACCCTTCCTTGATGTACTGGTGCGCGACCCGCTCAATGCCTTCGTGGTGGGTGCATACGGGCTGGCCCTGAGCACCGCAGACGGCGGCAAGAGTTGGCAACCCTGGCTGCCGCGCAGCGTTAACCCGGGCGGCATGCACCTCAATGCCATTCGCGGTCTCGGCGAGCGTCTGGTCATCGCAGGGGAACAGGGTCTGGTGCTGCTCTCCGATGACGGTGGGGCCAGCTTCCGCAGCCTCGAAACACCCTACTCCGGGAGTTTCTTCACCGTCGAGTTGCCTTCCGAGCACGCGATCGTGGTCGCCGGTTTGCGCGGCAACATTCTGCGCAGCGAAAACGACGGCGATAGCTGGGCACCTTTGATCTCGCCGATGGAGGCGTCCATCACTGCCTCGGCAATCCGGCCCAACGGCGCGCTGGTTTTCGTCAACCAGGCCGGCATGCTGATGCATGAACGGGCCGGGCATCTGCTGCCGATCAACCGCCACCCCTTGCCGCCGCTGAACGATGTGCTACCCACCTCACAGGCGGGCACCGTGCTGGTGAGTGGCCAGGGAATCCGTGTGCTGAATGCTGGAGATCTGAAGTGAAGAGTTCGCAGACAGCCCCCGTGGGAAACACTGCCGATTTCGATCCGCGTTCCGGTTCGCTGCTGGAACGCATACTGTTCAACAACCGCCTGCTGGTGATCCTGTCGTGCGCCATTGTCACTCTGCTTCTGGCGTGGCAAACGACCAAGCTCGAGCTGAACGCCAGCTTTGAGAAAACCATTCCCAGCCAGCATCCCTACATCCAGGTATTCCACCAATACCAGAGTCAATTGACCGGTCTGGGCAACTCGGTACGGATCGCCGTACAGAGCCCGTCGGGCGATATCTACGACCCGGCCTACCTCGACATCCTGCGCCGCCTCTCCGATGAGGTGTTTCTGCTGCCAGGGGTTGATCGGGTCAATATGAAATCGCTGTGGACGCCTTCGACACGCTGGACCGGGGTGACCGAAGACGGCCTGGACGGTGGCTCGGTGATCCCCAACGGTTATGACGGCAGCCCAGCTAGCCTCGAGCAGTTGCGCGCCAACGTCGCCCGCTCCGGGGAGATCGGCCAACTGGTTGCAGCCAATGGCCGGTCCACGGTGATCTATGTGCCGCTGCTGAACAAGGACGCCCAAGGCCAGTCGCTGGACTATGCGACCTTCGCCAACCACCTGGAAGAGCTACGGCAAAAGTATGAGGCCGAGGGTTTGACCGTGAACGTCACCGGCTTCGCCAAGATAATCGGTGACCTGATCGATGGCGTGCGTGCCGTGCTGGTGTTCTTCGCCATCGCGGTGCTGATCGCCACGATTACGGTGTTCTGGTACACCCGCTGCGCACGCTCCACCCTGCTGGTGGTGACTGCGTCGCTGGTAGCGGTGGTCTGGCAGCTCGGGCTGCTGCCAACCCTGGGCTATTCGCTTGATCCTTATTCGATCCTGGTGCCCTTTCTGGTCTTCGCCATTGGCATGAGCCACGGCGCACAGAAGATGAACGGCATCATGCAGGACATCGGTCGTGGCATACCGAAACTGCTGGCGGCGCGCTTTACCTTCCGCCGTCTGTTCCTGGCCGGCATGACCGCCCTGCTGGCTGATGCGGTCGGCTTCGCGGTGCTGCTGGTGATTGATATTCAGGTCATCCGCGAGCTGGCGATCGCGGCGTCTATCGGCGTCGCGGTGCTGATTTTCACCAACCTGATCCTGTTGCCGGTGCTGCTCTCCTACACGGGGGTCAGCGCCAGTGCTGCCAAACGCAGCCTGCGGGCCGAGCAAGCCGACGCCAGCGGTCAGGACAAACATGCACTGTGGTCGTTCCTCGACCGCTTTACCCGTCGGCCGATGGCCGGTATCGCGGTGGTAGGCGCGCTGGTGATAGGCGTCGGCGGGTTTATCGTCAGCACGCAACTGAAGATCGGCGACCTCGACCCCGGTGCGCCGGAGCTGCGCGCCGACAGTCGCTACAACCGCGACGTAGCCTTTATGAACGCCAACTATGGCGCCTCCAGCGACGTACTCGCGGTGATGGTGACCAGTCCAGATGGCCAGTGCGCGCAGTACGACACCATCAACAAACTCGATGCGCTGGAATGGCAGCTGCGCCAGTTGCCCGGGGTCGAGTCGACCAACTCGCTGGCACTGCTCAACCGCCGCATGCTGGTCGGTTTGAGCGAGGCGAATCCGAAATGGTACGAGTTCATGCCCAACCAGGGCATGCTCAACACGGTCGCCGCCAGCGCTCCACGTGGCCTGTACAACGATGGCTGTAGCCTGCTCACGCTGCACGTCTACCTGCGCGACCACAAGGCCGACACCTTGACCGGCGTGGTCAACCATGTCGAGGCATTTGCCCGCGCCAACGACACAGAGGGCGTCAAGTTCCTGCTGGCAGCCGGCAATGCCGGGATCGAAGCGGCAACCAACATCGTGGTCAAGGAGGCCTGGTGGCAGATGCTATTCCTGGTCTATGCCGCAGTGGCGCTGCTGAGCCTGATTACCTTCCGCTCCTGGCGCGCGGTGCTAGTGGCAATCCTGCCGCTGATGCTGACCTCGATACTGGCCGAAGCGCTGATGGTGGTACTTGGTATGGGCGTCAAGGTAGCGACTTTACCGGTGATCGCCCTGGGGGTTGGAATCGGTATCGACTACGCGCTGTACATCCTCTCGGTAACCCTGGCCCAGTTACGCGAAGGCAAGAGTCTGTCTGAGGCTTATTACCGTGCCCTACTGTTTACCGGCAAGGTCGTGATGCTGACCGGCGTGACCCTGGCCATCGGCGTCATCACCTGGGTGCTCAGCCCGATCAAATTCCAGGCCGACATGGGTCTGCTGCTGGCCTTCATGTTCCTGTGGAACATGCTCGGCGCGCTGATCCTGCTTCCGGCGCTTGCGCACTTTCTGCTCAAGCCTGCGCAGCTGGCGGTTAAGGCTCATTCCACGCGCACGCAGCCTGCCCCAGATAAATCACCGCGTACTCATGTAACGCCGGCTTGACCACTACTCACCACTGCCACTGATCTAGCGTCGATGTGCCTGAGCATCAGGCCCATCGGCACTTACCGAAACAGCTCGAAAGGACTTACCCACATGACCGAGACAGGACAGGCTGTCGTTCTGCGGAACGGCGCGATCTACACACTCAATGTTCAGCAACCATGGGCCGAGGCATTGGCCATTCACGATGGCCGCATCGTGGCCGTCGGCAGCGAACAGCAGGTGCTCGCAGCCGTAAGCGCAGATGCCACGATCATTGACCTGCAAGACAAGATGCTGATGCCGGGGATGGCGGATATTCACAACCATTTCCTGATTGCTGGGCGCGCAGAACTCTACGAGGTCAACTTCCTGCCTAACACCCCACTCGATGTGATCATCGAAAAAGTGCGCGAAAGAGCGAAAGAGGCGCCGCTCGATCGCTGGATCACCGGCGGTATCTGGGGCAGTAACATGCTCAGTGAACTCACCTATGAAGCGCGCCTGCGCCTGGATGAGGCGGCCGGTGGAAGGCCGGTGATGCTCAACGACGACTCACACCACAATCGCTGGCTGAACGCAGCTGGGCTCAAGCTGTGCGGCATCGATAACGACACACCGAATCCACCCAACGGCACTATCGTGCGCCGCCCTGAAACAGGTGAGGCGACGGGTCTTTTGCTCGAAGCGGCGAGCTTTCTTACCGAGGGGCCAATCGGCGCTGCCTTGACTGCCGAACCAGAACTCAATGTCGCGGCGGGCGTGCATGCGCTCAAACGCCTTAATGCCTGCGGCATCACCGCCGTGCAAGAGCCGCTGACCGGGCGTTTTATCATGGATGCACTCAAAACCATGGCAGAGCGTAATCTGCTGACCACCTGGGTAGTCGGCTCAATGCCGGTACTACAAGGACCACTCGCCAGCAGTGAATGGGGGCACGACCTATTCGCCCTGCGCGACGCCTACCGCAGCCAGTACTTCCGTCCTGAATTCGGCAAGCTGTTCATGGATGGCGTACCTATTACCTACACATCGGCGATGCTGGAGCCTTACGCACCGAACGAAGCCCATGGATGCTGCTTCCGTGGTTCCAACTTCATGACCGTGCCTCAGCTTGCCAGGGTCATCGCCGACTGTGAAAAAGCCGACATCCTTTTAAAGATTCACTGCACAGGCGACGGCTCGGTTCGCGCGGCCCTCGACGCCTTCGAGGTGGTGCGCAGCTTCAACGGTGGCAGCCGTCGTCATCAGATTGCCCACGCAGGCTACGTGCATCCGGATGACGTGCCGCGCTTTGTCGAGCTGGGCATCGTTGCCGATCTATCGCCGATGCTTTGGTTTCCCGGCATTATCGTTGAGCAACTCAAGTTAGTGCTGTCCGAAGAGCGGGTTAACAATTCACATCGCCACGTCGACATGGACAAAGCGGGTGTGCTGATGGCTGCGGGCTCAGACTGGCCGGTACTGCCTGACCCTAATCCGTTTATTGGACTGCAGGGCATTATTACTCGCCGCGACCCTACTGGGCATTTCCCAGGCGTGATGGGAGCCGAACAGGGTCTGGACCTGGCTACCGCACTGCGTATTTACACGTTGGACCCTGTCAGAGCCATGGGCCTGGATGCGGAGACCGGCTCCCTAGAGGTCGGTAAATCCGCTGATTTCATCGTGCTTGATCGCAACCTCTTTCAAACCCCGGTCGACCAGTTGGTCGAAACACGCGTGCTCAAAACCTACTTTGCCGGCAAGCTGGTGTACGAGGTTGACGCATGAGTGCGCTAGAGGAGGCCCGCACGCCAGTGATATTACTCACTGGGTTCCTGGGCAGCGGCAAGACAACGGTACTGAACCAACTGCTCCAACTGCCAGAGATGGCTGACACAGCGGTAATTATCAACGAGTTCGGTGAGGTCGGGCTCGATCATCTGTTGGTCGAGCAGGTCAGCGAAAACCTACGACTGCTACAAAGCGGATGCCTGTGCTGCACAGTCAGGGGCGACCTTGTCGATACCTTGATAGACCTGTATGAGCGTCGCCAGCACCACACATTTCCGGCCTTCTCCCGGGTGATTATCGAGACCACCGGGCTAGCCGACCCAACGCCTGTGCTGCAAACGTTCATGATCGACCCCGGGGTCACCTCTCACTACCGGCTCGCGCAAGTGGTCACCTTGGTGGATGCAGTCAACGGCATGCGCACGCTGGATATGCATACCGAGGCACTCAAACAGGTGACGCTTGCCGATCGGTTGCTGCTGAGCAAAACCGACCTCACTGACCCTGTCACGATCACCAAACTTGAGCAGCGCCTGGCAGACCTCAACCCCGGCGCCGAGGTGCGCGCCATACTTCATGGCCAAGTATCGGAACAGGACATACTCAGCGTTGTAGAGCGCCAGCCTATAGACTTAGACGCTTACCTGGCCCAGACGGAGAATGGGTACATCCAGAGCAGCCACCGCGACGGCGCTGTGCAATCCCACTGCCTGGTACTGGATCAGCCAGTCGAAGAGGCGCGTCTAGCACATTGGCTGGAACTGATGGCAACCCTGCGCGGGGAAAACCTGCTGCGTATCAAGGGCCTCGTCAAGGTCGTCGAACACCCCGATCAACCCACCGTGGTGCATGGCGTACAGCAAATAGTCCACCCCTTGCAGCAACTGCCGGCCTGGCCCTCAAACGATACACGCTCAAGAATCGTTCTGATTGTGATGGACATCGACTATGCCGAAATCTCCCGGACCTTCGAGCGTTTTGTCGGTGTACGCCTACCCGCATTCAGGCCCCTGAACTCACTCAAACAAATCAGCCCGCTGCAGGCCCCGATCTGATGGGCATGCACATACCCTTAGGTCCTTACGGGCAGGGTTAGCTGAACGCCCCGACATACCACTGCTTGACGTTCTAGGGATGGTAGATAGACTGCTAATCATGAACAGGTTAACGAAAATCCTCCCGTATTACAGCTACCGGCTCTCACCCAGCGGGCGGTAGCCGTGTGCATACCGATCCGCCTGAGGCGGATCGGATCCATGGGATTTCTGTCTCCTCGGGCACCACCAACCAGGAGACCTCCATGAACACCCCACAAGACCCCATCCAGTTCCTCCAGGAACGTGGCTTTATCCACCAGAGCACCGATCTCGAGGGCTTGCGCGAGCACCTGCAGCAAGGCTGCGCAACCATTTACCTGGGTTTCGATGCCACCGCCGACAGCCTGCATGTCGGCCATTTGCAGGGCCTGATGGTGATGCGCTGGCAGCAACGCTTTGGCCATCGCCCGATCCTGCTGATCGGCGGCGCGACCACGCGCATCGGCGACCCGAGCTTTCGCGACGAGAGCCGGCCGATGCTCAGCGAGGCGCAGATCCAGCATAATATCGTCGGCATCTGCGAGACCTTCGCCCGCTTCGTGAATCTGGGCCCATCCGGCAATGACGGCCTGGTGGTGGACAACGCCGACTGGCTCGACGGCATGGGTTACCTGCAGTTTCTCAATCAGGTCGGCCGGCACTTTTCCATCAACCGCCTGCTGACCTTCGACGCCGTGCGCCAGCGCCTGGATCGCGAGCACTCACTGTCGTTCCAGGAGTTCGGCTACACCCTGCTGCAGGCCCATGACTTCACCGAACTGGCCAAACGTCATGGCTGCAGCGTGCAGCTCGGTGGCGCAGACCAGTGGGCCAATATCATCAACGGCGTCGAACTGGCCAGGCGTCAGGATGGCCGGCAACTGTTCGGCCTGACCATGCCGCTACTGACCACCAGCGACGGGCGCAAGATGGGCAAGTCCGCCCAGGGCGCGATCTGGCTCAACCCGCAGCGCCTCTCACCGTTCGATTTCTGGCAGTTCTGGCGCAACTGCGACGACCGTGATGTCTGCCGCTTTCTGGCGCTGTTCACCGAGTTGCCGCTGGCTGAAATTGCCAACCTGGCCCAGGCCGAGGGCGCGCAACTGAACGCCGCCAAGGTACGCCTGGCCTCCGCCGTGACGGCCCTGGTGCATGGCGAAGAAGCCGCGCAACTGGCCGAAGCCACCGCCCAGGGGCTGTTCGCCCAGGGCGGCGAGCTGCAAGGGTTGACCACCCTCAGCGTGCCCAGATCCCAGCTCGCCGCAGGCTACTCCCTGATCGAGTTGCTGGAGCAGCATGAGCTGCAACCCTCCCGCGGTGCCACTCGGCGTTTGGTCGCTGGCGGTGGCCTGCGCCTAGATGGCGAGACGGTCGTCGATGCCGACCTGGCGTTGCCCTCCGACGGTGATGGCTGGCTGCTCAGCCTGGGCAAGAAGCACCACTACCGCATACAGCTGGAGGGCTGATCATCGAGCATCCAGAGCAGACCCAGGGCAGCCCACTGACCGCCTTTGCCCGCTGGCTCGGTCTCGATGAGGCCGGCGCAGCCCAGGCTGCCCGTCTGGCGCTGGCGGCCTGGCTGGCATTCAGCATCGCCGCCCTGCTCCACGTGCAGAATGCCTATTGGGCCGCCATGCCCATCTGGGTGGTGGCACAACCCTCCCGCGGCCTGCTGCTGGAACGCGCGCTCTATCGCCTGCTCGGCACCCTGCTCGGCGCACTGGCCGGCTTCGTCGTACTCACGCAGGCCTCATCCCTGCTGCAGCTGATGCTGCTCGCCGCAGTGATCGCCCTGTGCGCGGGCATGACCCACCTGCTGCGCGGCACCTCGGCCTATGCCTGGCTGATGGCCGGGATGACCGCTGCGGTGGTGGTCATCCCCTCGGCCCTGAGCCCACAGAACAGTTGGACGCTGGCCTTGGCCAGGGTCGAGTGCACGCTGATCGGGGTACTGGCGGTAACTCTGGTGCTGTGGCTGTTCACCCCCAAGACCCGCCGCGCAGACTTCTATCACCGGGCCCGAGCGCTGGCGGCGGATGCCGTCGACTTCGCGGCCCAAAGCCTGAGCGGTGGCACCGACCCGGCCACCGAACTGCGTATCCTCAAGGCGCTTAGCGATATAGACGGCGCAGCGCGGCCCATCTCCGCCGGTTCGCTGCGCGGTTACCGCCACCTTCGCCATCTCGACCAACTGCTGCTGGCCTCGCTCAATATCATGGCCGCCGGCCAGGCCATGGGCTGCCACCTGCGCCCCGAAGCCCAGGCCGCGGCAGCGCTGGCCAGCCGCCTGCAACAGGTTGCCGAACGGCTGCGCAGCGAGGAGCCGGCCGACAGTATCCTGTCCGCGCCGCCTGCCAATCTGCCGCCCAGACGCCTGGCCCGCCTCGAGCAGGCCCTGGAACAACTGTGCCAGGCCGCAGCCCA
>DASRUM010000244.1:0-7698 GCA_035655415.1 Pseudomonas sp.
GATGAGCGCCCCCGGTACCCCTGGGGCAAAGACGCCGTATTTAACCACAAGCGTGTAGCCGAAACCAAAAGCTATGCCCCCTCTGTTGCCGAGCATGTCCTCTATTAATAAGCAGATTATTCAACTGAACGCCGAGGTGCCCTATGAAATGGGCGGTCAACGCCTCGATCAAGTCGCCGCACTCCTGTTCGCCGAGCACTCGCGTTCGCGTCTGTCTGCCTGGATCAAAGAGGGTTTGCTGACCGTCGATGGTGAGGTGTTGCGCCCGCGCGACATCGTCCACGGCGGTGCACTGCTGGCGTTGAACGCCGAGCAGGAGGCCCAAGGCGAATGGATTGCCCAGGACATCGCGCTAAACATCGTTTATGAAGACGAGCAGATTCTGGTCATCGACAAGCCTGCTGGCCTGGTTGTGCATCCCGCTGCAGGGCATGCCGATGGCACCCTGCTCAACGCTTTGCTGCACCACGTGCCGGACATTATCAATGTGCCCCGCGCTGGCATTGTTCATCGCCTGGACAAGGACACCACCGGCCTGATGGTGGTGGCCAAGACCATCGAAGCGCAGACCCGCCTAGTCGACCAGCTGCAGAAGCGCTCGGTCAGCCGTATCTACGAGTGCATCGTGATCGGCGTGATCACCTCCGGCGGCAAGATCAATGCCCCCATCGGCCGTAGCTCCTCGCAGCGCCAGCGTATGGCGGTCAGCGATGGCGGCAAGCCTGCGGTCAGTCATTACCGGGTGCTGGAGCGCTATCGCTCGCATACCCATGCGCGGGTCAAGCTGGAAACCGGCCGCACCCACCAGATCCGCGTGCACATTAGCCATATCGGCTACCCGCTGGTAGGCGACCCGGTCTACGGCGGGCGTTTCCGCATTCCGCCGGCCGCCAACCCGAGCATGGTGCAGACCCTCAAGGAGTTCCCGCGACAGGCTTTGCATGCGCGCTTCCTTGAGCTGGACCATCCGATTACCGGTGAGCGGATGAAATGGCAGTCGCCATTACCGGATGACTTTGTCTGGTTGTTGACGCTGCTGCGCCAGGACCGTGAAGCCTTTATCGGCTGACAAATATCCGGAACACGAGTGGGTAACCGGGAATTGGGTGACAGGATGCACGACTGGCTAACGCCGCAATGGCCCGCACCGGCAAGAGTAAAAACCTGCGTTACTACTCGTTCAGGCGGCGTGAGCCTTGCGCCTTACGACAGTTGCAACCTGGGCGAGCATGTCGGCGACGACCCAAAGGCCGTGCTGAAAAACCGTCAACGCTTGGTCAGCCTGCTCGGTTGCAAGCCGGCTTGGTTGCAGCAGGTGCATGGTGTGGCGGTTGTTGAGGCCAATCCTGCTTTGGTGCTTGGAGCCGACGCCAGCTGGACCGGCAAACCGGGCATCGCTTGCACGGTAATGACTGCCGACTGTCTCCCCGCGCTGTTCTGTGACCGTGCCGGCACTCGTGTTGCGGCGGCCCATGCTGGTTGGCGTGGCCTGGCTGCCGGAGTGCTGGAAGCCACTCTTGATCAGTTAGCGGTGCCGGCGGACGAGGTGCTGGTCTGGTTAGGGCCGGCGATTGGTCCGCAGGCCTTCGAAGTGGGTGCTGAGGTGCGTGAGGCCTTTATCGCCCAGCATGTGCAAGCCGCGTCAGCATTCCAGCCCAGCGTCAATCCGGGCAAATTTATCGCCGATATCTACCAACTGGCGCGCATTCGCCTGGCCGCCTACGGCGTTGAAGCGGTGTACGGCGGCGATTTTTGCACCTTCAACGACCCGCGTTTCTTCTCCTACCGCCGTTCGGCGCAAACCGGGCGCTTTGCCAGCCTGATCTGGCTGGGTAACTGATCCTCACGTGCCGCGTCTGCGGCACTGTTGCGGCAAATGATCCAGGTCAACGCCGCCCGGCTTGAAACCCGCACAATCGTCCTCATCTACTCTTCATCTCGCAGGCTTTCTGTTTGGGTGCGATTCAGTGCGCCGGCCTGCCACCACCACGAGGGTTGATTGTTTATGCGTATTGATCGTTTAACCAGCAAGTTGCAACTCGCGCTATCCGATGCGCAGTCCCTGGCCGTTGGTCTGGACCATGCGGCCATTGAGCCGCTGCACCTGATGCAGGCACTGCTTGAGCAGCAGGGCGGCTCGATCAAGCCGCTGCTGATGCAGGTCGGTTTTGATGTCAACAGCCTGCGTCTGGCTTTGGGCAAGGAGCTGGATCAGCTGGGCAAAATCCAGAATCCGTCCGGCGACGTCAATCTATCGCAGGATCTGGCCCGCCTGCTCAATCAGGCCGATCGCCTGTCGCAGCAGAAGGGCGACCAATTTATCTCCAGCGAGCTGGTGTTGCTCGCCGCGATGGACGAGAGCACCAAGCTGGGCAAGTTGCTGCTGGGGCAGGGCGTCAGCCGCAAGGCGCTGGAAAACGCCGTGACCAACCTACGTGGCGGCGATGCGGTAAATGATCCGAACGTCGAGGAAAACCGCCAGGCCCTGGATAAGTACACCGTTGATCTGACCAAGCGTGCCGAAGAAGGCAAGCTCGATCCGGTGATCGGCCGTGACGATGAGATCCGCCGCACCATCCAGGTATTGCAGCGCCGCACCAAGAACAACCCGGTGCTGATCGGTGAGCCGGGTGTGGGCAAGACTGCGATTGCCGAAGGCTTGGCGCAGCGCATCATCAACGGCGAAGTGCCGGATGGCCTCAAAGATAAGCGTGTGCTGTCGCTGGACATGGGCGCGCTGATTGCCGGGGCCAAGTTCCGTGGTGAGTTCGAGGAGCGCCTGAAAGCCGTGCTCAATGAGCTGAGCAAGCAGGAAGGGCGGATCATCCTGTTTATCGATGAGCTGCACACCATGGTCGGCGCCGGTAAGGGCGAAGGTTCGATGGACGCCGGCAATATGCTCAAGCCGGCCCTGGCGCGCGGTGAACTGCATTGCGTTGGTGCGACCACGCTCAATGAATACCGTCAGTACATCGAAAAGGATGCGGCGCTGGAGCGGCGCTTCCAGAAGGTGCTGGTTGATGAGCCGAGCGAAGAAGACACCATCGCCATCCTCCGCGGCCTGAAAGAACGCTACGAGGTGCATCACAAGGTGGCTATTACCGACGGCGCGATCATCGCCGCAGCCAAGCTGTCGCACCGCTATATCACTGACCGCCAATTGCCGGACAAGGCCATCGACCTGATTGACGAGGCGGCTAGTCGCATCCGTATGGAGATCGACTCCAAGCCTGAGGTGCTAGACCGCCTGGAGCGGCGGCTGATTCAGCTTAAAGTTGAAGCCCAGGCGCTGAAGAAGGAAGACGACGAGGCGGCGATCAAGCGCCTGGCCAAACTCAACGAAGACATCGCTCGCCTGGAGCGTGAGTACGCTGACCTGGAGGAAATCTGGAAGTCGGAGAAGGCCGAGGTGCAGGGTTCCGCGCAGATTCAGCAGAAAATCGAGCAGTCCCGCCAGGAGCTGGAAGCGGCGCGGCGCAAGGGTGATCTCAATCGCATGGCGGAGCTGCAGTACGGGATTATTCCGGACCTGGAGCGCAGCCTGCAGATGGTCGATCAGCACGGCAAGAGCGAAAACCAGCTGCTGCGCAGCAAGGTCACCGAGGAAGAAATCGCCGAAGTGGTGTCGAAGTGGACCGGTATTCCGGTGAGCAAAATGCTCGAAGGCGAGCGCGACAAGTTGCTGAAGATGGAAGGTCTGCTGCATCAGCGGGTCATCGGTCAGAACGAAGCCGTGGTCGCGGTGGCCAACGCAGTGCGGCGCTCTCGTGCCGGGCTGTCCGACCCGAATCGGCCGAGCGGTTCGTTCCTCTTTCTTGGTCCTACCGGGGTCGGTAAGACCGAACTGTGCAAGGCGCTGGCCGAATTTCTCTTCGATACCGAGGAGGCGCTGGTGCGTATCGATATGTCCGAGTTTATGGAGAAGCATTCCGTGGCGCGGCTGATCGGAGCGCCGCCGGGCTATGTCGGTTACGAGGAGGGTGGCTATCTGACCGAGGCCGTACGCCGTAAACCCTATTCGGTGATCCTGCTGGATGAGGTGGAGAAGGCCCACCCGGATGTGTTCAACGTGCTGTTGCAGGTGCTGGAAGATGGCCGCCTGACCGACAGCCACGGCCGTACCGTAGACTTCAAGAACACCGTGATCGTGATGACCTCCAACCTCGGCTCCACGCAGATTCAGGAGCTGGTCGGTGATCGCGAGGCGCAGCGTGCGGCGGTGATGGATGCGGTGGGCACGCACTTCCGCCCGGAATTTATCAACCGGATCGACGAGGTGGTGATCTTCGAACCGCTGGCTCGCGATCAAATTGCCGGTATCGCACAAATCCAGCTGGGCCGTTTGCGTCAGCGTCTGGCTGAACGCGAGCTGAGCCTGGAGTTGTCCGATGAGGCCTTGGATAAACTGATCGCCGTCGGCTATGACCCGGTCTACGGCGCGCGCCCTCTCAAGCGTGCCGTGCAGCGCTGGATCGAGAACCCTCTGGCGCAGCTGATTCTGGCTGGAAAATTCGCCCCTGGCACTACTGTGACGGGCAGGGTTGAGGGTGATGAGATCGTCTTCGGCTAAGCGCTGCCGGTGGCATTAAGGCTGCCGAATAAAAAACACCCCGGTTCAGTTTGCGCTGACCGGGGTGTTTTTTATGGAGCTGGATTACAGGTGCTTGAGTAGGATTTCCAGCGCGGCCGCCTGATCTTCGGCCAGGTCAATGATGTGAAAGCCTGCCCAGCAATGCTGGCCGTCGGCGCCAGGGCGGCTCCATAGGCAGTCGGCCCCCAGGGTGATTTCGCAAACGCCCTCAACCTCCTGCTCACTCACCAGGCGGCACTCCACCAACTCGTCGGCGGTCAGCGGGGTGTCGCTGAACAGCATAAAACCATCGGCGGACAGGTCGACCACGCGACCCAGGCGCTGCCCGGTGTGCAAGTCGAAGACTTCCAGCTGCACGTCGGCGTTATGCCGGCTGTGCAGGCGACGTTCGTCATCCATAGGAGTTCCTTATTCTTGGGGCTCAGCCGTGCGCCCGGTAAAGCGCTGAAGCACGCGGTAAATGGCGGTAAGGGCGCGGTCCACCAGCGGTGCACCTCGTTCAGGGGTGACGATGCGCGCCAGCCCTTGTTCCATTTCTGTGGCCAGCTGGGTGAGTGGCTTGATTGCCACACGCTGGCCGCTCTGGTCGACAAACATGTAGTTGCGGGTTGTTGGGCTGAACCAGGACAGCTTGAGTGTGCGCACCTGCTCGCCATTGGCGAACTCGAACCAGGTGCCGAACTCGATATGCCCCAGTTCCTTGGCCAGCGACTGGGCGCGGGGCGAAAGTGTCGATTCGCGCGGCGCCAGGGTGGCCAGTGCGGCGTCTTCGCCAAGCATGGCGCCCAATGGGCTCTCTGGCAGCGTTGGTTTGAGTTGGGCTGCCACCTGCGGCTGTTTAGCCTGTACGGCGTGCTGGCAGGCCACCAGGTCCTGCAGCAGGCGGCGGATGCCGTCTTCGTGGTAGCCGCCGAGCAGTTCCAGGCCTTTGCGCAGGTCTTCGAGCAGCGGCACGCGCAATTTCTGCAGGCGTTCACGGCCTGCTTCGTCTAGCAGTGTGCCGCTCCAGGCCAGTTGCTCGGCCGCGTCACAGGCGCGTTGCCATTCTGGGCTCTGATCGCCATTGCGCAGCAGCACAAATACCAGCACGTCGGCCCAGGTCAGTTCGAGGAAGTTGCGGATGATGGTCGGTGGCTGACGATTGTGCAGGCTATTGGCGATCACCTCGACCGCATGCTGGCGCGCGCCGAGCAGTTTGTCGCGACCTTTGGCAGCTTCCACCGCGCGACGTTCGCGCAGCTCGACTTTATGCCTGAGGGTGGCCACGAATTCGTTGAACTCTTCCAGCAGGCCGTCAAACAGTTGTAGGTCACCGAAGAAGTCATGGATAACCCGCTCGACCACCCACTGCATCTTGGCCAGCAGGCCGCGTTCATCGCCTTCGCCGCCATACAGCACGCCGGCCTGGGCCATGGCATTGAGCAGGCGGCGAGCAGGGTGATGGTGCTGGGTAAACAGCGCTTTGTCCTGCAGCGCCACTTTAAGATAGGGCGTGTGCAGGTGGGATAGGGTGGTTTTGCAGCTGTCGGGCAGGTTGTCGTCGTCGAGGATAAAGTCGAACAGCATGCCGACCAGGTCGATTACGTCAGCTTCCTGGTCGGAAACTTTTTGCTGCCCTGGCAGCTCGCTGTGCGCTTCCAGCTGTTGTTGCAGATCCGCCTTGAGACCTTCTACTTGCTGTGGGCGACTCAGGCGCTGCGCCAGGTCGTTGGCCGATTGCTGCTGCATGCGGTTGAGTGCATCCAGCAGGGCCGAGGCGCTGTAGGTGCTGGTCGCTTCGCGCGGGGTGAAGCTGGCAATGCTGCGGGTGCCGCCAAGCAGCGGCGCGTCAATGTCACGTTGGCGGTGTTCGCCCAGCAAGGTCGCCAGGCTACCGAGTAACTCCTGCGGGTCACTCGGTGGTGGGCCGTTCAAGTCTGTGCTGCCAGCGTTGTAGGTTTGCCCAGGTGTTTGCATGGCAGCTGCAGTGCCCTGGCTTTTGCTGCTGGCGCTGCTTTCTGGCGCATGTTCGGTCGGTGTGGTGGGCGTGTTCTTGGGGCGTGTCGGTGGCGGGTTGTTGCGCTGCGCGGTGTACTTCAGATTAGGCAGTACGCCGGCATCAATCAGGCGCTGATTCAGCGCGGCATAGATGCTGTCCAGGCTCTGCATGACGTGCGTGTCAAACAACGTATAAAGGATGACTTTTATACGTAGCGGAAACGGGCAGGGCGTCAGGGCATCGCGAAGGGCCTGGGCAATCATCTGCGGGCCGAAGGGGTTGATGTCCTCGCCGAGCTTCTGACCGTTATTCAGCAGCGCCAGGCGCTGTTCCAGGGCAAACAGCGGTTGCGCGCAGCGTGCTTTGACCCGGCTGACCATATTGGTGACTTGCAGGCTTTCTTCATAATCCTCGTTCTGCACCAGAGCCATGTGCTCGGCGTCCAGTTCGCTGGCGCTGGGCGGCGGCTTGAGTTTGCCTTCGAGGAAGTCGGAGAAGTTCTGCGCGATCTGCTGGTGGTAGCTGCGTTCTATCTGAGGGCGCTGCCTGCGGATCTCACGCATGTTGTCGAAGAACAGGGTTTGCACCTGATTGTTCTCGGCTTTTTCGGCGCACTCAAAGAGTGTGTCGTCGACTTGGGCGAAGACCCCGGTGAGGTGTTCGGCCAGGCGGTTCATCACCAGTTTTCGACAGCTTTGCACCAGGTCGCCGAAGCGCGGCTGGATGCCGCGGCTGGCAAGCGTCTGCGTTGAGCCGGGTGGGTTTGGCGGTATGCCCTGGTTGCTCATGGACTTTCCTGGCTGGAGCCTTACGGCTGGTGCGTCCTGCAATGAATACAGACATAGGGAAGATATAGCAGCCGCTCACGCAGCTGCAAATCATTGTACTAAAAGCAATTTAAGGGGTTGACAGGCGCGCGCGGAAACGTAAAATGGCGCGCCTCAGACACGGGAATCGATTTAACAACCGGCTCCTGTTTATGAGAAAAGGAAGCAAGTAGTTCCGCGATAGCTCAGTCGGTAGAGCAAATGACTGTTAATCATTGGGTCCCAGGTTCGAGTCCTGGTCGCGGAGCCAATCTTTCATCGGGGTATAGCGCAGTCCGGTAGCGCGCCTGCTTTGGGAGCAG
>DASRUM010000245.1:0-4974 GCA_035655415.1 Pseudomonas sp.
CCGGTAACGCGCCGATCCTCGGCCAGTACCTGGCCAAGATAATCCTCAACAAGGACACCCAGCGCTTCACCAACGAAGACTGGAAGTTTATTCACAGCTACCTGATCGACTCCTGCGGCATCAAGGCCAACCAGTCGCGCCTGTACTTCTACATTTTCAGCGCCGGCGGCGGCACCGGCTCGGGCATGGCTTCGGAGTTCGGCCTGGCGCAGCAGTTCGCTTATATGAGCAAGACCTTCGACACCAAGAACTTCGACGAAAGCCCGGAGAACCGCGACCACAGCTTCGTCTTCGAGCCAATCTTCACCAGCGGCATCTGCATCCTGCCGAACATCTCCGACCAGCGCAGCGAGATGTCCGAGGCCCTGCACATCAACGCCGGCCGCCTGCTGTGCAAGTACCTCGCCGAAGAGTGGGACTTCTCCTACAACTTCGACAATGAAGAGAACAGCGAAGAAAGCGTGATGCGCCGCATCCGCCCATGGAACGCCATGATGCTGATCTCGAACGACATCATGCGTTACGCCGAAGAAAGCGATGACGGCAATATCCAGAACATCGATGTCAACGCCATGGAGCGTCACGCCAACCAGTACATCTCGCAGCAGATCTTCAACATCCTCACCGCCCAGGCGGTGACTACCGACTACGACCAGAACTACTTCCGCCGCGCCGGCATCGACATCGGCGAAACCATTCGCCTGGACGCCAACGACCTGTTTATGAGCCTGGCCGGCCCGGTGGCCGTGGCCTATGCCGAATCAGTGGTGCCGGAGCAAAGCGCCGCCGCGCTGGACAAGTTCCGCGTGCTGGACAAGGAGCCGTCGCGACTGAATATCGACGACCTGTTCTTCCGCTCCATCGACCTGCCGCACTTCAACAAAGTGACCCAGGCTATCGAGGGCATCAGCCTGCTGCCGATCGAGTCCAAGCGTTACCGCGAAGCGCTGGAGGAATACAAAAAATCCAATTACAACGCCGCGAAACTCAGCGACCTGCACTTCTTCAAGAACTGCTCCTCGGTGGTGTCGATCGTCTCGCTGCCGAAAGACTACAAGCTGTCCTATATGGACCTGAACCGGCTCAAGACCCACCTCAACAGCCTGTTCCCCAACACCACGCTGAAGCGCTATGCGCTGGTGATCGGTGCCTCGGCCAACCTCTCGCTGACCACCCTGATCGCCAAGAGCCCGTGCCTGTCGGACGATTTCCTGACCCTGATCGTGGCCTTTATCAAGCGCTGCTTCGCCCGCGACCCGCACCGCTTCGATGAGAGCCTGGACAACGCCATTCTCGATTTCATCATGAGCGATAAGTTTGACGAAGCGCGGGTCGACGCCATGCTCAACGAATACGAAAACCCAGCGAAGATCCTCGACACCAACTGGTACGCGATCAAGCCGATGTACGAGAAGAAGTACCGCGAGCTGATCCACGATCAGGACAAGTTCGTCTCGATCAACGACATCCGCCTGTCACGCGACAGCGTGAAAAAGGCCATCAAGTACCTGCGCGAGATCTACCGCCACCGTATCGGCAAAACCCGGGTTATCTCGCTTAATAAGTACACCGAAGACAAGCCCGAGTAAGCCACAGCAACCTGCAACCCGAGGTCAACCGGGTTGCAGGTTAACGCCTCAAGTCGCTCGCCATTCCTCAAGCCAGCCCAGGCTGGCCTGGGTGCCAGCCTCTCCCGGTCGATACTCGGCCGCCAGCCAGCCCTGATAACCACTGTCACGCAAAGCCGTCAGCAGCGGCGCAAACTGCAGCTCGCCAGTGCCTGGCGCACCGCGCCCAGGGTAATCGGCAAACTGCACATGGCCGATACGCCCGGCCAGCAACGCGATACCCGCCTGCACATCCAGCCCCTGGCGCGCCATATGGTAGAGGTCGTACTGCGCAGCCAGATTGGGATGGGCCAAAGCCTTGAGCAGGGCATCCAGCTGCGCCGGGGTGTTGATCAGAAAGCCCGGCATATCCAGCGGATTGATCGCCTCCACCACCACACCAATGCCCAATAGCTGAAAGGCCTCGGCGGTCTTGCGTAGGTTGTCGATCAAACAGGCCAGCGCCTGCTCAGGCTCAACGCCGTCAGCCAGACATCCGGGCAGCACATTGACTAGCGCCGGTCGCACCATGGCGGCGTAAGTCAGCGCCTGCTGCAGCGCCTCATCAAACTCGCCCTGTCGCGCAGGCACGGCAGCCAGTCCGGGTCCGCCGCTCATCAGGTCACCGGCCGGCAGGTTGATCAGGCGCAGCGGCATGTCGGCAGCCTGTAACGCCTCTTTTAGGCGAACGGCCGGCAACTCGTAGGGAAACTGGATTTCCACGCCATCAAAGCCCGCAGCGGCGGCGGCCACTATTCGGTCGATCAGCGGTAACTCGGTAAACAGCAGCGACAGGTTGGCCGCGATCTTCATGGCTGTGACTCTTGATGCTGTGGCTTCAGATACAGCTGCACCAGGGTCGCCGGGTCACGCTGCAGATTGCCCTGGCTGCCGTGCTGACGCATCAGTTGCGCGGCCAGACCGCTGAGCGGCGTGGCCGAGCCGACTTGCTGCGACAGTTTGACCGCCGTATCGAGGTCCTTAAGCAGAGTGCGCACATGCCATTTGACCGGTTCAAACTGGCTATCGGCCATCTGCGGCGCAAGAATCTGCAGCGGCTTGGAGTCGGCAAAACCGCCGGCCAGCGCTGGCGCGATCAGGCGGGCATCGACCCCAGCCTGCTCAGCCAGCGCCACCACTTCGGCGATTACCAGCGCATTACAAGCAACGATCATTTGGTTGCACACCTTGGTCACCTGGCCCGCGCCAACATCGCCCATGCGCGTCAGACGTTGCCCCAGATGCGCGAGAATCGGCCGCACCCGCTCGACATCCTCAACCCGGCCACCGGCCATGATCGCCAGCGTGCCATTGGCAGCGCCCGGTGTGCCGCCAGAGACAGGCGCATCGACCCAATGCATGCCGCAACGAGCATGCAGTTCAGCGGCCATTTCGCGAGTGGCCGCCGGCTCCAGGCTGGAGAAGTCCACCAGCAGCTGGCCAGGTTTGGCCGTTTCCACAATGCCGCCTGGGCCATACACCACCTCGCGCACCACCTCGGTGTTGGCCAGGCAAAGCATCACGATATCTGCCCGAGCACAGAGCTGCGCCGGGCTGTCCACCGTTTGCGCGCCCAACCCCTGCAGCGGTGCGCACTTATCAGGGGAACGGTTCCACACACTCAGCGGATAACCGGCAGCCAGCAGGCGCTGGGTCATGGGCAGGCCCATCAGGCCAATACCAGCAAATGCCAAAGCAGGAAGGGAGGTGGACATAGGCAGACTCCGACTCATTGATGGCCGCCATCTTAACCTAGCGGCGCCGGAACCTGTCCCGCCAGTCAACGCCCGAGCAACGACCTACAGGCCGTCTTTTTCCAGATGATCGAGATTGACCGGCTCGCCGCTGTGCGCACCGAGCTTGGCGCGAATGTCTTCGAACATCAGGTCGTACTCGGCATGGCTGCGCATGATCAGGCTGCTGTTGGTCGGCAGGCCATGCTTGTGTGCCAAGCGCGTGGCCACGCTGGCGAAGTTGTAGGCAGTATCACGGTGCAGCTCGAATATCTCTTCAAACGCCTTGCCGTCCACCTGCCCCTGCATGCGCATATGCAACATCGGGCCTTCGGTCGGGTCCTGGCGTACTTCATAATGAAGGTCGACGCTGAACAGCGGCGTCTCGGCCGTGGCCAAGGTATTGGCGCGATGCAAATGTCCAGGTTCAAACATGTTGGCAGCTCCCGCAATCAGTTGGTCGTGCTGCCAGCATAGCTACCCAGGATGATGCGTGGTGCATGCGCCAGATCAGTGCAACGGCGCGCGTTCGATGCGTTCCTGCGCCAGCACCCAGGGCGCCACGACCACCGCCCACAGCTCTGGATCGCGGTTTAGCAGGTCTTCGGCGCGGCTGGCGTCAGCCTTGCTCAAGGTACCTGCGGCCAGCCAGGCGGCGACTTTGCCCTCATCGTTCTGCGCCACGGCCTGCGCCACTTCGATCAGATCCTGGGCGCCGTCGACCAGCAGCAAGGCGCCACGGGCGAAGAAAGGTTGCAGCTCCTGCCAGGTAATAGCTGCAGTTTCACCAAGCAGCTTGGCATAGAGGGTGCT
The DNA here is from genome assembly GCA_035655415.1 of Pseudomonas sp. Classification (GTDB taxonomy): domain Bacteria; phylum Pseudomonadota; class Gammaproteobacteria; order Pseudomonadales; family Pseudomonadaceae; genus Aquipseudomonas. Next base: position 4,154 of record DASRUM010000245.1, read on the forward strand.
AGGTTGTTCTGTCATGGATGGCCGCTTTTTTAACCGGCCGCCATGATAGCGCCGACCAGCCCGCTGGCAAATTCGCAACGCTGTTCGCGACGTTGCCAACGGCGATCAAGACACGCCGTTTTTCTATACGTTTATTGCGTTAAAGCGACACCCCAGGGTTTTGCCCCCAGCAAGCCGCTTTTCAAGCCGCAAAGCTGCGCTCTACACTGCACCGGTACAGTTGCCGGGTGGATGACCGGGGAATAACCCGGTTCTGCAGCTTTGGCCGCCAGAACTACAACAATCAAAACCAATAAGAGTGGAGCACTATGAACAAGGCTACTAAGCAGATTTCCAAACTGTTTGCCGCCATGGCCATGGCTGGCGTCGCCAGCTACTCGGTAGCGGCTGACACCATCAAAATTGGCCTGGCAGGCCCAGTCACCGGCGCCGTCGCGCAATACGGCGAAATGCAGTTCATCGGTGCCAAAATGGCTATCGAGCAGATCAACAAGGCCGGCGGGGTAAACGGTGCAATGCTCGAGGGCGTGGTGTACGACGACGCCTGCGATCCGAAGCAAGCGGTTGCCGTTGCTAACAAGATCGTCAACGACGAAGTTAAATTCGTAGTTGGCCACCTCTGCTCCAGCTCCACTCAGCCAGCGTCTGACATCTACGAAGACGAAGGCATCCTGATGGTTACCGCGGCTTCCACCAGCCCGGACATCACCGCTCGCGGTTACGAGCTGGTGTTCCGCACCATCGGTCTGGACAGCCTGCAAGGCCCAACCGCTGGCAACTTCATCGCTGACCACGTCAAGCCGAAAGCGGTTGCCGTGATC
>DASRUM010000246.1:0-40695 GCA_035655415.1 Pseudomonas sp.
CATGGGCCTGCAGAACGCGCTGATTACCAAACTCTCCAGGGCGGAAATCCGCACCACCCATATCACCGGAATCATCACCGACATCGGTATCGAGCTAGGCAAGCTGTTCTATTGGAACCGCACGCGCGGCCCTGAGATCGCTCGGGTGATGGCCGACCGCCAACGCCTACTGGTGCTCAGCCTGTTGGCGCTGTACTTCTTCCTTGGTGGGGTGATCGGCGCACTGGGTTTCAACCACCTGGGTTATATCGCCACCGTGCCGCTGGCTTTGCTGCTGGTGTTATTGGCCAGTGTGCCGGCGCTGGATGATCTGTTGCTGCTCACGCGGCGCGTATTGCGCCGATAAGCTTGGCCGACTGCCTGCGGCTCAGTCCTCTGCCGACCTGAACAGATGCCGATGCTCGGCGTTGTACAGCGCCGAGTCGGCGAACTGTTCGGCGTGCAGCACGCGGCCGACGAGGATCAGCGCGGTGCGGCGAAAGCCCTTGGCGCGCACCTGTTCCTCGATGGTGGCCAGGGTGCCGCTGACCCAATCCTGATCCGGCCAGCTGGCGCGATGGACCACGGCAATCGGGCAATCCGCGCCGTAATGCGGCAGCAGCTCAGTGACTATCTTGCTCAGATGCACCACGCCCAGGTGGATGGCCATGGTCGCGCCATGGCGCGCCAGATCGCCCAGTGCCTCGCCCGCTGGCATGTTCGACTTGCTCGCGTAGCGCGTGAGAATCAGCGTCTGCGACACCTCGGGCAGGGTCAGTTCGCTTTCCAGCAGGGCAGCGCACGCCGCAGTGGCAGTCACCCCAGGGATGATCTCGAAGGCAATGCCCAGCCGGCGCAGGTGACGGATCTGCTCGCCAATCGCGCCATACAGCGACGGGTCTCCGGAGTGCACGCGTGCCACATCCTGGCCTTTGTCGTGGGCCTGGCGAATCAGCTCGATGATTTCATCCAGGTGCAGCTCGGCGGTGTTGATCACCTGCTCGGCGCTGTGGCCTTCGAGCACCGCTGCCGGTACCAGCGAGCCGGCATAGAGAATCACCGGGCAGCTGCACAGCAGGCGCTGGCCTTTGAGGGTGATCAGCTCGGGGTCGCCGGGGCCGGCGCCGATAAAGTAAACGGTCATGACACATCCTTGGGTGCAATCGACGCCAGGGCGCAGGTGGCGCTGGCGTTACGGGTTTTCTCGCCGAGCAGGCGGGCAGCATTGCCGCTCAGGCGTTCAGCCAGGGCCAGGGCGCAGGGTTCGGCGACGGCCGGGCTGCCAGTGGCGGCCAGGGTGAGCGGCGAGCCTTGAATATCGTGCTGATAAGGCTGCAGTTCGGCTGCGCTAAAGCAGCTCAGCTGTAGACCAAGGCGTTCGGCCAATGCCAGCAGGCCCGGCTCGTCGCGCTTGTGCGCGATGCTGGCCAATCCCGCCAGGTTATCCACAGCCAGATCCAGCGCCTGCAGGCTGTTCAGCAGCAGGCTGAATAAATCCTCCACGTTGCAGCCACTGCGGCAGCCCAACCCGGCGACTACCTGAATGGCGGCAGCGGGGCGGCGAGAGGCGTTGCTGGGGATCATCTGCGGCGCTCGGTGTGTGCGGCGGCGTAGCTCAACATGGCGACCGGCAGCGGTCAACCGCCATGCGCTGTACCTGGAGAGCCGCTTGTCTTAGGCCGCTGAGTTTAAGGCGCTTGCAGCTTGTTAGCAGTTGAAATGGGAACGATTCGCGATTAATGTGCGCGCGGTTGCCATGCTTATCTGTGGCGTAGTTCACCCCTGGTTGGCTTGGGCCGCGCGATGTCGCTACCTGAAACGGATTCGATCATTTCTCTCGACGTGCTCTACGGCACGCATCGCGGCTGGCTGCATGGCTGGCTGCGGCGTTCGGTTGGTTGTTCGCAGCAGGCGGCGGATCTGGTTCAGGACACCTTTGTGCGTTTGCTGGTGCGTGGCCAGCCGATCAACAATCGCGCGCCGCGCGCCTTGCTGACGCGTATTGCTCGCGCGCTGGTGATCGATCACTGGCGCCGTGATGCGCTGGAGCGCGCCTATCTCGAAGCGCTGGCGCAGGTGCCCGAGTCGAGTTATCCCTCGCCGGAAGTTCGCCATGAGGCGCTGCAGTCTCTAGAGCGCATCGCGCAAATGCTCGATGGTCTTAAACCGGCGGTACGCCAGGCCTTTCTGCTGTATCAGCTCGGCGAGATGAGCCATGCGCAAGTGGCGCAGCAGTTGGGGGTTTCCAGCCGCACCGTTGAGCGCCATGTGGCCAGTGCCTTGCTGCACTGCTATCGCCTGTGTTTCGAGGTCGAGCAGTGAGCGCGGCCGAGCGTTTGCCTGAGCCCATCGTCTGCACGGCTATCGAGTGGCAGATGCGTTTGCGCGCTCATGCCGACAGTGCCGAGCTGCGCCGGCAGTTGCAGGACTGGCTAAATCAAGACGAGCTTCATCAACAGGCCTGGCAACGTTTGCAGCAGATGGCCGGGCTGTTTCAGGTCAGCCATCTGCCGGCTGCCAGAGAAACCATCCCTCTGCTGCAACGCGCTGAAGCCGATCTGAGTCGGCGGCGCATGCTCAAGCTGCTCGGCTTCGGTCTGACAGCGGGCAGCGCGACGCTCCTGGCCACCAGCACGCCGCCGGCCTGGCGTGCCGACTTTGCCACGGCCACCGGCGAGAGCCGTCGCGTCAGGCTGGGTGATGGCACTCAGGTGCAGCTCAATACGGGCAGTGCTCTGGATGTGCAAGGGCAGCAGCTGCTGCTACGTGCGGGTGAAGTGCTGGTGGAGGGCGCGCAATGGCAGCTGCAGTGCCGTTTCGCCGAATGCCGGGGGCGCCAGGCGCGGGTGCTGGTGCGCGAACGCGACGGCTACAGCGAGGTTCGCGTCGAGCGCGGCGAAGTGCTGGTTGCCACCGAGGCGGGACAGCGCTGGCTGCAGGCCGGCGAAGGGCTGGGGGTTTCGGCGACGACTATGAGCGAGCTCGGTAAGGGCCCGCTCGATCCTTTTGCCTGGGCGCGTGGCCTGTTGCTGGTCAACGATATCCGCCTGGCCGACTTTCTCGCCGAGGCCGGGCGCTACCGCCAGGGCTGGCTGGGCTATGACCCGGCGGTGGCCGATCTGCGGCTTTCCGGGGTGTTTCGCCTCGATCAACCGGAGCTGATGCTGCGCAACATTACCCATCTGCTGCCAGTGGCAATAGTCGAGCGCACGCGTTGGTGGGTCCGCATCGTGCCGGTCGCATAAATAAACTGTCGGACTTCTGCGACTCATCCGGTTAAGGGAGATCATTCCCTCAATGGATACCCTTCATGCGTTCTGCCAGACCACTGCCATTTCAACTTCAGCCGCGTATTTTGTCTGCTGCCGTCTGCCTGGGCCTGGCGCTATTCGCAGGGACGGCGAGCCTGTCGACCCACGCTGCTGAGCCGGCTGCCAGCGTGGCTGCGCCGAATGTTCCGGCCGGGCCGCTGGATCAAACACTCAGCCTCTTCGCCGAGCATGCGGGAATCATCCTGTCGTACTCCCCGGATATGGTCCGCGGCTTGAGCAGCCGGGGCGTGGCAGGGGGCGGCTCACTGAAAGAAGGGCTGGCGCAGCTGTTAGGCGGCACCGGCCTGGTCGCCGAAAAGACCGCATCCGGTTACGTGATCCGCCTGATCAAGGCCGACGACAGCTATCAACTGGAACCCATGACCATCAACGCGACGGCGACGCAGAGTGCCTTCGCCCCGGTGCCGGGTTATTTCGCCAGTAACGCCAGCAGTGCGACGAAAAGCGACAAGCCGATTCTGGAGACTGCCCAGAGCATCAGCGTGGTGACTGCCGAGCAGATGGCTGACCGCAAGGTAAATCGGGTCGAAGATGCGGTCGCCTATACGGCGGGCGTGCGAGTCGGGGGCTCGGGCCTGGATCCGCGTTTCGACACCATCAACGTTCGTGGTTTCGAGACAACGCAGTCCGCCGACTTTCTCGATGGTCTGCGCCAGGCTGGCAGTGGCTGGCTAGCCTTGCCTTCCATCGAGGCCTACAGCCTGGAGCGTATCGAAGTACTCAAAGGCCCGGCTTCCGTGCTCTACGGGCAAATTAGCCCCGGTGGTATGGTCAATCGGGTGAGCAAGCGGCCAAGCCTGCTGGCGAAAAACCAGGTCGAGGTGCAGGCCGGCAACTACAACCACCGCCAGGGCCAGTTCGACATCGGCGGCAAGCTGGATGAGGCGGGTGATGTACTGGTCCGCACCGTGGGCATCTATCGCGATGCCGAGTACTCCATTGAGCAGATGGACAACAACACGCGGCTGCTGGCGCCTTCGTTGAGCTGGCAGATCGACCCGGATACCAGCCTGACGCTGCTGGCCCAGTATCAGGAACGGCAGACGGCTGCGTCGCCGATGCTCTATCGGGATGGTGATCACCTCACCAACACCTGGCAGGGCGACGAGTACTTCGACAAGCTCGAGCAGCGCAAGTGGACGGTAGGCTACGAGTTCGAGCACGCCTTCAACGAAACCTTCAGCCTGCAGCAGAACCTGCGTTACGGTCAGTTGGACACCACCAATCAATACCTGGATGTTGGGGTGGCGAGCGTCGACAAAATTCTTCCTCGGAGCACCGCAGGTAGCTATGAGGATATGTCCACGCTGTCCACCGATACCCGTCTGATCAGTCGCTTCGCCACTGGCAATCTGCAGCACACGCTGGTCAGCGGCGTGGACTATGCCTGGCTCGATACTGAACTGGTGTATGCCTCTGGTACTGCACCGTCACTCGATCTCAATGCACCGGATTACCATCAGCCGATCTCCGATCCCGACAACGTTCTGGTCGACCGCGAAGGCCTGGAGCACCGCGCCGGCATGTACCTGCAAGATCAAATCGAAATCGACCGTTGGCGCCTGTCCGCCGGCCTGCGTCGCGACTGGGTGCATGCGCGTACCAATGGCTATGTGTGGGGCGAGGACGTCAACACCAAGATCAGCAACTCCGCCACCACTGGCTCGGTCGGCGCGCTCTATCTGTTTGACAATGGTCTGGCACCCTACGCCAGCTATGCGACCTCGTTCCTGCCGCAGAGCGGCGCTGAGTTTGGTGGCAAGCTGTTTGAACCGAGCGAAGGCGAGCAATACGAAGTCGGCCTCAAGTATCAGCCGCTGGGCAGTAGCACGATGCTCACGGCTTCGCTCTACCATCTGGCCCAGAGCAATGTGTCGACCCGTGATCCGAACAATGCCAGCTTCCAGGTGCAGACGGGTGAGCAGGTTTCCCGCGGCCTGGAGCTGGAAGCTGTGTCCGACCTGACCGACAGTTTGCGCATGAGCGCCAGCTACAGCTTCAACGACGCCGAAGTGACCAAGGACAGCGACTTCAAAGGCAAGGCACCGAAGAACACGCCACGTCACCTCACTTCGCTCTGGCTGAACTACAGCTTGCCGTTCGGCCTCGGTGTATCCGCTGGTGCGCGCTACACCGGCAGCACCTATGGCAACGGCGAGAACACCGCGAAGAACGAGGACTACACCCTGTTCGATGCCGGCGTGCACTACGACTTCGGCTCCAGTCTGGACGGCGTGCGCCTTGCCCTGAATGCCCGCAACCTGACTGACAAGCGCTACATCAACTGTCAGGACGGCTACTGCTATCGCGGCGAGGCGCGCAGTGTGGTCACCAGCCTGAGTTACACCTGGTGAGCGCCGTGAACTGGCTGCGCAGCGCGGCGACCGCACTTGTGCTGCTGGGTGGCGTGAATGTCGCCCAGGCCGAACCGGTGGCCCTCGATGGCACCGAGCAATGGGCGATGCAGAGTGCCGAGGGCCGCAATTACCGCATCATGATCAGCCTGCCGGAGGGCGATGTGCCCTATACCGGCGGCTATCCGGTGATCTATATGGTGGATGGCAATGCGCTCTTCCCGGCCTTCCACGCTGCCAAGCGCGCGCAGGAGCGCTGGAAGGGCTCGATCCTGGTGGCCATCGGCTACCCCAGCGATACGCCCTATGACTTCAACCGCCGCGCCTTTGACCTCTCGCCGCCGCAGTTGCCCGAGCGCAACAAACCGCCGCAGGGTGGCCAGGACCTGTTTCTCGACTTTATCGAGCAACGCCTGATGCCCAAGGTTAACGCGCGCTTCAAGGTCGATCAGGACCAGCGCAGCCTGGTCGGCTGGTCCTTCGGCGGTATGTTCGGCATCTACACGCTGTTCACCCGCCCGGCGCTGTTTCAGCATGTGGTCGCCATCAGCCCGAGCCTGTGGTGGCGCGACCGCTACCTGCTGGCACACGAGCGCGCGTTCACCGAGCAGGCGCATGCCGGCAAGCTCGATCTGACGCATAGCAGCCTGACCATGTTGACCGGTGACCGCGAAATGCCCCAGGAAATTCAGGATGTGCGCTCCCTGCAACTGCGTATGGAAAACCTCTCGCAGTACGGCTTGCGCAGCGACTTTCAGATCGAAGCGGGCGAGGACCATATGTCGATCCCCTTCCGCGCCACCACGCGGGTACTGGAGGAGTTGCTCACTACCAGGCGTTACTGAGCAACAAGCGCTGATATCAATGGCGGCGGTCAACCGCGATTGACCGGCCGTCATGGCCTGCGTAGCCTTGTCGCGTTCGAGGTTCTTCGTGGGCATGTCCATGAAGCTAAGAGGGAACAAGGTCGATACCTTGGCTGCCCCCGCAACTGTGAACGGTCTAAAGCCCTTCGATACACCACTGCCTCAGGCGGGAAGGTGAAGGGTCGCGCAACGCGCAGACCGTGAGCCAGGAGACCTGCCTCGTCACGCTTTCGACAACCGGGCGGGGTGATCCGGTGGTGTTGGCTGACGCCCCGTGGCTGTCATGTCTGTGCCGCCTCCTGCTCGTCTTTCTATCGACGTCATGCAGGACTCGCCATGCAAACCCTCGCCAAACTCCCCGTCACCATCGTTACCGGCTTTCTCGGCGCCGGCAAAACCACCCTGCTCCGCCATATGCTCGGCCACGCCGACGGGCGCCGCATTGCGGTGATCGTCAACGAATTCGGCGAGCTGGGCATCGACGGCGAAATCCTCAAGCAGTGCTCCATCGGTTGCAGCGAAGAAGAAGCCAACGGCCGCATCTTCGAACTGGCCAACGGCTGCCTGTGCTGCACCGTGCAGGAAGAATTCTTTCCGGTGATGCGCGAGCTGGTGGCGCGCCGTGGCGAGCTCGACCACATCCTGATTGAAACCTCCGGCCTTGCCTTGCCCAAGCCGCTGGTGCAGGCCTTTAACTGGCCGGAAATCCGCAACGCCTGCACCGTCGATGCGGTAATCACCGTGGTCGACAGCCCGGCCGTGGCCGCCGGCACCTTCGCCGCCTTCCCCGATCAGGTCGATGCGCAGCGCAAGCTCGACCCCAATCTCGACCACGAGTCGCCGCTGCACGAGCTGTTCGCAGACCAGCTGGCCAGCGCCGACCTGGTGATCCTCAACAAGGCCGACCTGCTCGACGCCGCCGCTCTGGCTGCGGTGCGTGCCGAAGTGGCCGAAGAGCTGCCGCCGGCGGTGAAAATCATCGAAGCCCATGGCGGCGAGCTGCCGCTGGACGTGCTGCTGGGCCTGAACTGCGAGACCGAGCTGCATATCGAGGGCCGCAAGACCCACCATGATCTGGAAGGCCATGAAGACCACGATCACGACGAATTCGCCTCGTTCCACGTGGAACTGCCTGAAGCCGAGGAGGCCCGTTTGCTGCAAGCGCTGAAGGAGGCGGTCAGCAAACACGGCATCCTGCGCATCAAGGGTTTTGCGGCGATTCCCGGCAAGCCGATGCGCCTGTTGCTGCAAGGCGTTGGTCAGCGTTTCGATAAACACTTCGACCGCGCCTGGCAGGCCGATGAGGCGCGTATCACTCGCCTGGTGGTGATTGGCCAGACCCTGGATCAGGCCGCTATCGAAGCCGAGCTAAACGCCGCGCTGGCAGGCTAAGCCCGCATGCACCTGCTGCGCACCCAGCCCGGCAGCCAGTTGCCGGTCGACAGCATTGCCGACCTCGGCCAAACCCCGGCCGAGCTGGTGATTCTCTGTACCGGCGATTCGCACCTGTCGTTGCTGGCCGAGGTGGCGCGGCAGTTGCCGGCGGATTACCCCAGCCTGCGCCTGGCCAGCCCGGCGCAGCTGAGTAATCACGCCTCGGTGGATCTGTACGTCGAGCAGGTGTTGCAGCACGCCAAGGTCATCCTGATTTCCGTGCACGGCGGCGTCAGCTATTGGCGTTACGGCATTGAGCGTCTGGTCGAGCTGGCCGAGCGCGGCGCGCGGGTGATTATGGTGCCGGGTTGCGATAACCCCGATCCGGAGCTGATGGCCCTGAGCAACGTGCCTGTGGCCGAGGCCGAGCGGCTCTGGCAGTTCCTGCGACAGGGCGGCGCGGGCAATGCGTTGGAGCTATTCAACTGCATCGCCAGCCAGTGGCTACAGCGCGAGTATTCTTGGGTAGAACCACAGCCGCTGCCACGCGTCGGCCTGTATCACCCGCACTTGGCCAACCCGAGCCTGGCCGATTGGCAAGCCAACTGGCAGGTTGATGCGCCGGTGGCGGCGCTGTTGTTCTACCGCACCCAGGTGCAGGCGGCGAATACCGGGTTTATTGATGTGTTCTGCCAGCGCTTGCAGGCCCAGGGCCTTAATCCGCTGCCGATTGCCGTGGCCAGCCTTAAGGAAGCCGCCTGCCTGGATCAGGTCGAGGACTGGCTGGAGCAGACCGAGGCGGCGCTGATTATCAACACAACGGCCTTTGCCTTGTCTAACCCGGAAGCGCCGAGCGCACGACCCTTTCGTCGTGATATTCCGGTGCTGCAAGCCATTTGCGCGCTGGATAACCATGAGCAGTGGCAAGCCAATGCCCAGGGGCTGGGTTCGCGCGACCTGGCCATGCATATCGTGCTGCCTGAGCTGGATGGCCGGCTTATCACCCAGCCGATCAGTTTCAAGGGCCTGGCCTGGCGCAGCGAGCGCAGCCAGAGCGATGTGGTCTGTTACCAGCCGCATCTGCCGGGGATGGATTTCGTCGCCGAGCTGGCGCGCAACTGGATCGCCCTGGCGCACAAAAGCAACGCCGACAAGCGCATCGCCCTGATCCTCGCCAACTACCCGACCCGCGACGGGCGCATCGGCAATGGCGTCGGTCTGGATACCCCGGCGGCGGCGCTAAATATCCTCAAGGCGCTGCAGCAGCAGGGCTATCCGGTGGAAGAGTTGCCCGACAGCGGCACCGCGTTGATCCACCAGCTGCTTGGCGGCGTGACCAATGATCTGGACATGCTCGACGCGCGGCCCTGCGCGCAGAGCCTGGCGCTGGATGAGTACCTGGCGTTCTTCCACAGCCTGCCCGCAGCTAACCAGCAGGCGGTGCGCGAGCGTTGGGGCGAGCCGCAGCAGGACTCTATGTTCCGCAGCGGTCGGCTGATGATCGCCGGCCTGCGTTTTGGTTTGACCTTTGTCGGCATCCAGCCGGCGCGCGGTTATCAGCTGGACGCGGCAGCGGTGTATCACGACCCCGATCTGGTGCCGCCGCACGGCTACCTGGCGTTCTACTGCTGGCTGCGCAAGGCCTTTGCTTGTGACGCGGTGATCCATGTCGGCAAGCACGGCAATCTGGAATGGCTGCCGGGCAAGAGCGTCGGCCTGTCCGAACAATGCTGGCCGAGCGCGATTCTCGGCCCGCTGCCGAATATCTACCCCTTTATCGTCAACGATCCGGGCGAGGGCGCGCAGGCCAAACGGCGTACCCAGGCGGTGATTATCGACCACCTGATGCCGCCACTGACCCGCGCCGAAAGCTACGGCCCGCTGCGCGATCTGGAGCGCTTGGCTGACGAATATTACGAAGCCAGCCAGCTCGATCTGCGCCGCGCCGCCGAGTTGCGTGGCGAGATTTTGCTCAAGGTGCGCGAGGCCAGCCTCGACCGCGAGCTGGGCCTGCAACTGAATGCAGACCCCAATAGCTGGCTGCCGCAGCTGGATGCTTACCTGTGCGACCTCAAGGAATCGCAGATCCGCGATGGTTTGCATGTATTCGGTGAATCGCCCGCCGGCACCCTGCGCCGCGACACCTTGCTGGCGCTGCTGCGCATTCCCCGGGGCGACGGCCAGGGCGGTAATGCCAGCCTGCTGCGCGCCTTGGCCCGCGACCTTGAGCTGGACTTCGATCCGCTCGACTGCGATATGGCCGCGCCCTGGTTAGGCCTGCGCCCGGTCGTGTTGCAGAGCCTGAGCGATGACAGCTGGCGCAGCGCTGGCGATACCCGCGAGCGTCTGGAATTACTGGCCTTGCAGCTGATCGGCGCGACGGATTTTGAATCCGTTGGCATTGAAAGCACCCAGGTGCTGCAACGCCTGCGCGAGCAGATCGCGCCGTTGCTGGATGCCTGCGGCCCGGCCGAGATGCACGGATTGCTGGCAGCGCTAAGCGGACGCTTCGTGCCTGCCGGGCCGAGTGGCGCACCGAGTCGCGGGCGGCTGGATGTACTGCCCACCGGGCGCAATTTCTACAGCGTCGATGTGCGCAATCTGCCGACCCCGACCGCCTGGCGTATCGGTGTGCAGGCGGCGGATCGGCTGCTGGAGAGACATCAGCAGGACCACGGTGATCACCTGCGTCAGCTTGGTCTGTCGATGTGGGGCACCGCGACCATGCGCACTGGCGGCGACGATATGGCCCAGGCCCTCGCGCTGATGGGCGTGCGCCCGGTGTGGCAGGCCGGTAGCCAGCGCGTCGAACGCTTCGAGGTGCTGCCGCTGGCGCAGCTCGGCCGCCCGCGGGTGGACGTGACCCTGCGCGTGTCCGGCTTTTTCCGCGATGCCTTTAGCAACCTGATCCGCCTGTTCGATGACGCGGTACAGGCGGTGGTCGATCTCGATGAGCCGGAAGAGATGAACCCGCTGTCGGCGCGGGTCTGGCGCGAATCCCTGACCTTGCAGGACAGCGGGCTGGATGAACAAGAGGCACGCAAACAGGCCGGCTGGCGGGTGTTCGGCTCCAAGCCGGGGGCCTATGGCGCGGGCGTGCAGAACGCCATCGAAGAACGTCTGTGGCAAACCCGTGAGGATCTGGCCGAGGTCTACCTGAACTGGGGCGGCTACGCCTACGGCACCCATAGCGAAGGCACCCCGGCGCGCGCGCAGTTCGCCGAGCGCCTGGAGCAGATGCAGGCGGTGCTGCACAACCAGGACAACCGCGAGCACGACATCCTCGACTCCAACGACTACTACCAGTTCCAGGGCGGCATGCTCGCGGCGGTGGAAACCCTGCGCGGCGCCAAGGTGGCCAGCTACCACGGCGACAACAGCCAGCCCGACACGCCGCGTATCCGCACCCTGAAGGAAGAACTGAATCGCGTGGTGCGCGCCCGCGCGGCCAATCCCAAGTGGATCGACGGCATGAAGCGCCACGGCTACAAGGGCGCGTTCGAGCTGGCGGCGACCATCGACTACCTGTTCGCCTTCGACGCCACCAGCGAACTGGTCGACGACCACCAGTACGCGCTGCTTACCGATGCCTATTTGCTCGACAAAAGCACCCGTGACTTTATCCAGCAGCACAACCCCGGTGCCCTGCAGGATATCCTCGAACGCCTGCTCGAAGCCCAGCAACGCGGCCTCTGGCAGCACCCCGGCGAGTACCGCGAGGCGTTGGAAAATCTGCTGATTGATAGCGAGGAAGCATGAACGTGCCGGTGCGATCATCGACCACCTACGCTGCTGCGTCTGACACTCCGGTTGTGGGAGGCGCTTTAGCGGCGAAAAGCTCGCGGCTAAAGCCCCTCCTACAGATGATGAGCGCTTCTGTAGGGTGGGTTAGCCGCATGTCGCGGTTGTTGAACAACACACCGAAATTGATGCGGCGTAACCCACCATGGGCGCAACGCATACCACCCTACGTTTGCTCGAACGGATTACGCCCATGACCGAACACCACTTCCCCCTCGCCGCCGTGGTCGCCGCCGATGACCTGAAACTGGCGCTGTGCCTGGCGGCCATCGACCCGGCCATCGGCGGCGTGCTGATCGAAGGGCCGCGCGGTATGGCCAAATCGACTCTGGCCCGCGGTCTGGCTGATCTGCTGACCAGCGGCACCTTTGTCACCCTGCCGCTGGGCGCGAGCGAGGAGCGCATCGTTGGCACCCTCGATCTGGACACCGCCCTGGGTGAGGGCCGCACGCAGTTCAGCCCCGGTCTGCTGGCCAAGGCCAATGGCGGCGTGCTGTATGTCGATGAGGTCAATCTGCTGCCCGATCATCTGGTCGACCTGCTGCTGGATGCCGCCGCGAGCGGGGTCAACCATATCGAGCGCGACGGCATCTCCCATCGGCATGCCGCGCGTTTTGTGCTGATCGGCACCATGAACGGCGAGGAGGGCGAGCTACGGCCGCAACTGCTGGATCGCTTCGGCCTTAACCTGGCCCTGAACGCCCAGCCGCAACCGGCCCAGCGCGCCGAGATCGTTCGCCGCCGCCTGGCCTTCGATGCCGATCCGCAGGCCTTTCTGCAGCGCTGGCAAGCGCAGCAGGACGCGCTGCGCGAACGTTGCCAGAACGCCCGTGCGCGACTGGCGGCTATTCCGCTGGATGACGCCGCCCTGGAGCAGATCAGCCAGCGTTGTTTCGCCGCCGCCGTCGATGGTCTGCGTGCCGATCTGGTCTGGCTGCGCGCCGCTCGCGCGCATGCAGCCTGGCGGGGTGCCGAACACATTGAATCTGTGGATATCGATGCGGTGGCAGACTTCGTCCTGCGTCACCGTCGCCGACATAACTCGCCGCCTGCCGCACAACCGCCACAACCCCAGTCGCAATCTCAGCCCAGCAACGATAAGCCCAGCGAGCAGCCGCAAGGCGAAGGCCAGTGGGGCGAATTACCCGCCCAGGCGCAGAGCCTCGGCGTTCGGCGTGAACCGCCGCGCTGGGCAAAAAAGCCCTAGGCATCCGCCCGCGCACAGCCCCAGGCGCGGATGCCCGGGCCGCTCCCGGCACACTGGGCGGTGGTCGTAATGGCGCCAGTCGCAGTGGCGCGGCGGGCCGTATCGACTGGCCAGCGAGCCTGCTTAAAGGCCGCCCGCGTTGCCGTCAGGATCTTGTTTTGCGTCCACGCAGCGCCAAGCCCACTGAACTCTGGCTGGTGATCGTCGACGCCTCCGCCTCGACTCGTCGCCATGGCGCGCTAAGCAAGGCCAAAGGCCTGCTCAGTGAGGTGTTCGAGCAGGCGCGCCGGCAACGCGCGCGCCTGGCTTTATTGCACGCCACCGGCCGCCAGGCGCAATGGTTGTGGCAGGGGCAAAAAGCCTCCCATGCCTTGCAGCAGTGGTTGGCCGAATTGGGCGCAGGCGGCGGCACGCCGTTGCTGGCGGCCGTGCAGCAGGCCGCCGACTGGCAGGCGCGGCGTCAGCGCCTGCACCCGGGCGAGCATCAGCGCTTGTTGATCATTACCGATGGCCGCCTGCGCGATTGGCCGACGTTAACCCCGAGCGTCTGCCCGGCGCTGCTGGTGGATATCGAAAGCGCACCGATCCGCCTGGGCCGTGGGCGTCAACTGGCTGCCGAGTTGGGCGCGGACTACCGACATATTGATTCGCTGCCGCTGTTAGCCGGCAACCTGGAGACCGCCTTATGAAAAACCTGTTGATTATCGGCATCGGTGCCGGCGACCCGGACTACCTGACCGTGCAGGCGATCAACGCGCTGAACCGCACGGATGTGTTCTTTCTGATGGACAAGGGCAGCACCAAGGACAGCCTGATCGGCCTGCGCAAGACCATCTGCGAGCGCTTTATCCAGGGCCGCGACTACCGCTTTGCCAGCGCCGACTGCCCGGAGCGGGTACGCGATGTGCCGGACTATCGCGGCAGCGTGGTCGACCTGAATCAGGACAAGCAGCAGGTGTTCGAGGGCATGATCCGCGAGCAGATGGCCGACGGCGAAACCGGCGCTTTTCTGGTCTGGGGCGACCCGGCGCTGTACGACAGCACCCTGCGCATCGTCGAGCAAATCGTGGCCAACAGCAGCGAACAGATTGCGTACGAAGTGATCCCCGGCATCACCAGCCTGCAAGCCCTGGCGGCCAAGCATAAGGTCTGCTTTAACAGCATCGGCCGGGCCTTCCAGATCACCCCGGCGCGCCGCCTGGCCGAAGCCGGCTTTCCCGAGGGCTTGGACAGCGTGCTGGTGATGCTCGACGCCCAAGACACCTACCAGCGCTTTGTCGACCAGCCCATGCAGATCTACTGGGGCGCCTATATTGGCACCCCGGATGAAGTGCTGATCGCTGGGCCGCTAAGCGAGGTCGCCGAGACCATTCGCACCCGCCGCGCCGAACTGCGCGAGCAGCATGGCTGGATTATGGATAGCTATCTGCTGCGTAGAAGCGGCACGGGCTGAGGCCGTTACGAAAAACGCGACACTGGAAGCCACTCAACGGAAAGTGATGGAAAGCGTCGCTTTCTGTTTAGTCAGCGCTTTGGAAATGGAGATAACGAAGGACAGACCCTGAGGCAAGAACAGGGCAGCGCTGGTATTGCCGCATGCGACGCCGATGGCGGAGTATTCTTGGCAGGGCCTCATTTATCTACCGGGAGCAACCCCATGTTTTCCCATATCTGCATCGGTGTGAGTAGCTTCCCGCGAGCGCTGGCCTTCTATCAGCCGATCATGGCGCTGCTGGGTATCGAGCTGCGTTTTCTTGATGAGCACAAACCCTGGGCGGCCTGGCAATCGAAGCCGGAACCCCGGCCGCTGCTGCTGATCGGCAAACCCCATGATGGTGCCCCGCATCACCCAGGCAACGGGCAGATGGTGGCACTGTTGGCGCAGAACCGCGCCCAGGTCGAGCAGGCCCATCGACTGGCGCTTGCCCACGGTGGGCACTGTGAAGGGCCACCGGGGCTACGCGCCGAGTATCACCCGGACTACTACGGTGCCTACTTTCGCGACCCCGACGGCAACAAGCTCTGTGTGGTCTGCCACCAGCCCGAGTGAGTCGCCCCTAGCGGGGTCAGGCCAAGCAGCCTGGAGGATGGGTTGAGCGTAGAGATACCCATGCTGAAATCAATGACACTGACCCCATTGATACGCCAGCGCTTTGTCGACCAGGCCATGCATATCTACTGGGGTGCCTATATCGGCACCCCAGACGAAGTACTGATCGCTGGGCCGCTAGCGGAAGTCGCAGAGACCATCCGCACCTGCCGCTTTGAGCTGCGTGAGCAGCATGGGTGGATTATGGATAGCTATTTGCTGAGGAAAGACTGACAGTTCTCACGCTCTAGCGCGGGCAATGATCAATTGAGGTGCTGGGCAGGCAAGCGAAATATTGTCCGTAGTGGATTATCCAGGTTACTTGTTCTAATAATCTGTGAATAAATATTGAGCATTTTGGGGGGCGCATGGCCGCAAAGTGGAAAAAGAAATCTAAACCCGAGTTAGTGATTGATCGAATAAAAAAGCATGCATCAATTAACGATAAAGGGATTTTGTCATTTGCGGGGTTTGAGTTTTTTCAATATGAAGCTGCGCTGCATGCAATAATTGATTTTGGAGAAAATATAAGCTTTAAAACTAAGAAAGAGCTTCGAGATAAATCTTTGAGAGCATGCTTGCGAAATGGATCTTTAACCGCTAAAGACTTTATAAATACAATTAACAAAGAGATTTCTATATACAAGCAGAAACAAGATTCTGTTTTCGTGCTAACCACATCTGTATCCCTTTCAGGTGGGCTGCCAATTTCAAAGATAGTTCTTCCAGACGCTGTTGTTCAAAGCTACTCCAAAGGACTTCCAAAGAAGTACAAAAATAGAAGTGCTCATGATAATAAATGGTTGGAGCTATTTTCTGACTCGCCATTGCCCCCTTTATATAGTCATGTGGCTGTAAGAGTTAATGCGAAAAGGCCATCTGATGCATTCGATATAGCTGTCAATAGCCTTGATTTTATAAGAGGCGTTGTAGGATTAAATGTAAATTCGTCATATCAAATTTCTTTAGGCACTGGTTTATCAAAACCTTTAAATAAAGTAATGCTTGGTGGAATGCATTGCTTGCATTTTGAAAATGGGGAACTGGTATTTCCTGATTTTTTTTGGTACGAGCGACATTATAAAGAACGTAGTGTTACAGATATAAACGAACGGCGAAAATATATAGCCAAAGGATGCAGGTTTTTACTTGGTAGTCTATCAAAATATCCAAAGGAAGATTTTGATTTGTTGAGAAATGCTATCGCAAGATATGCAAGAGCTTTTGATGAATACGATCGTGATGTGTTGATTCAAAAAATGTGGGCTGCACTTGAGTCTATTGTTGCATCTGGAGAAAATAATGCAGATGTGATTGTGCGTCGCTGCTCCTATTTGTACTCGGATAGGGAGTATGCATCCCAAGTCTTAGAATATATTAGAGATTATAGGAACCAAAATGTACATCGCGGGCATTCAGAAGAAGGTCTTGATCACTATTGTTTCGAATTACAGAAATTTTTCCGTGAACTAGTGATATTTTATGCGCGCTTTTCCAGGTTGTTTACGTCTTTAAGTGAGGCAAACCGGTTTTTGGATTGTTCAGATAATGAGAGAAAGTTGGAAAGAGAAATCGAGATTTTAACTAGAGCAAAAAAATTCAGATTTGGGTAGTTCGTAGGATGGGTTGAGCGCAGCGATACCCATGCTGCTGCGAACCCTTGATACCCCCGATGGGTATCGCAGGCTCAACCCATCCTACGTCCGTTACATCTGTGGATAACTCCGCGGCGTATACACCCACTCGCCACCCTCGGCACGCGGAAAGCGGCAGGTTTGGCTAGAGCCGATAATCACCAGCGTGCGCATATCGACCATCTCTGGCGTCAGTTCACCGAGGGTGAGGGTACGCAGGGTTTCGCCGGGGCGGCCGATATCGCGGCCTAGTACCACCAGGGTTTCCGGGGTGCGTTGCTGGCGGATGATTTCCAGGGCAGAGCCGAGCTGCCAGGGGCGGGCTTTGGAGATGGGGTTGTAGAAGGCCATCACCAGGTCGGCGGCGGCGGCGTGGGCCAGGCGCTTTTCGATAATCGTCCAGGGCTTGAGGTTGTCCGACAGGGAAATCAGGCAGAAGTCGTGGCCCAGCGGCGCACCGGCCTTGGCTGCGGTGGCCAGCGCAGCGGAAACGCCGGGGAATACCTGTAGATCGACCCGCTGCCATTCTGCGTCGGCCGATTCATGCAGGGCCTCCAGCACGGCGGCGGCCATGGCGAAGACGCCGGGGTCGCCGGACGACACCACCACCACGCGCCGACCGCTGGCGGCCAACTCGAAGGCATGGCGGGCTCGCTGCATTTCCTCGCGGTTATCGGTGCAATGGCGCACCTGCTCTGGGCGCAGTGGGCCGGCCATATTGATATAGGTTTCGTAGCCGAGCAGGTCCTGCGCTTCATCCAGCGCTTGGCGCGCGGCGGGCACCATAAATTCGGCGGCACCTGGGCCGAGGCCGATCACCGTCAGGCGGCCACGGGGGCGGCCGAGTTGCGTGGCGTCGATAGGCGCGGCGGCCAGCAGCAGACGCAGATTGGCGTGCTGGCTATGCAGCGGCGGCAGTTGGCTGGCGTCGTCGATAAAGCGCAGCGGCAATTTCAGTTGCGCGGCGGTGTGGTGCAGTTCGGTGTTGGCCATCAGTTCCGGCGCGGCCAGCAGGCAGGCCAGGCTCTGCGGGGCCAGTTCGCTGCTGTGTAGCGCCTGCTGCAGTTCGCTAAGTAATTCCGCATCGGCGCGTTCGACCCATACGGCCACCTGTTGCGGATGGATTAGCAGCTCATCGGCATTCGCCGCGCGGTTGTGCGGGCTGATATGGATCACCCGGTTAGCCTGGTTATCCACCGGCAGTTTGGCCTGGGCCAGCCAGGGCGCGTCGCCTTCAATACGCACGGCTTGGCCACCGAGCAAGTCGCTGACAAAACCTTTGCCCTGTTCCAGATCGGCCAGCACATAGCCTGCTGGCGGCTCCAGCAGGCAGGTGCCGAAACGCAGTTCGCCGCTGGTGGTGATCGCCGCGCTGACCTGCAGATGCGCAGCAATCTCCCGCGCCATGCGGTTGACCCCGCCGAGGCCGCCAAGCAGCGGCACCACGGCGCTGCCGTCTTCGGCCACGGCCAGCACGGGCGGCTCGCTGTCTTTCTCGCCGAGCACGGCGGCCAGGCTGCGAATCACAATGCCAGCGGCGCACAGTACGATCAGCGGCGTACCGGCGCGGTACAGCGTGCGCAGGGTGTCGCCGAAGTCTTCATAGATCCGCTCAACGTCCGCCACTCGGCCGCGCAGGCCGTGGATCTCAGCCTGTGGATAAAGTGCCTGGATGCGCCGCGCGCAAGGCAGGGCGGAGGGGCCGAGGATGATGATGGCGGGGGCGCTGGTCATAAGGTGTTCCGTGGTTGGCGTAGGAGCGGCCTTGGCCGCGATCAATCGTTTAGGCGTGGCGATTAGCGCTAAGGCTACTTGCGTATCGCGGGCAAGCCCGCTCCTACAGTGGGTAGGGTGGATGACGATTTTCTCATCCACCATCGCGGTTGGCTGATGGGTGAAGCGTCATCCGCCTTACGGGTTCGTCGCGGCTAAAGCGGATCGCCGCCCGGCCCCTCCCACAGTGTTAACCGCGCCATTTCTCGCCGGGAATTACGATCATCGAGAAGTACGGCGAAGACATCGGCTCCACCTCATCCAGCGGCACGATGCGCTGGTTACCCATGGTCGCGCGTTCGACGTAATGGGCGCGCTGGTCGATGCCCAGCTCCTGCAGCACGCGGCGGACTTTCTCGAAGTTGCGCCCGAGCTTCATCACCACGGCGGCTTCGGCGCTGTGCAGGCGTTGCTTGAGTTCATCTTCGGGCAGCACGCCGGAGAGCACGCTCAAGCTCTGGTTGCGATACACCAGCGGGGTGCCGAGCACCGAGGCGCAGCCGAGCATGGAGCACACGCCGGGCACCACTTCCACGTCGTAACGGTCGGCCAGGCGGTCGTGCAGGTACATATAGGAGCCGTAGAAAAACGGGTCGCCTTCGCAGATCACCGCCACGTCGTGGCCGGCGTCGAGCCGGGCAGCGATCTGCACCGCGCAGGTGTCGTAGAAATCGCTGATCACATCTTCATAGCTCAGCGGCGCGGCGAGCTTTTCCGTGGTCACCGGGTACACCAGCGGCAGGCGCTGCTGCGTGTCCGTCAGGTGCTGTTCGATAATGCCGAAGGCGTTGCCGCCCTGGCCTTTGTTGGCTTTGGCCTTGGCCACAAAGTAGCCAACCACGGCGGCCGATTGCAGCAGGCGCAGGGCCTTGAGGGTGATCAGCTCCGGGTCACCGGGGCCGACGCCGATGCCGAGCAGGCGGCCTTTTTGCACACTCATCACTCCACCTCCGTGGCCAAAGCGTTGACCGCCGCCACCGCCATGGCGCTGCCGCCACGACGGCCGCGCACGATCACATAGGGCACGCCACGGCTGTCGGCGGCGAGGGCGTCCTTGGATTCCGCCGCGCCGATAAAGCCCACCGGCATGCCGATAATCAGCGCCGGTTTTGGCGCGCCGGCGTCGAGCATTTCCAGCAGGTAGAACAGCGCGGTGGGGGCGTTGCCGATCACCACCACGCTGCCTTCCAGGTGCTCGCGCCAGTGTTCCAATGCGACTGCCGAACGGGTATTGCCCAGTGCGCGGGCCTGCTCAATCACGCCGTCGTTATGCAGGGTGCAGATCACCGGGTTATTGGCGGCCAGGCGCGGGCGGGTGATGCCTTCGGCGACCATCCGCGCATCGCAGAGAATCGCCGCGCCCTTGGCCAACGCAGCGCGGCCAGCAGCGCCGGCACCGGGGGAGAAGCGCAGGTCCTGCACCACATCGACCATGCCGCAGGCGTGAATGACGCGCACGGCGAGCTTTTCCAGGTCTGCCGGGATCGCCGACAGGTCGGCCTCGGCGCGGATGGTGGCGAAGGACTGACGGTAGATTTCCTGGCCGTCGCGGATGTACTCAAGCATCGCTGTTTCCTGTTGCGCAGTGGGCGGCGAACCAGTCGCCGGCCTCGTCGATAGTCATGGCGCTGGCCTGCAGCTGACCGAAACCGGCTGCCTCGGGCGTGCGTTGATAAAGCTGGTAATGCCCGGCACTGCTGGCCAGCAAGGTAAAGGGCGCGGTATGCGCGGCGGCGCAGGAGCGCGGGCAGGCGCTGAGATGCACCTGCGGGCGCGCCGTGCTGGCGCGCAGGCGTTCGGCCAGGCGCATAGCGTCAGCCTTGCTATCTGCCAGGCCTTTGCCGCAGGCGGCTGAGCCGGTGCAGGCGATCAGATTGCTCAAGGGTTCCTGTGCATCGATCAGCAGGCCGAGTTCGCCCAGCGCGTGCAGCAGGTTGTCTGCCGAATGCTCGGGGATATTCGGCAGCAGCAGACCCTGCCAGGGCGTCAGGCGCAGGCTGGCATCGCCGTAGTGCTCGGCCAGACCGGCCAGGGCGTTGAGTTGTACGGCGTCGATCCGGCCCAGACGTGAAGCGGCGGCAACGATGCAAAGGGCGTTTTGCTGCTGTGGATAAATGCCCATCGGCGCGCGCGGGCTGACTGGTTTGTGTTGCCAATCGGTCGGTGGCGCCTGCACGGTAAAGGGCAGGCGCGTTTGCAGCTGTTGCAGCAGTTGGTGGGCGGGAATCACGCTCAGCAGCTGGCGCATCCGGCTATGTTCGCTGCCAGCCAGATCGAGGAACAGCCTGAGTAGCTGTTCCACCAGCGGCACGGCTTGCTCAACGTCGACCACGCCCAGCGGCGTGTCAGTCGGGCAGCCAGCCAGGCCAAACGTCAGTCTGGCTGGCGAGCCGGGCAGGGCGCTGAGCCAGATATCGTGGGGGTGTTCGAGCATCGCCAGGGCTTCGCCGCCGTCCAGCTGCAAGGCGAACTTGGCCGACAGCCCATGCAGCGCCGGGGTGGTTTGCAGCAGGTCGAGCAGCGCGGCGGCCAGTGGGCGGGTGTCGAGCAAGGCCTGCGGGTCGAGGCCGGCGGCGGGGCTGAGCAGCAGGTTGCGCACATCGTCGGCGGCCGGGTTGCTCGGGCCCAGGCCGGCAGCCAGCAGGCGCTCGATCAGCTCAGCCTGTTGGACGGGCAATACGCCACGAATCTGCAGATTGCTGCGGTTGGTCAGCTCCAGCACACCGCTGGCGCAGCGCTCGGCCGCCTCGGCGATGGCGCGTGCCTGTTGGCTGCTGAGTACGCCGCCGGCCAGCTTGACCCGGCAGATGCCGCCGTCCAGCGCCGGAACGATACGCAGCAGGCCGGGGCACGCGCTAGGGCGTGGGTCGGGCAGGTCGGCGGAGGTTGGACGGTCGCGCAAAAAGGGTCACCAACAACAAAGACGCGGCGACCGAACCAGCGAAACCCGCCCACAGGGGATTTCATGGCATCGGTACACCCCGCCCGATGTTGGCACTCGCGACTAGCGTCGTCGGCAGGTCTCCTGGCTGACAGGTCATCATCTGGCGCGGCCTTCCCAGTTTCCCAGTGGCGCAGTGGCGGCAGACTCGCTGTTTACAGTTGCGGGGGCAGCTCGGTCACGATCAGCAGATCGCTCCGGATTCCCTCTTAGGCCCCTCGCACCATGGCGGTGGGCACCGACGAAGGCTGTATTATGCCCGCTTTGTTTGATGCGCTGACACCCTAGCTTGTCGGGCGGGGGCATAGGAGTGGGTATGACAGCCTGGTTAACCCTGGTGGGCATTGGTGAAGACGGTTACGCCGGGCTGGGTGAGGCAGCGCGCCAGGCGCTGGGCGAGGCGCAGTGGATTGTCGGCAGCCCACGCCAGCTGGCGCTGTTGCCTAGCGATCTACCCGGGCAGCACGAACGCTGGCCCAGCCCCTTTAGCCTGGAGCCGGTAATGGCGCGGCGCGGGATGCCGGTGTGCGTGCTGGCCAGCGGCGACCCGCTGTTCTATGGGGTTGGCGCGAGCCTGGCGCGTCAGCTGCCGGCTGAGGAATTGCGGGTGTTCTCTGGGCCCTCATCCGTCTCACTGGCTGCTGCTCGCCTGGGTTGGCCACTGCAGGAGGTGACGGTGCTGTCGCTTGTGGCGCGGCCGTTGGCGGCGCTTCAGGCGCAGATTTTCCCCGGCGCGCGGCTGCTGCTGTTGAGTAATGACGGCGACAGTCCGGCGGCGGTGGCCGAGCTGCTGCGTGCGCGGGGTTTTGGCCCCAGCCGGCTGACCGTGCTGGAGCACCTGGGCGGCGATCAGGAACGGCGCATCGATGGTCTGGCCAGCGACTGGGCCGTGCCGCACGTTGCCGATCTTAATCTGCTGGCAATTGAGTGCGTGGCCGCTGCCGATGCGCGTCTGTTGCCGCTAACCCCGGGCTTGCCGGATGACGCCTATCAGCACGACGGCCAGCTGACCAAGCGCGATGTGCGCGCTATCACCCTGGCGCGTCTGGCGCCGCAGCCCGGTGAGCTGCTCTGGGATGTTGGTGCCGGCTGCGGCTCCATCGGCATCGAGTGGATGCGCACGCACCCCAGCTGCCGGGCGCTGGCCATTGAGACCGATGCCGGTCGTCAGGCGCATATCCAGCACAACCGCGATGCCCTTGGCGTGCCCGGCCTGCAACTGGTCGCCGGCCGCGCGCCCGAGGCACTGGCCGGATTGGCGGCGCCGGATGCGATTTTTATCGGCGGTGGGGTGACTGTTCTTGGTGTGCTGGAACAGTGCTGGGCCAGCCTGAAACCGGGCGGGCGTCTGGTGGCCAATGCCGTGACCCTGCAAAGCGAGGCGGCGCTGGTGGCCTGGCGCGAGCAGGTGGGTGGCGAGCTGACCCGTATCAGCGTGGCCCAGGCGCAGCCGCTGGGCGGTTTCGACACATGGCGCAGCGCCTTGCCGATCACCCTGCTGGAGGTGCGCAAGCCGTGAGCCCGCGCATTCTGCTGTTGGGCGGCACCACCGAGGCGCTGCGTCTGGCGCGTCGCCTGAGTACTGAAGCGATCTACAGCCTGGCCGGGCTGGGCCGGGTGCCGGATGACTTGCCCTGTCAGGTGCGCGTCGGTGGCTTTGGCGGGGCCGAAGGTTTGGCGACGTTTATCCGCGAACAGGGCGTCGAACTGCTGCTGGATCTGACCCACCCCTATGCCGCGCAGATCAGCGCCAACGCGGCGCGCGCTTGCGAGTTGAGCGGGATTGCCTGCTGGGCGCTGCGCCGCCCTGGTTGGCAGGCCGGCGCCGGCGATGACTGGCGCGAAGTGGACAACTGGACCGGTCTGGTTGCCGCGCTAAACGACTTCCAGCGTCCGCTGTTTACCCTGGGCCGCGAGCCGCTGGAACACCTGCACGAGATACCCCTGCATCAGCACTGGACCGTCCGTTGTCTGACGGCCCAGCAAGGCGTGCCGCGTGCGGAGATTATCGGGGCGCGCGGGCCGTTCGCGCTGGACGAGGAACGCGCGTTATTCGCTCGCCTGGGCACCGATGTGCTGATCAGCAAGAACAGTGGCAGCCAGTCCACCGAGCCGAAATTGCAGGTGGCGCGCGAGTTGGGTTTGCCGGTATTGCTGCTGCGCCGGCCGCTCTTGCCGAGTGTGGACCGCGAGTTTGTTAGCCTCGAAGCGCTGACCGAGGCGCTGCAGTTATAGGGCAAGTTGGCCGCCGAGCGGTTGCCCCCAAGGCAAAAAATCCCCTGTTAGACTGCCGCCCCGCTTTGGAGGCCGCCATGACCACGCCCGTTTCCCCTTACGCCCGCATTCTGTTTGTCGGCCCCTACCTGACCGAGGGCTCGTTTGCCGAGCTATTTCGTCGCCGTTTGACTGAGCTGCGCGGGGCAGCGGCGCTGGCCGATATCGTCGATACCAGTGAGGGTTATGCGCCGCTCTGGCAGCGCGTGGCCGAAGGTGAGCGGCCGCTGCTGGTGATCGACCTCGAGCCGCAGAGCAGCAGCCCGCACCTCGATTGGCTGCGCAGCGAACTTTGCCAGCAGGCCAACCCTGAGCAGCTATTTGTCGCCAGTGCGATTGGCCAGGCCGAGGGCTTGCCGGTGGAGGCCGCCTGCGCGCTGATTGAGCGTCCCGAGCTGCACCTGCCTTGTGTCGGTGTGGCTGCGGTGCCGGGGCATCACGCCTGGTCGCAGATTCCGCCGCATGCGCAGCGCCTGCTGTTGTGCAACGGCCCGCGCTGCACCCGGCGTGGCGCGCTGGACCTGTGGAAAACCCTGCGTCAGCGCCTCAAGGCCGCTGGCAAACTGGAGTGTGAAGGCGGGGTGCATATCACCCGTACGCAGTGCCAGTTCCCCTGTGATCTGGGCCCGACGGCCAGCCTTTACCCGGCCGGTGAGTGGTTCCGCGTGCGCGATGAAGCCGAGCTGATCCGCCTGGTCGATGAGCGCCTGGTGGCCGGCCGCGCAGTGCCCGAGCTGCGCATTGATCAGAGCTGAGTGTGGGAGGGGCTTTAGCCGCGACTACAGCCGCTCTATCACTTATCAGAAGTCGCCGCTAAAGCGCCTCCCACAGATGTAACCCTCGTCCTTGAGAGGGCGGCCTTGTCGAGTTCACGCCTTGACTTGTGCTGGCGCGGATGGTCATATCCGCGCCGTTTCAGGTGTCTCACGCCGCCGTGCGTGAGGTTAAACGGGAAGTCGGTGCGCCCTTTGGGCTAGTCCGACGCTGCCCCCGCAACGGTAAGCGAGCGAAGTCATCACGATGCCACTGTGCAGTTTCTGCATGGGAAGGCGATGGCTTCATGACCCTCGCGAGCCCGGAGACCGGCCTGATTCTTAGGGATGTTGCGCGCTGCCAGTGATGCAGCGGCAACTCCCAACAGTTTGGCAACCCGCGGTGGGCGGGCGTTGACGCCGATCGTGGGTGCCTGCGCGCCCGTGTTTTGCTGTTGCGCGTTTCCATCGGGATTGCCGTGCCTATCCCTTTTGCGATGGAAGCATCATGGCGCGCTATCCCCTGTCTCAACTCTCTGTTTCCCTTGCCTTGTGCCTGGTCGGTACGGCTGTGGCGGGCGAGTCCCCGGTCAATTTGCCGGCCACGACCGTGCAGGCCAAAGCGGCTGCGGAGGGCGAAAGCGATCTGCATATGCCCAGCAGCAGCGGTTCGCGCCTGGGCCTGACGGCCCTGCAAACCCCGGCCAGCACCAGCAGCCTGAGCGGCGCACAGGTGCGCGGGCGCAACAACCTCACCGTGCAGGACGCGGTCACCCGCACCCCCGGCATCAGCAGCATCGGCAGCCCCGGCAATGGCGGCACCGCACTGTCGGCGCGTGGCTTTACCGGGCACAGCGCGACCATGCAGCTGTATGACGGCACCCGCCAGTATGTCGGTGCCGGCACCGTGACCTTCCCGGTCGACACCTGGTCGGTGGAGCGCGTCGACGTGCTGCGCGGCCCTGCCTCGGTGCTGTACGGCGAAGGCGCGACCGGCGCGGTGATCAACGTGGTGCCGAAAAAGCCGTTTAGCGGCGCCATCAGCAACCAGCTGCGCCTCGGCTACGGCAGCGATGACCGCCGCCAGGCCGCGCTGGACAGCGGCGGCTCGCTGAGCGATGCACTGAGCTACCGCCTCAACCTCAATCAGCAGGCCAGCAATGGCTGGGTCGATGGTGGCGAGTCGCAGAGCCAGGCGCTGAGCGCAGCCCTGCGCTGGGATGCCGGCGATGCGCTGAGTTTCACCCTGTCCCATGATCAGGGCGATCAGGACCCGCAGCGCTACCTGGGCACACCGCTGGTCGCCGGCCAGTACCGCGAGAGCCTGCGCGAGCGCAATTACAACGTCGATAACGCCGAGATTCGCTACAACGATCAGATCACCCGACTGGTCAGCGACTGGCGCATCAACGACGCCCTGACCGCCAGTAACCAGCTCTACTACATCAAGACCCAGCGCTACTGGCGCAATGCCGAGTCCTACCGCTGGCAGCCGGGCGATCAGGTCAAGCGCAGTGACTTCTACGAGATCAAGCACACCCAGGAGCAGGTCGGCGACCGCCAGACCTTCACCCTGGAGCACGCCCTGTTTGGCCTGGATAGCCGCACCGTGATGGGCGTGGACTACAACCGCATTCACTTCGCCCGCCAGCACGATTTTTCCAGCAGCTTCACTGACAGCGTGCCGCTCGCCGGCAGCGGTGGCGGTCAGTATCAGAGCACCGATCCACTGAGGTACGGCCCGCGCGAACGCAACCTGGCGCGGCAGTTCTCGCTGTTCGCCGAGAACCGCACCCAGCTGACTGAGCGCCTGTCACTGGTCAGCGGCGTGCGCCGCGATCAGCTGCATATCCAGCGCGACAACCTGCTGACCGACAGCAGTGCCGACCGCAGCCTGGCCGGCGATAACTGGCGCGCCGGGTTGGTCTTCGAGGTTACGCCCGAGCTGTCGCTGTACGGCCAGTACGCCACCAGCACCGAGGGGGTGAGCAACCTGCTGACGCTCAATCCGAGCCAGCAGCAGTTCGACCTGAGCGAGGCCCAGCAAACCGAGATCGGCCTCAAGCAGGCGTTCTGGGATGGCCAGGGCGAATGGACGCTGGCCGCTTACCACATCGTCAAGGAGAAGCTGCTCAGCCGCGCCACCCCGACCGCGCCGACCGAGCAGATCGGCCAGCAGTCTTCCGATGGTCTGGAAGCCACCCTGGAGCTGGCGCTGGGGCAGGGTTGGCAGGTGTCGGCCAACGCCGCATTGGTGCGTGCCGAGTACGACGAGTTCCGCGAGGCCGGTGGTGACCGCAGCGGCAATCGGCCGACCAACGTGCCACGGCGCACCGCCAACCTGTGGTTGAGCAAGGCGCTGAGCGAGCAGGTGCAGGCAGGCATCGGCGCGCGTTATGTCGATTCGCGCTACGCCGATACGGCGAACAGCGTGGCGCTGCCGAGCTATACCGTGGTCGATGCCAACATTGGCTGGCAGGTGCAGCCGGCTGTGCGCCTGGGCCTGGAGCTGAACAACCTGTTCGACCGCCAGTACGCCATCACCGGCAGCAGCGATGGCCAGCAGTGGTACCTGGGTGCGCCGCGTTCGGTGTTCGTCACTGCCGATTACCGTTTCTGATGGCGCGCTTGCAGATCAGCGACTTGGCCTGGTCGCCCAATGGCGATCAGGCCTTGCTCGACGGCATTGAACTGGTGGTGGGCGACGGTCAGCTGGTCGGCTTGCTCGGCCCCAATGGCAGCGGCAAGACCAGTCTGCTGCGCTGCGCCTACCGTTTTCAGCGGCCCGATCAGGGCTCTGTCGAGCTGGACGGCGAAGCGCTGTGGAGCCGCTCGCCGCGCTGGTGCGCGCAGCGGGTGGCGGTGGTGTTGCAGGAGTTTCCCCAGGACTTCGGCCTCACCGTGGCCGAAGTCGCCGCCATGGGCCGCACGCCGCACAAGGGCCTGTTCGATGGCGATGATCAGGCTGATGTTGCCCTGGTCGAGCAGGCATTGGCGCGGGTGGGTTTGACTGAGCACAAGCGCCAGGCTTTCGCCCACCTTTCCGGCGGCGAGAAGCAACGTGTGCTGCTGGCCCGCGCCCTGGTGCAGCAGCCGACGTTGCTGATCCTCGACGAGCCGACCAACCACCTCGACCCGCGCTATCAGCTGGAGCTGCTGAGGCTGATCAAAACCCTCGGCCTGGCGACCCTGGCCAGCTTTCACGATCTCAATTTGGCGGCGGCCTTCTGCGACCGCCTGTATGTGCTCGACCACGGCCGCGTGGTGGCCAGCGGCACCCCAACCGAAGTGCTGACAGAAGCACTGTTGGCCGAGGTGTATGGCGTGCAGGCGCTGGTCGACCGTCATCCCCTCGCGGGGCATCCGCGTATTACCTGGATCAATCCATGAAACGTTTTCTGCGTTACGTCCTGTGTCTGCCGCTGCTGGGCGTGGCCCTGTCCGCCCAGGCGGTTACCGTCACCAGCTGCGACCGTCAACTGACCATCGAGCAACCGCCGCAGCGCGCAGTCAGTCAGGACATCAACCTGACTGGCATGCTCCTGGCCCTCGGGCTGAAGTCGCGGATGGTCGGTTACAGCGGCATCAGCGCCTGGAAAACCCCCAACCCCGAGCTGATGGCGCAGCTGGCCGATTTGCCCGAGCTGGCGGCGCGGCACCCGTCACTGGAAAACCTGCTGAACGCCGAGGCGGATTTCTTCTTTGCCGGCTGGAACTACGGCATGCGCGTCGGTGGTGAAGTCACCCCGGCCAGCCTGGCGCGTTTCGGCATCCCGGTGTACGAGCTGAGCGAGTCCTGCGCCCATGTCATGCCACGCCGGGTGGCCAGCCTGGAGGATGTCTACAACGACCTGCATAACCTTGGCCGCATCTTCGCCGTGCAGCCGCGCGCCGAAGCGCTGGTGCAGGGCATGCAGCAACGGGTGGCGGCGGTGCGTGCACGCCTGGCGAACAGCGGCCCGGCACCACGGGTGTTTCTCTACGACAGCGGCGAGGAAAGCCCGTTTACCGCCGGCCGCCTGGCCATGCCGCAGGCGCTGATTGAGGCAGCGGGTGGGCGCAATGTGATGGATGAGCTGGCCGCGAGCTGGGTGCGCGTTGGTTGGGAAGCGGTGATCAGCAGCGACCCCGAGGTGATTCTGATCGTCGATTACGGCGAGCGCAGCGCGGCGCAGAAGCGTGATTTCCTTCTACAGCATCCTGCCTTGCAGGGGCTGACGGCGATCCGTGAACAGCGCTTTGTGGTGCTGCCGTACCTGGCAGTGACGCCGAGCCTGGAAAACGCCGCCGCCATCGAAACCCTGGCTGCGGCGCTGCACCCGCAGGCGTTCGGCCAATGATTCGCAGCCCGCGCGCCTACCGCTTGTTGCTGCTGGTGCTGGCCTTGGCGCTGGCGCTGTCCTGTGCCGCGTCATTGGGCTTTGGCGCCGCGCCAGTGCCACTGCCGCGCGTGCTGGAAATCCTCGGCCAGCGCCTGCTTGACTTGCAGCCGGCGCAGGCGGTGAGCAGCGCCCAGGACAGCATCGTCTGGCTGATCCGTGCGCCACGGGTGGTGCTCGGTGCACTGGTCGGTGCCGGGCTGGCGCTGGTCGGCACGGCGCTGCAGGCGGTCACGCGCAACCCGCTGGCCGACCCGCATCTGCTCGGGGTCAGTTCCGGTGCGGCGCTCGGCGCGGTGATTGTGGTGCTGTATCTGGGGGAATTTATCGGCCTGCTCAGCCTGCCGCTGGCGGCCTTTGTAGGTGCGCTGGTGAGCATGCTGCTGGTGCTGGCGATTGCCAGTCGCGGCGGCCGGCTTGAGAGCGACCGCCTGCTGCTGGCCGGGGTGGCGGTGTCGTTTGTGATGATGGCGGCGAGCAACTTGCTGCTGTTTCTCGGCGATCACCATGCCGCCAGTTCGGTGATCTTCTGGATGCTCGGCGGCCTCGGTCTGGCGCGCTGGGAACTGCTCTGGCTGCCGGCGCTGTGCCTGGTGTTGGCCTTGTTGCTGTTGCTCGGTCTGGCGCGGGCGTTGAATGCGCTGATGGCTGGCGAACACAGCGCGGTCAGCCTCGGTCTTGAGCCGCGACGGGTGCGCCTGCTGGTGTTTGTTTGTGCCTCGCTGCTGACCGGGGTGCTGGTGTCGCTCAGTGGTGCCATCGGGTTTGTCGGGCTGATCCTGCCGCATGTGGCGCGCTTTCTGGTGGGCGCCGAGCATCGTCGCCTGCTGCCGGTCAGTGCCTTGCTTGGCGCGCTGTTTCTGGTCTGGGTGGATGTCGCCGCGCGCACCCTGCTGGCGCCGCAAGACCTGCCCATCGGCATCGCTACGGCGGCGATTGGCGGGGTGTTTTTCGTGCTTTTACTGCGTCGGCGCTGAATCGCTAATGTTTTTTTCAGCGCTGCTGTAACGCCTGTTCGTCTCGTCGCTCTAGTTGAATGCCGGCACACAAAACCCTTTTCGTCCGGCCAACCCAGATCACCCGAGGATACGCACATGACCATGAAATCCACCGCTGCTACTGGTGCTGCCATTGCCTTCGCTGCTGCCAGCCTGTTCGCTGGTCTCTCAAGCACCGTAGCAGTGGCTGAAGAAGCCAAAGTACATTGTTACGGCGTCACGTCCTGCAAAGGCCAGAATGACTGCAAGACCGCCGAAAACAGCTGCAAAGGTCAGGGTGCCTGCAAAGGTCACGGCTTCAAGTCGATGACCCTCGCTGAGTGCAATGCCGCCAAAGGTACTGTCGGCGAGTAAGTGAGCCGGGGCGGCCGCCGCGCGGTTGCCCCGCATCACCCTGCAAGGAGCCAGCAATGAATGCTCAACGCGGCAATCTGGGTTTTGGCCTGGGCCTGCGCAGTACCTATTACCAAGCCATTCTCGAGCAGCAGCCGGCCATCGACTGGTTCGAGATCGTCTCGGAAAATTACCTGGTAGCGGGCGGCAAGGCCCTCTACTTTCTCGATGCCATCGGCGAGCAGTACCCGCTGGTGATGCATGGTGTGTCGCTGTCGATTGGCGGCCCGCATGAGCTGGACCGTGACTACCTGCGCCAGCTCAAACACCTCGCTGCGCGCGTGCAGCCGGCGTGGATCTCCGATCACCTGTGCTGGAGCCGGGGCAATGCCCACCAGCTGCACGACCTGCTGCCGCTGCCTTATACCGAGGAGAGCCTGCAGCATGTGGCCGAGCGTGTGCGCCAGGTGCAGGACGTGATCGAGCGGCCGCTGGTGCTGGAAAACGTCTCCAGCTACCTGCGCTGTGCCGATGATCAGTTCAGCGAATGGCAGTTCCTTGCTGCACTCAGCGAGTTGAGCGGCTGCGAGCTGTTGCTGGACGTCAACAATGTCTACGTCAGCGCGCGCAACCATGGCTTTGATGCCTGGACCTTTATCAGTAGCCTGCCCAAGCAGCGTATCCGTCAGCTGCACCTGGCCGGCCACAGCGATTACGGCCGCTATCTGATCGACACCCATGATCAGCCGGTCAGCGATCCGGTCTGGCAGCTTTATCAACGCACCCTGCAGCACCTCGGCCCGGTGTCCACGCTACTGGAGCGCGACGATCATTTCCCCGATCTGGGTGTGCTGCTCGACGAGCTGAATACCGCGCGCCGGTTTGCCGCCCAAGCACTGCAAGGCACAGCGCAATGCGCCTGAGTGACTGGCAGGCGCAGGTGCAGACCTACCTGCAGGGCCCCGATGCCCAGCCCAATCCGGCGCTGCAGGCCAGTCTGCTGGGCAGTGCGGCGCTGAGTGCCGAGCAGGGCCTGGCGATTTACCACAACGCTTACCGCGCGCGCCTGCTGGAGGCCTTGCGTGGTGACTATCCGGCGGTGCATGGCTGGCTCGGTGATGAGGAATTCGATGCCCTGGCCCTGGCCTATCTCGACGCGCACCCCTCGCAGCATTTCAGCCTGCGCTGGTTAGGCGCACAGCTGGCGGACTTTATCGACGGCTACCTGATTCCCGCACAGGCCGCGCCGCTCAGCGAACTGGCGCGGCTGGAATGGGCCTTTACCCTGGCCTTCGATGCGCCAGAAGGCCAGCCCCTGAGCCTGACGCAGATGGCCGAACTGCCGGCTGAAGACTGGCCGACCCTGCAGGTGCGTTTGCTACCGAGCGTGCAGTGGCTGGCGTGCCGACATAACAGCCTGGCGATCTGGCGTGCGAGCAAGGAGCAGGGTGACTTCCCTGGCAGCCAGCCACTGGTTGCGACAGAGACCTGTGTGGTCTGGCGTGATCAGCTGATTACCCGCTACCGCAGCCTGGCGGCCGATGAAGCGGCGGCATTGCAGGGCATGACTGTGCAGGGTTGGACCTTCGCTGAGCTGTGCGGCGAGCTGGCACACCTGGGTGAACAGGCGCCGGCGCAAGCGGTGAGCTGGTTGCGTCAGTGGCTGGCGGATGGGCTGTTGCAGCGGGCGGATCAAGCCCAGCCGTGATGATCTCTGCTCTGTCGGCACATACCCTGACAGGGCATTTTCCTTCAATACCCTGCGCGGTGGGCCTGTCAGCCTGGCACCTCCTTTGTGGTGCTGACAGGTGAATGATGAATACGCTGTTTTATTCCATGGCGGGCTTTGCCCTCGCTGCCTCGATTTCTCCCGGCCCGGTCAACCTGCTGGCGCTTAGCGCCGGCGCGACCCATGGCCTGCGCCGCAGCATGCGTCACGTCACGGGTGCGACGTTCGGCTTTACCGCGCTGTTGCTGGCCATGGGCCTGGGCTTGCAGCAGCTGTTGCAGCAGTGGCCGGCGCTAACGCACGGAGTGGCCTGGTTTGGCGTCGCCTTTCTGCTGTACATGGCCTACGGCCTGGCCCGGTCTGACGGGCAGCTGAGTGGCAACGCCGCGCAGCAGCGCCCGTCGCTGTTCAAGGGCGCGCTGATGCAGTGGCTCAACCCCAAGGCCTGGCTGGCCTCGATGGCAGGCATGGGCGCCTATGCGGCGGATGGTGATCTGTGGCGGGTGGTGCAGTTCGCGGCGCTGTATTTCGTGATTTGTTATCTGTCGATCAGTTGCTGGGCGTTGGCCGGGGTTTACCTGCGCCAGTACCTGGAGAATCCCCTGTACCTGCGCCGGTTCAATCGCGGCCTGGCCTTGCTGCTGGTGCTCTCGGCGGTTTATCTGCTGGTCTGATCAGGCGCGGCGGTATTGCCCGGGGGTGGCGGCGAGCAGCTGTTTGAAGGTGCGCTGCAAGTGCGCCTGGTCGGCAAAGCCGGCGTCCAGCGCCACCTCGGCAATCGACTCGCCGCGTTTCAGCCCGGCCTGGGCCACTTGCACGCGGCAGTTGAGCAGGTAGGCATGTGGGGTCATGCCGTAGTGCTGGCGGAAACTGCGGATCAGGTAGGAGGGCGATAGCTCGGCGGCGCTGCAGATGTCTTCCAGCTTGAGCGTCTGGGTGCAGTGCGCGCGGATAAATTCCGCGGCCAGACGGATGCGCGGGTTGTCCTCGCGGATGGGTGCCGGCGCGGGTGCCAGGCGCTGTTGCAGGGTGCTGAAATAGTCGATCAGGGCGCACTCTTTGCGCAGCTGATCGACTGATGCCGCGTTGAGTAGGTCGTACAGCTGGTTGAGGCCGTTGAACAGCTCAGGGTCGCGGCTGAGGATGGCGGAGAAGGGCTGCAGGTGCGGGTTGTGGCTGAAGCCCAGCTGGTGTTGCAGGTCGCCCAGCCAGGTGCTGTCGATGTAGAACATGCGATACGACCAGGGCTGCCCATCAACGGGGTTGCAGGCATGCACGTCACCCGGGTTCATCAGCACCAGCGTGCCGGCCGCGACCTGCTCGCGCGCCTTTTCATTGAGGTAGGTGCTGCGGCCTTGGGTGATGGTGCCGATCGAAAAACACTCATGGGAATGCTTGGCGTAGCACAACAGACGGCCATCAAGGGCTTCGCGCGTTTCGACGAAGGGCAGCGCTGGGTCGCGCCAGAAGCGTGGGGTGGTGGCCTGTTGCTCAGTGCTCATCATGCGTCCCTGGCGTAATCGCCGTATAGCCAGCGCTGACTATAGCGGCCGCTGGCGCTTGTTCAAACAGTCGAGCCGCTGCGCTCTGCACGGCGCGGTGCTTTGTCTTACCATGCCGGCTCCGCCTTGTTGCGAGCCGCGCATGTCTGCCTTTCTGCTGCGTTACCGCGTTGTCCTGATCGTCCTGCTGATTTTGCTCGGCCTGCTGGCGAGCATCTGGCTGGCCGGGCGTTATGCCGAGCAGCGCGCCTGGCAGGAGCGCAGTCTGGAGGCGCGCGGGCAGTTGCAGCTGTATGCGCAGTCGATCCACACCCTGGTCGAACGCTTCCGCTCGGTGCCCGAAGTGCTGGCGCTGGACAGCGATATCAAGTCGCTGCTGCGTGCGCCGGATGACAGCTTGCTGCGCAGCACACTCAACGAGCGGTTGGAGCAGCTCAATACGGCCGCCGGCTCCAATGTGCTGTATCTGCTCAACGCGAAAGGCGAAACCCTGGTGGCCAGCAACTGGCGCGACTGGAGCAGTTTTGTTGGCAACAACTACGCCTTTCGCCCGTATTTTCAGGATGCCGTGCGCCAGTCCTCCGGGCGCTATTTTGCGGTGGGCGTGACCACTGGCATCCCCGGCTATTTTCTCTCCCATGCGGTGCGCGATGACAACGGCGTGGTGCTCGGCGTGCTCGTGGTCAAGCTGGAGCTGGAAGAGCTGCAGCGCGAATGGGCCAGCCAGCCTGGCGTGCTGCTGGTGGCCGATAGCTACTCGGTGGTGATCCTCAGCAACCGTCCGGCCTGGCGTTTTCTCGCCCTCGACAGTTTGAGCGAGCAGGCCCGCGCCGAGCTGGTGGAGGTGCGCAAATACGCCGAACAGGCATTGCAGCCGCTGGCCAGCACGCTGCGCCGGCAGATCGACAGCGACAGTCAGTGGCGCCGGGTCGAGGGTCCGGACGGCCCGCGTGACTACCTCTGGCAGCGTCAGGCATTGGGTGATGAAGGCTGGACCCTGCACCTGCTGCACGAGCCAAAAACTCTGGTCGACAGCGTGCGCAGCTATCGCCTGGCCGCCGCCGGGGTGTGGATGACCCTGGCCTTTCTGCTGCTCTACCTGGCCCAGCGGCGTAAGACTCAGCGGCTGCAGGCCGGTATTCGCGAGCGCCTGGAGCGTGAAGTGGCGCTGCGCACCGCCGAGTTGCGCGAAGCCCAGGAAGGCCTGGTGCACGCGGCGAAGATGGCGGCGCTGGGGCAGATGTCCGCGGCCATGGCCCATGAAATCAATCAGCCGCTGACTGCCATGCAGATGCAGCTGGGCAGCTTGCGCCTGTTGCTGGATAGCGGTCGCCAGGATGACGTGCGCGAGGGGCTGCAACGCATCGATGGCCTGCTGCAACGTATCGCCGGGCTCACTGGTCATCTGAAAACCTTTGCCCGCAAAAGCCCGGCGGGGCTGAGCGAGCGTCTGCGGTTGAGCGATGTGCTGGAGCAAGCCTTGCAGCTGTTGGCGCCGCGCCTGCGCAGCGAACAGGTGCAGCTGCACAGCGAGATCGACACCGAGGCGCGGGTGCTGGGTGACGCGATTCGCCTGGAGCAGGTGCTGCTCAATCTGCTGAATAACGCCCTGGATGCCATGGCGGACAGCACCGTGCTGCAACTGCAGATCTGTATCGAGCGTCAGGCCGAGCAGTGTCTGCTGAGTATCGCCGACAGTGGCGGCGGAATCGCTGCCGAAGCGCTGGATCATGTGTTCGAGCCGTTCTTTACCACTAAACCGGTGGGCGCCGGGCTGGGTCTCGGTTTGGCGGTGTCCTACGGCATCGTCCGTGAGCTGGGCGGTAGCCTGGAGGCGGCCAATGGCGAGCAGGGTGCGGTGTTTACCCTGCGTCTGCCGGCAGCGCCGAATGCGTAGTGCGGGTTATTTCCCGGATTTTATCCGGGCTACACTGCCGCCGATTGATCAGGAGGTGATATGACCGGGCACGTAATAGTCGTCGACGATGAAGCGGCAATCCGCGAGGCGGTGCAGCAGTGGCTGGAGCTGTCTGGCTTTCGCGTGCACAGCTGCGCCACGGCGCAGGCCGCGCTGGCGCTGGTCGACCGTGACTACCCCGGCATCATCATCAGCGATGTGCGCATGCCCGGCACCGATGGCATGCAGCTGCTCGACAGCGTGCTGGAGCGCGACCGCGACTTGCCGGTGATTCTGATCACCGGGCACGGCGACGTGCCGATGGCGGTGCAGGCGCTGCGCCAAGGCGCGTATGACTTTATCGAAAAGCCCTTTACCCCCGAACGCCTGCTCGACAGCGTGCGCCGCGCGTTGGACAAGCGCCGCCTAGTTTGTGAGAACCGCCAGCTGCGTCAGCAGTTCGCCCTCAAGGACCATATCGAGGCGCAGCTTTTGGGCGTCTCGCGGCCGATGGAAACCCTGCGTCGGCAGATCCTCGAACTGGCCGGCACCTCGGTGAATATCCTCCTGCGCGGCGACACCGGCAGCGGCAAGGAGCGGGTTGCCCGTTGCCTGCATGATTTCAGCAACCGCGCCGGCAAGCCGTTTGTGGCGCTGAACTGCGCGGCGATTCCCGAGCACCTGTTTGAGAGCGAGCTGTTCGGCCATGAAAGCGGCGCCTTTACCGGCGCCCAGGGCAAGCGCATCGGCCGCATCGAACATGCCGACGGCGGCACGCTGTTTCTCGATGAGGTGGAAAGCCTGCCGCTGGCCCAGCAGGTCAAACTGCTGCGTGTGCTGCAGGAGAAAACCCTCGAGCGCCTGGGTTCCAATCGCAGCATCCAGGTCGATCTGCGGGTGATCAGCGCGGTCAAGCCGGACCTGCTCGATGAGGTCAAGGCTGGGCGTTTCCGTGAAGACCTCTACTACCGGCTGAATGTCGCCACCCTGCGGATTCCGCCGCTGCGTGAACGCCGTGAAGACATTCCGCTGCTGTTCGAACACTTCGCCAACCAGGCTGCGCAACGCCATGGCCGTGAGACACCGAGCCTGCCGCCCAGCGAGCTGACCCGGCTGCTCGGGCACGACTGGCCGGGCAACGTGCGCGAGCTGATCAACGCCGCCGAGCGCCATGCCCTGGGCTTGAGTGGCGAAGTGGAGCGTGGCGAGGGTCTGCCGGTGCAATCGCTGGCCGAGCAGATGGAAGCCTTCGAGGCGCAATGCCTGCACCGCGCCCTGCAGCACTGCCAGGGCAATATCGCCGAGGTGATTGCGCTGCTGCAGCTGCCGCGCCGCACCCTCAACGAGAAAATGCAGCGCCATGGTCTGCAGCGCAGCAGCTATCGGCCCGCTGGTAGCAGCGACGAAGATTGAAAGCACGCGCACAGCTCGTAGCGAATAAGCCTTGGCGCAATCCGGGATCGCCCTGCGCTTATCCGGGCTACATGTGACGTAGTCGGCGGAATTTCGCTTATCTGAGTTTTTTCACTGGCGGATTTCCGCTTACTACAGCCGCAAGGCTGGCAGTGCTGATTGGAGCAACGGCTCTAGTACGGGCTTTTCTCTCACTGGCACGGCATCTGCTATAGCTCTTGTCAGCCGGGCACTCGATTGCCTCGGCCTCTATAAGAAAGACAAGAGGTGAATCCCATGCACTGCCCAGCATCATCTGCGCGCTTGTCGCGTTCGGCATCAACCGCCCATCTCTTGTGCGCTCGGCTCAGGCCGCGCGTGAGCCTCTGCTCCTTTTCGCCATTGCGTTAGTCCCGGCGCTGCACCGCCGCCTGGGTGGCGCGCAGCGTCTACAGTGAAAACCTCTGCATAAAGCCATAACAACGACGGAGATTCTTCCATGCGAATGACCAAACGTTTCAGCCTGTTTGCTGCTGCCGCAGCCTTTACCGCGAGCACCGCGGTACTCGCCGCCCCGACCTTTATCAATATCCTTACCGGCGGCACCAGCGGTGTGTATTACCCGATTGGTGTGGGCCTGTCGCAGCTGTATAGCAACGGCATCGAAGGCTCGAAGACCTCGGTGCAGGCCACCAAAGCTTCGGTGGAAAACCTCAACCTGCTGCAAGCCGGTCGTGGTGAGCTGGCCCTGGCTCTGGGTGACTCCGTGGCCGATGCCTGGAATGGCGTGGAAGACGCCGGCTTCAAGGCACCGCTGAAAAAGCTGCGGGCGATTGCGGGCACCTACCCGAACTACATCCAGATCGTCGCCAGCAAGGAATCCGGCATCACCACCCTGGCTGACCTGAAGGGCAAGCGCATCTCCGTCGGCGCGCCGAAATCCGGCACCGAACTGAACGCTCGCGCCATCTTCAAGGCCGCTGGACTGAGCTATGAAGACATGGGCAAGGTCGAGTTTCTGCCGTACGCCGAGTCGGTCGAGCTGATCAAGAACCGTCAGCTGGATGCCACCCTGCAGTCCTCGGGCCTGGGCATGGCGGCGATTCGTGACCTGGCCGCGACCCTGCCGATCACCTTCGTTGCCATCCCGGCGGAGATCACCGCGAAGATCGACAACGCCGCCTACCAGGCTGCCGCGATCCCAGCCGGCACCTACGACGGTCAGGACAGCGATGTACCGACCGTGGCCATCCAGAACATCCTGGTCAGCCATGACGGTGTGTCCGAGGAAGTGGCCTACCAGATGACCAAACTGATGTTCGACAACCTCGAGCGCCTGGGCAACGCCCACTCGGCGGCCAAGGATATCAAGCTGGAAGGTGCCGCCAAGGGCCTGCCGATTCCGCTGCATCCAGGTGCCGAGCGCTTCTACAAAGAAGCCGGCGCACTGTAAGGCTGCTGAAGGGTTGGCTGCGTAGGATGGGTTGAGCATCGCGATACCCATGCTGCACGGTTGGAGCCTGGTGAAAGATTTCACTATTGCTCGATGGGTTACGCCGCTGCGCGGCTAACCCATCCTACCCAGGCATCACTGTCCTAGAGCTGCGAATAAAACCGGCGTGCAGGGCACGGCAGGTTTTGTTGGCGACTCTTGTGCTATCGACGTTGTAACGAGGGTGTGACCTTCATGAGTGAGCAAAACCAAGGCCTCGCCGCCAACCCCAGCGATTGGCCGAAAGCGCTGTTTTATGTCGCGCTGCTGTTTTCCATCTTCCAGATCATCACCGCGGCCTTCCACCCGGTATCCAGCCAGATTCTGCGTGCCGTGCATGTGGGCTTTCTGCTGCTGGTGGTGTTTCTCTGCTTTCCCGCCCGTGGCAAGGAGCAGCCCTGGCAGCCGATGGCCTGGCTACTCGGCCTGGCCGGTATGGCCACGGCGTTCTACCAGTGGTATTTCGAAGCTGATCTGATTCAACGCTCCGGTGATCTGACCCAGAGCGACATGGTCGTCGGCCTGGTGCTGATCGTGCTGGTGTTTGAAGCCGCCCGCCTGGTGATGGGCATCGCCTTGCCATTTATCTGCGCGCTGTTTCTCGCCTACGGCTTGTTCGGCCAATACCTGCCGGGCGACCTGATGCACCGTGGCTACGCCATCGACCAAATCGTCAATCAGCTGGCCTTCGGCACCGAAGGGCTGTACGGCACGCCGACCTACGTATCGGCCACCTATATCTTCCTGTTTATCCTGTTTGGCGCGTTCCTCGAACAGGCCGGGATGATCAAGCTGTTCACCGACTTCGCCATGGGCCTGTTCGGCCACAAGCTTGGCGGCCCGGCCAAGGTGTCCGTGGTGTCGTCGGCGCTGATGGGTACCATCACCGGTTCGGGCGTGGCCAACGTGGTCACCACCGGCCAGTTCACCATTCCGCTGATGAAGCGCTTCGGCTACAAGCCGGCGTTCGCCGGCGGCGTGGAAGCGACCTCGTCGATGGGTAGCCAGATCATGCCGCCGATCATGGGCGCGGTGGCCTTTATCATGGCCGAGACGATCAATGTGCCGTTCATCGAGGTGGCCAAGGCCGCGCTGATCCCGGCGCTGCTGTACTTCGGTTCGGTGTTCTGGATGGTCCATCTGGAAGCCAAGCGCGCCAACCTGCAGGGCCTGCCGAAAGACCAGTGCCCGAATCCCTGGGCGGCGATCAAAGAGCGCTGGTACCTGCTGATTCCGCTATTCATCCTGATCTACCTGCTGTTCTCCGGACGCACGCCGCTGTTCTCCGGCATGGTTGGTCTGGCCCTGACCGCCATCGTGATTCTCGGCTCGGCGATCATCCTGCGGGTGTCGTCCAAGGTCATGCGCTTCGCCTTCTGGATTGCTCTGGGCGTGCTCTGCGCCGGCTTCTTCCAGCTCGGCATCGGCGTGGTGTTCGGCGTCGTCGCGTTGCTGGTGGCAATCTGCTGGTTTATCAAAGGCGGCCGCGACACCCTGGTGATCTGTCTGCATGCGCTGGTGGAAGGTGCACGCCATGCGGTGCCGGTGGGTATCGCCTGTGCCTTGGTGGGGGTGATTATCGGTGTGGTCTCGCTGACCGGGGTGGCTTCCACCTTCGCCGGCTATATCCTTGCCATCGGCCAGGACAACCTGTTCCTCTCGCTGATCCTCACCATGCTCACCTGCCTGGTGCTGGGCATGGGCATCCCGACCATTCCCAACTACATCATCACCAGCTCGATTGCCGCGCCGGCGCTGCTGGAGCTGGGCGTGCCGCTGATCGTCTCGCATATGTTCGTGTTCTATTTCGGCATCATGGCCGACCTCACCCCACCGGTGGCGCTGGCCTGTTTCGCAGCCGCACCGATTGCCAAGGAGAGCGGCCTGAAGATCAGCCTGTGGGCGATTCGCATCGCCGTAGCCGGTTTCGTGGTGCCGTTTATGGCGGTGTACGAGCCAGCGTTGATGCTGCAGGGCGATAGCCTGCTGGCCACGCTCTATGTGGTGCTCAAGGCACTGCTGGCCATCGGCATCTGGGGCGCGGTGTTTACCGGTTACCTGCAGGCCAAACTGAGCTGGTGGGAACGCGCGCTGGGCTTTGCCGCCGGTGCCAGCCTGATTCTGGCCACGCCCATGAGTGATGAAATTGGCTTCGCCCTGGCGGCGCTGTTTATCGCCCAGCACGTCTGGCGGGCCCATCGCGCGCAGGTGGCTGCTGCGTGATTGGCCTGTGCCTGGGTTTGGCTGGCGCGGTATGGGCAGAAGTGCCCACGCCCAGCTTTACCCTGGCCTGGACGCACACGATTGAGAAGATTCGTTGGGAAGAGGATTACCGCGTGACGCCAGAGGGATTGCTCCTCGGCGAAGCGCGGGTCAAGGGTTCCGGGGCCGGTATGGAGATTCCAGACGGTGCCGAACTACGCGAGGGCAGCTGGCATTACCAGCGTCAGCTATCACCCTTGCAACCACTGCGTTTGGGGCGAACCCCCGAGGCAGGGGATTATCAACTGTGTTTCAACCAGCGTTGCCACTCGATGAGTGAATGGCTCGGCCCGCCACAAGCGACCCAGCCGGCGTTGGAACTCTGGAGCTGTGAG
>DASRUM010000247.1:0-5670 GCA_035655415.1 Pseudomonas sp.
CGGGCTGCCGAGAATGCCTTGAATGAGAAGGGCGCGGAGTTCGATTACGGTTCCGCAGCCGCTCACCTGGCCGAGGTCGCGGCTCAGCTGCGTACCGTTCAGCAGTTGCGCAAGAAGTTCGGCGGTTAATTCCGACGCTTCATCGCAAACGAGTAAAAGGGTAGCCTTGGCTACCCTTTTTCTTTGCCTGCTGTTTTTACCTTTTCAGTTGGCCGGGCTAGGGATTTAGCCCGCCTTCATCTGCCTGGAATCCGCTCTTATGTCGCTCGATATCGTTATCCTCGCCGCCGGCCAAGGCACCCGCATGCGTTCCGCCTTACCGAAAGTCCTGCACCCGGTGGCCGGCAAATCCATGCTTGGCCATGTGATCGACACCGCCCGTCTGCTTAAACCGCAAGGCATTCATGTGGTGATCGGCCATGGCGCGGAACTGGTGCGCGAGCGACTAGCGGCGGATGACCTGAATTTCGTGCTGCAGAGCGAGCAGCTCGGCACCGGCCACGCGGTGGCTCAAGCGCTACCGGCGTTGAGCGCTGAGCGTGTGCTGATTCTCTACGGCGATGTGCCGCTGATCGAAGTTGAAACCCTGCAGCGTCTGCTGCAACAGGTCAGCGAGCAACAACTAGGCTTGCTCACGGTCAACCTGAATGACCCAACCGGCTACGGCCGCATCGTTCGTGATGACAACGGCGTGGTGAAAGCCATCGTCGAGCACAAGGACGCCAGCGCCGAACAGCGCCTGATCAGCGAAGGCAACACCGGCATCCTCGCCGTACCGGGGAAAAAACTGGGCGACTGGCTCGGTCGCTTGTCCAACAGCAATGCCCAGGGTGAGTACTACCTGACCGATG
Source organism: Pseudomonas sp. (assembly GCA_035655415.1). GTDB lineage: Bacteria > Pseudomonadota > Gammaproteobacteria > Pseudomonadales > Pseudomonadaceae > Aquipseudomonas. Next base: position 852 of record DASRUM010000247.1, read on the forward strand.
TAATCGCCATGGCCGTGGCCGATGGCCTGGTGGTGGCCACCGAACAGGCGGCTGACGAGATGGAAGTGCTGGGGGCCAACGACCGCATCCAGCTTTCGCAGCTGGAGCGTCATTACCAGTACCGCGCCGCGCGCCGGTTGATGGTGCAGGGCGTGACCCTAATTGATCCGGCGCGTTTCGACCTCCGCGGCGAAGTCACAGTAGGTCGTGATGTGTCGATCGATATCAACGTGATCCTCGAAGGCCAGGTGGTGATCGAGGATGGCGTGCAGATCGGCCCCAACTGCGTGATCAAGAACTCGATCCTGCGCAAAGGCGCCATCGTCAAAGCCAACAGCCATCTGGAAGGTGCCGAAATGGGCGAAGATGCCGATTGCGGCCCGTTTGCTCGTCTGCGTCCCGGTTCGGTGCTGGGCGCCAAGGCCCATGTGGGTAACTTCGTCGAACTGAAGAACGCCAAGCTGGGCGAGGGCGCCAAGGCCGGTCACCTGTCTTACCTGGGCGATGCCGAAATCGGCGCGCGGACCAATATCGGCGCCGGGACCATCACCTGCAATTACGACGGCGCCAACAAGTTCAAGACCGTACTGGGTGAGGACGTGTTTATCGGCTCCAACAGCGCCCTGGTCGCCCCGGTGACGCTGGGCGACCGCGCGACCACTGGCGCCGGCTCGGTGATCACCAGCGATGTGCCGGATAACACCCTGGCCGTCGGCCGCGCCAAGCAGCGCAATATCGAAGGCTGGAAGCGGCCTACCAAGAAGACCTGATGGAGTTGGCAAGGATGCCTTTACGCAAACGTTGGTTAATACCGGCGCTGTTTCTTATATGTGCCTTGCTGCCTGAGTGGCCGCAGATTCCGGTGCAGGGCGCCAGTGCCCGGGACTGGAATCCGCGCACCTTCTGGTTTGAACCCTGGGGCCGCTCGGGCGTGCACAAGGGCATCGACATCTTCGCCAAACTCGGCACGCCGGTGCGCTCCAGTAGCTATGGAGTGGTGCTGTTTCGCGGTGAGATCGCGCAGGGCGGCAAGGTGGTGGTCGCCCTGGGACCGAAATGGCGCATTCACTATTACGCCCATCTGCAAACCATTGATGCCTACCCAGGCCAACCGCTGCTGGCTGGCAGTCTGCTGGGCACGGTTGGCGATACGGGTAACGCTCAAGGCAAACCGGCGCACTTGCATTACTCGATTGTCAGCCTGCTGCCGTTGCCTTGGCGGGCGGACGAGTCGACCCAAGGCTGGAAGAAGATGTTTTATTTGGACCCCAACCAGCTTCTGCAAGCGCGCTGAATTGGCCTGGACCTAGCTGCCCTACGTCGATTGCTGCTTGACGAAAAAGCTTCATTAGGTTTTGATTCGCGCCATTATCTTTCGAATCGAAACTTAGCATGTCGAAACGCAACACTCCGCAGCGTCGCCACACCATTCTTGCCCTGCTCGCCGAGCAGGGCGAGGTGAGTGTGGATGAGTTGTCGAAGGCGTTTTCCACCTCCGAAGTGACCATTCGCAAAGACCTCGCCGCCTTGGAAAAAAGCGGCTTGCTGCTGCGTCGTTACGGCGGTGCGGTGCCCATGCCGCAGGAGCTGATCAGTGATATCCAGCCAATCTCGCAGTACAAGCAGGCCATCGCTCGCGCCGGTGTGGCGCGCATCCGCGAACATGCGCGGATCATTATCGATAGCGGCACCACCACGGCGGCGATGATTCCGCAGCTCGGCCACAAGCCCGGCCTGGTGGTGATGACCAACTCGCTCAACGTCGCCCGTGCTATTAGCGAGCTGGAGCATGAGCCGGTGCTGCTTATGACCGGCGGCACCTGGGACCCGCATTCCGAGTCATTCCAGGGCCAGGTCGCCGAGCAGGTGCTGCGCTCTTACGACTTCGACCAACTGTTTATTGGCGCCGATGGCATCGACCTGAATCGTGGCACCACCACCTTCAATGAATTGCTCGGGCTTAGCCGGGTGATGGCGGATGTGGCCCGCGAAGTGGTGGTGATGGTCGAGAGCGACAAGATCGGCCGCAAGATTCCCAACCTGGAGCTGCCATGGAGCGGCATCCATACCCTGATAACCGACGAACGCCTCAGCCCTGAGGCCCGTGAACAATTGACCGAGCGCGGCATCAAGCTGATCTGCGCGGCTGTTGAAGCTTAAGGAGAAGATTATGTGTGGCATCGTAGGCGCAGTCGCCGAACGCAATATCACCGCCGTGCTGGTTGAAGGCCTCAAGCGCCTGGAATACCGCGGTTACGACAGCGCCGGCGTGGCGTTGCTGACTGATCATAACGGTCTCGACCGTCGCCGCCGTGTCGGCAAGGTTAGCGAGCTGGAAAGCGCCTTGAGCGAGGAGCCGTTGGCCGGCCGTCTAGGCATTGCCCACACCCGCTGGGCCACCCACGGTGCACCGAGCGAGCGTAACGCCCACCCGCATTTTTCCAGCCATGAGCTGGCGGTGGTGCACAACGGCATTATCGAGAACCACGAAGAACTGCGAGCCCAGCTCAAGGGTCTGGGTTACGTGTTCAGCTCCGATACCGATACCGAAGTGATTGTGCACCTGCTCGACCACAAGCTGAAAACTCAGCCGGACCTGACCGCAGCACTGAAAGAGGCGGTCAAGGAACTGCACGGTGCCTACGGCCTGGCCGTGATCAGCGCCAAGCAGCCGGATCGCCTGCTCGCCGCCCGCAGCGGTAGCCCGTTGGTGATCGGTCTGGGCCTGGGTGAGAACTTCCTCGCCTCCGACCAACTGGCCCTGCGTCAGGTCACTGACCGCTTTATGTACCTGGAAGAAGGCGATATCGCCGAGATCAAGCGCGACAGCGTGCAGATCTGGAGCGTCGACGGCCAGCCGGTGACGCGCGAGAGCGTGCAATATCACGAAGGTGCGGAAGCCGCCGACAAGGGCGAATACCGCCACTTTATGCTCAAGGAAATCTTCGAGCAGCCCAAGGTCGTGCAGCGCACCCTGGAAGGCCGTCTGGGTTCTGACCACGTGCTGGTGCAGGCCTTCGGCCCGCAGGCTGCCGAGCTGTTCGCCAAGGTGCGCAACGTGCAGATCGTCGCCTGCGGCACCAGTTACCACGCCGGTATGGTCGCCCGTTATTGGCTGGAAGGCCTGGCCGGGATTCCCTGCCAGATCGAAGTAGCCAGTGAGTTCCGCTACCGCAAGGTGGTGGTGCAGCCGGATACCCTGTTTGTCAGCATCTCCCAGTCCGGTGAAACCGCTGACACCCTGGCTGCCCTGCGTAATGCCAAGGAGCATGCGCCTGGCCAGGGCGGTTACCTGGCCAGCCTGGCCATCTGCAACGTCGGCATCAGCTCCCTGGTGCGCGAATCCGACCTGACCCTGCTGACCCAAGCCGGCCCGGAAATCGGTGTGGCTTCGACCAAGGCCTTCACCACCCAGCTGGTCGCGCTGATGCTGCTGACCCTGTCCCTCGGTCAGGTGCGTGGCACTCTGGATAAAGGCCTGGAAGCCGAGCTGGTCGACGAACTGCGTCGTCTGCCAACCCGTCTGGGCGAAGCCCTGGCCATGGACAGCGTGGTGGAGAAGGTCTCCGAGCTGTTCGCCGAGAAGCACCACAGCCTGTTCCTCGGCCGTGGCGCGCAGTACCCGGTGGCGATGGAAGGTGCGCTCAAGCTCAAGGAAATCTCCTATATCCACGCCGAAGCCTACCCGGCCGGCGAGCTCAAGCACGGCCCGTTGGCCTTGGTGGACAGCGATATGCCGGTGGTCACCGTGGCGCCGAACAACGAGCTGCTGGAAAAGCTCAAATCCAACCTGCAGGAAGTGCGCGCCCGTGGCGGCGAGCTGGTGGTGTTTGCCGACGAGCAGGCCGGCATGAGCAATGGCGAGGGCACCCACGTGGTGAACATGCCGCATATCCACGATGCCCTGGCACCGATCCTCTACACCATTCCGCTGCAGCTGCTGTCCTACTACGTCGCTGTACTCAAGGGCACCGACGTCGATCAACCGCGCAACCTGGCCAAGAGCGTCACGGTTGAGTAACGGAGGGCAAGCAGGTGAAGCGTGAAGACATAAAGAGCAAGCAGGCGCAGGGCGTGCTCTTTGATACCCATATCATCGCCAACCCGGCCAATACCCGGGAATGGATAGTGCTGTTGAAGAAAGGCGCGGGCACCAGCTTCTTTCTGGTCGATGGCCAGGAGCAGGTGGAGTCCTTCGCCGATCTCAATGGGCTGATCGAAGAGCTGCGCCTACTTGGCATCAAGGGCGCGGAGGTACATCTCTAAGCCCTGCCGTTCACCCGAGGTACATATGCCTATTCGCTATGCGAGAAGCCTGACCGGACGGACGCGCAGTGTTGCAGCCAATCGGCATCTGGGTTTTGCCCTGGCTTTCGTTGCAGGAGCGATCAATGCCGGCGGCTTTCTTGCCGTGCAGCAATACACTTCGCATATGACCGGCATCGTTTCGGCCATGGCGGACAATATTGCTCTGGGTGCCTATGGCCTAGTGTGGAGTGGTCTCGGCGGTGTGCTGTCATTTCTGCTGGGCGCAGCCTGCTCGACGGTGATGATCAATTACTCGCGGCGCCGCCAGCTGCACAGCGAATACGCCTTGCCGTTGCTACTCGAAGCTGCGCTGTTGCTGTGTTTTGGCTTTCTTGGCGCGTCGCTGGCGCAGATTACCGGCCTGTTCGTGCCGCTGACGGTGATGCTGCTGTGCTTCATCATGGGCCTGCAGAACGCGCTGATTACCAAACTCTCCAGGGCGGAAATCCGCACCACCCATATCACCGGAATCATCACCGACATCGGTATCGAGCTAGGCAAGCTGTTCTAT
>DASRUM010000248.1:0-3912 GCA_035655415.1 Pseudomonas sp.
CTGGCGCCGATTGCCGCCACCGAACTGGCGCAACTGGAAGCGCGGCTATCCGAACTGCTGGCGGTGCTGGAGCCGGCTGGCGAGTGATTTTCTGCAAACCCGGCCGTGAGCAGGCCTGTTAGACGAGGTGAGTGATGAGCAACGAATTGGTGATCGAAGATATTCAACTGGGTGACGGCAAGGAAGTGGTCAGAGGTGCGCTGATCACCACCCAGTACCACGGATTTCTCGAAGATGGCAGCAAGTTCGATTCCTCCTATGATCGCGGCAAAGCCTTCCAGTGCGTGATCGGCACCGGCCGGGTGATCAAGGGCTGGGACCAGGGCCTGATGGGCATGAAAGTGGGCGGCAAGCGCAAACTCTTTGTACCGTCGCACCTGGGCTATGGTGAACGCCAGTTCGGCGCCCATATCAAACCGCATTCCAACCTGATCTTTGAGATTGAGCTGCTGGAAGTGCTGACGCGGGATGATTGACGAGTGCTGATTGCGCGGCTTATGCCGGAGTACGTTTGCGCAATACATAGAGGCGCCAGAGGGCGTAGCCGGGCAGAAAGTCGCTGTGGTCGAGGATATCGAAACCCGCTTGAGCGAATTGCACCTCGATGAGGTGGTAGGTGTCGAGCTTGAGCGAGACTATCAGCGTGTCGCGGGTAACACGATAGAACTCGCGCAGGATCAGTAGGCGCTCAGCCGGGTCAGCAATCTGGTGCAGAAGGTCCATGCACAGGATGCTGTCGACAAAGTTGTCTTCCATGTCGATTGAATAGGCTGAGCTTTGAAAGCTTTCAACCTGTTTGAGCACTTCAAGGGACTGCCCGGCTTCGGCATCTTCCAGTGACTCGGTTGAGTCGTCAGCGGCAAAGATCAGTCGATTGGGTTGCTCGGCCAGCAGTGGCCAGAAACGTCCTGTGCCGCAGGGTAGGTCTAACACCGAGCGTGGATTGCCTGCGATTTTCAGTGCGCGGCGTGTTTGTTGCTCATCGCGCCAGTGGGCAAGCACACGCGTTAGTCCGAACTCATGTTTTTTCAAGTGGCCGGCCGCATGCAGGTGACTGTATTGGGGGGCGCGTATTGAGGCGCTGAAGTTTGTGTTGCTCATGTGCCCTGTCCTTCTTCTGCTGTTTCAGCGCGCCGTGTGTCTCACGGCTCGATCAATGCTGCTGTCGGCAGTATGTCCAGTGAAGCTTAAGGAAAGATTAATTCAGGCAGATGAAGGAGCTTTGCAGTGGCGCTGATACAGGCTGTGGTTGATTGGCTCTTGATCCTTATTAAATTGCGACGACCCACGGTCGCAGGCATGTCGTTTACTTCGAACTTGTAGGGGCTTCCATGCCCGGTTTGGTTAAGGTCAGCGCGCGTTTGCTAGTCCGGGTGGACCTGTATCCTATTTTTCAAACCCACTGATCATTTCGCTTGCGCCGCACCCGCAGCATGGTCGGCAGGATCAGCCCAGCGAGCAGCCCGCCACCGGCGATGCCGCCGCCGTAGGCCATATAGCGCATCAACACTTGCTGGTTTTCCTCGCCCAGTTGCGCTTGCAGTGCGCGCAGTTCGGAGTTGGCCTGGCTTAGCTCACTGTCCAGGGCTGAGCGCGCGGTTTGCAGTTCGTCGATCAGGGTTTTGCGCGAGTCAAGGGTTTCCTGCATGCCTTGCACGCGGGTTTTCCAGGTGTCATTGATGCCTTCCAGTTCGGCGCTCAGTTCGGCCACTTTCTGTTCCAGCTGCGGCAGGCGCTCGGCCTGGCCGGGTACGTCCTGCAGGTCGCGGTTGGCAATCCATACCGCGCTGCCGTTATCACCACGCACCTGGCTGTAATCGCCGGAGGTTTGCAGCAGGGTGACCTTTTGCCCGGAGACCAGGGTGCCGACGATGCGGTAGCCGTCGGTTGGGCCGCTGCGTACATAGGTATTCAGGCTGTCGCTGACCCAGCGGTTGCTGCTGGCAGTTTCTTCGGCTTGGGCGCTCACACCCGCCAGCAGACAGGTAGCGAAGGCGAGGCTGTGCAAAGGGCTAAAACTGGATGGGAGATGGCGAGATAGGGACATGGGGCAATCTTCACATGGCGATTGAACGAAACCCTGTAGGCGGGTGCGATAAATGCCGGCCAGGCGCGTTGCCTTGAGCAGTTAGGCGCTCGGGATGGAGTGGCGCTTGCAGCTGCTCGCTGGGCAAATGGCCATGCAATCCACCCGGCGGGCCGACAGCAGACAGACACTTGGCGAGCGCGGGGAGTTCACTCAGCGGCGGGTTGCGGGATGGATGGTTGGTATTTATGCGCAGCTTGCCGGGTGGTTCACAGCCCGGCTGGCCGCTCAACCTGACGCTGCGTTCGCCAGCGCTAAAAACAACAAACCCGGCACGTGGCCGGGTTTGTTGGGGTTGCAGCAGGGCTTACTTGATCTCGACCGCCAGGCTGTCGTGGATCTTCTTCTGCCAGATCGCAGGGCCGGTGATATGCACCGACTCGCCCTTGGTGTCGACCGCCACGGTAACCGGCATGTCTTTCACGTCGAACTCGTAGATGGCTTCCATGCCAAGTTCGGCGAAGGCCACCACGCGCGACTTCTTGATAGCCTGGGCGACCAGGTAGGCGGCACCGCCGACGGCCATCAGGTACACGGCCTTGTTGTCCTTGATCGCCTCGATGGCAATCGGGCCGCGCTCGGACTTGCCGATCATGCCCAGAAGGCCAGTGCTTTCGAGGATCTGCCGGGTGAACTTGTCCATCCGCGTGGCGGTAGTCGGGCCGGCTGGGCCGACCACTTCTTCGCGTACCGGATCGACCGGGCCGACGTAATAGATAAAGCGGCCCTTGAGGTCCACCGGCAGCGCTTCACCCTTGTTCAGCATATCGACCATGCGCTTGTGCGCGGCATCGCGGCCGGTGAGCATCTTGCCGTTGAGCAGCACGGTCTCGCCCGGCTTACAGCTCTGCACGTCTTCCGGGGTCAGGGTATCGAGATCGACGCGGCGCGCGCTCGGGCCGGCTTCCCAGACGATTTCCGGGTAGGCGGACAGGTCCGGCGCTTCCAGTTCGGCCGGGCCAGTGCCGTCGAGCACGAAGTGGGCGTGACGGGTGTCGGCGCAGTTGGGGATCATGCACACCGGCAGACTGGCGGCGTGGGTCGGGTAATCCATGATCTTCACGTCGAGCACGGTGGTCAGGCCGCCGAGGCCCTGAGCGCCGATGCCCAGCTGGTTAACTTTTTCGAACAGTTCGAGGCGCATTTCCTCGATCTTGTTCTGTGGGCCGCGGGCTTTCAGCTCGTGGATGTCAATGTGCTCCATCAGCACTTCCTTGGCCATTACCGCAGCCTTCTCGGCGGTGCCGCCGATGCCGATGCCGAGCATGCCCGGCGGGCACCAGCCAGCGCCCATTTCCGGCACGGTCTTGAGTACCCAGTCGACGATCGAGTCGGACGGGTTGAGCATGGCCATCTTCGATTTGTTCTCGGAGCCGCCGCCTTTGGCTGCGACGTCCACTTCCACTTTGTCGCCAGGGACGATGGAGTAGTGGATTACGGCTGGGGTGTTGTCTTTGGTGTTCTTACGCGCGCCGGCTGGGTCGGCGAGGATCGAGGCACGCAGGACGTTTTCCGGCAGGTTGTAAGCGCGGCGTACGCCTTCGTTGATCATGTCGTCGACGCTCATGGTGGCGCCGGTCCAGCGCACGTCCATGCCGACGCGGATAAATACGGTGACGATGCCGGTGTCCTGGCAGATCGGCCGGTGACCGGTGGCGCACATGCGCGAGTTGATCAGAATCTGTGCCATGGAGTCGCGCGCGGCGGGGGACTCTTCGCGCAGGTAGGCCTCATGCATGGCCTGGATAAAATCCACGGGGTGGTAATAGGAGATGAACTGCAGGGCGTCGGCGACGCTCTGGATCAGGTCGTCTTGCTTGATCACG
>DASRUM010000249.1:0-8396 GCA_035655415.1 Pseudomonas sp.
CGCTTCGCCATCGCCATAGGTGCTGACCACCAGTAGCAGACGGTCGAGGGTTGCCAGATGGGAGCGGCTCAACTGATTCAGGGCGATGCAGCGCGCCGGCATGCCGCTGGCGAGCAATTGCGCGCAGCTTCGCTCGGCCAAACGCTGGGCTTTGCCGCCTTGGCTGGCGTAGGCGACCAGCAGTTCGCCGGTCTGCGCCATGCGGCGCTGCGGCCAGCAATAGTGCAGGCACAACGCGAGATAGGTAGCGCTGATCAGCGCGGCGCTGAGTTCGCGCGCCGGTTGCAGCCATAGCAGCAGGCCGGCCAGTAGTAGGCAGGTCGGCAGTGGCCAGTGGTGCAGGGCGTGAAGTCGCGGGGCGGTGATCAAAATGGATTGGCCAGAATAGGGGCTGCAGGGACAAGGCTATGCCCCAGTACGGTATTGCGTTTATTGGTAGGGTGCGCTGTGCGCATCAGCGTCAGCTGCCGATTCTTGGTGCGCACGGCGCACCCTACGCCGGGCTGCTGTGCAGCACATTTGCTCTGTACAAACACGCCATCAGCGCTGGGGTAATGACCAGCGCTGACGGCTTGGCATTAAGGCGCCAGCACTTCCAGGGTGGCGCTGTAGGAGGCGCGGCGCTCGGTGGCTGGTGCGCTGACGCCTTCCTTGCTGCTCAGCTTGGCTTCCAGCCAGTACATGCCGGCGTTCGGCCAGGTGATGCTGATCTTGCCGTTGGCATCGCTGGTGGTGTTGATCTCGCCCAGCTCGTCGCGGTAGCGGTTGCCGCCGGGGATCACGCTGACTTCCACGCCGGCGGCCGGCTTGCCATCGAGCAGCAGGCTGAACTCGGCGGCTTCACCGGCGAACAGGTCGTTGGGGTGGGTGATCGGTGCCAGCTCCAGGCCGACGCCAGTGGGTTTCAGCACAGCAGTCGTCGGGTTGCCGGAGGTGACGAAGACTTCCATGCGGCTGCTGTTCTGCGCCACTTTCAGCTCGGCGGCGTTGGCCGGCACCTGCTTGGCGAAATCTTCGGCTTTGCCCATCCAGCGCTTGTTTTCCTGGCCTTCTTTCCAGCTGGCGAACAGGCCGCTGTTGGCGATGGCCAGTTTGTAGGTGCCTTTCTGGGTCAGGTGCAAATCGAAGGTACTGCGGTAGCGGCCGATGGCACCGTTCTGCGGCTTCACGTCGCTGCCGTCCGGGGCGAACACGTGCAGCTTCGGGGCTGGACGGGCGCGCTGGCCGGCGGGCTGCGTGCTTATGTCACCGATGCCCTCGATACGCATGGAGAAATGCTCGAAGTAGAACAGGTCATTGGACACGGCCGCATCCACGGTCACCCATGGGTCTTCACCAGAGAGTACGGTGGCCGACGGCAGCATCCAGGCGCGGTGGGCCTGGGCGGAAAGCGGCAGGCAGATGGCCAGGGTCAGGGCGGTCCATTTTACGAGTGGGTGCATGGCAGTCTTCCTTAATAAGTGGGGGCTGAATTCAAGGCTTGAGTTGCAGGTTGATCTGACCCAGCTCGCTGCTGCCCTGGGCGCTGTGACTGGCGGCTTGCTGTGGTGGCCAGGTGAAGGGCAGGCGCAGCAGTTCGCGGCCGCCGACTTCGCGGGCGGCTTCCACCACCAGGCGGTATTCGCCAGGTGCCAGCTGCTTGAGCGGTGTATCGGCACTGTTGAAGCTCAGGCTGTGCTTGCCCACGGCGCGGGTTGCACCGCTGACGCCATCGACCGGCATCTCCAGGCTACGGCCGCTGCGCCGCCACCATTGGCGCAGGTCTTTGAGCCATTTCTCGCCTTCCTTGTCCTTGAGCTTCTGGTCGTACCACACGGCCAAATTGGCGACGTGTTTCTGGTCCGGTTGCTCCAGCCAGATCGCCACGTAGGGGCGGTGATACTCGGCCACCTGTAGGCGCGGAATTTCCACCTTAAGCTGCAATTCGGCCGCGAGAGCGGGCGCACTCAACAGGGCGCACAGGGGCAACAGCAAGCGTTTCGGCATAAGGGATGTCCTTAGTGAATAAACAGCAGAGCCAGCAAAACGGGAAGCACCAGGCCCAGGCCGAGCATCGGCCAGGTGCTGGGGCGGTTACCGGCGTAGCGTTGCAGCAACAGCAAGCCGCTGAGGCAGAACACCACGCTCAGTACGGCGAAGGCATCGATAAACCAGGACCAGGCCGTACCGGTATTACGGCCCTTGTGCAGGTCATTCAGGTAGGCGATCCAGCCGCGGTCGGTGGACTCGAACTCCAGCGCGCCGGACTCGATATCCAGGCTTAGCCAGGCATCGCCGCCGGGGCGCGGCAGGCCGATATACAACTCGCCATCCGACCATTCGGCATCGCGACCATCCAGGCGAATCGCCAGCTCGGCTTCCAGCCACTGACGCAGATCCAGCGACAGCCCCTGGCTTGGCTGTTTGTCTTGCAGCGCGGCCTGCAGCGTTTCGGGCAGCTGCGCCTGGTGGTTATGCACCTGCGGTTTGGCCTCGATCTGCGCGGCATGGTTGAGGGTGATGCCGGTGACGGCAAACAGCAGCATGCCGGCCAGGCACAGCGCCGAGCTGATCCAGTGCCATTGGCGCAAAGTGCCGAGCCAGGGGAGAGCGTTCATGGAGTTCGCGAGGTCAGGGAGGAGGGGGAGACGGTAAGGCCCGCCATTTGGCGGGCCCTATGCCGCGTTAGAACGTCAGGTTGGCTGACAGCCAGAGGCGGCGGCCTTCTTCCAGGGTGCCGGTGGTGGACTGTGTGGCCTGGATATAGCTGGAAGCCCAGCCTGTGGTGCCGGTATTGGTGGTGTAGGTCTTGCCTTTGGTGAAGTCCTTGTCGAAGGCGTTGTACAGGGTGGCGTTCAGCGTCAGGTTCTCAGAGGCTCTGTACGAGCCGCCGAGATGGAACACCTCGTAGGCCTTCAGGTCGCCGACCTGGTCCTGTAGCGCCTGGTTGGCCGCGGTGAGGTTTTCGTACTTGTCGGTGAAGCGCGCCCGCTCGCCGCGATACTCGCCCTTGAACCACAGGGTCAGGCGGTCGGTGGTGGTCCAGCTCAGGCGGGCGTGGGCCATATGCTCTGGGGTGTTGGTCAGCGGCGCGCCTTCATTGATGCCGCTCTTCTGCTCGCTATCGGTGTAGGTGTAATTCATCGCCAGCTTCCAGGCCGGGGCGAACTGCCAGCCGCCCGCCAGTTCCAGACCCTGGGTTTCGGCTTCGCCAATATTGACGCTCTGGGAGAAGCTCTCCTGGGTGAAGCCGCTACCCAGGCTCACGCAACCTGGCTGGTTTGGATTGGCGGTGAAGTTGCAATTGGCCAACGGCGTGCCGTCGTCAATCTTGTCTTTGAACTTGTTGTGGAACAGCGTGGCGTTGGCATCGAAGCCGGCCAGGTTGTCGAAGTACACGCCGAATTCGGTGTTGGTGGTGATTTCCGGTTCCAGGTCTGGGCTGCCGATGGTGATGGTGCGGCCCTGGCCGGTCACGCCGCTGATGCCGTCATGCAGCTGGTTCAGCGTTGGGGTCTTGTAGCCGCGGCTGACGCCGCCTTTCAGGGTCCAGTTGTCAGTGGTGTTCCACACCAGATAAGCGCGCGGGCTGACGTGGCCGCCAAAGGCTTCGTGGTCTTCATAGCGCGCGCCCAGGGTCAGGGCCAGGTCGTCGCGCAGGCGCCATTCGTCTTCGACAAACAGGGCCCAGGATTTCTGCTGGAAATCTTCCGAAGCGATGCCATCGCTGACTTCGGCATCCCAGTACTGACCGCCGATGGTGGCGATATGCGAGTCGCCCAAAGGGCTGACCAATTTGCTGTCGAAGATCAGGTCGGTGGATTTCAGCTCACGGTCATCACCGGCAACGATGTCCGGGTAGCCGGTGTAGGCCACGCCACGGGTGCCGGGAATGGTGCGGCCGATGGTTTCGGTGGTGTTGTGGGTCAGGCTGCTGTCCAGGGTGCCGAAGCCGAGGCGCGCGGTGTGGCTGAGGGCGAGCTGATCACGCTCAAACACCAGCTCGTCGTCATAGCCGCTGATGGTGTTGGGTGCGTCGACGGTGCAGCCATTGATCGCGTTGCCGCCGCTTTTGCCATCCAGCGTGCCGAGCTGACAGTCGTCGTTGTTGTAGACCTGGCGGCCTTGCTCGACGTCCAGGGAGAAATCGTGATTTGCATGCGGAGTCAGGGTCAGTCGAGCCCCGGCGGTGTAGTTGAGGCCCTCCACCGGGGAGGCGCCGCGCTTGCTGACGGTCGAGTCGTTGTCGAAGGTCAGGTCGGAAGCACCGCGGTCAAACAGGCTGCCGCGCACGGCCAGGCCGAGCAGGTTGTCGATCACCGGGCCGCTGGCGTACAGGCTGGTGCTGCTGGTTTCGCCGTAGTCGCGGTTTTCCTGGAAGGTGTGATCCAGGCTGATCGCCGCGCCCCACGCCTTGGCGACTTTCTTGGTGATGATATTGACCACGCCGCCCATGGCATCGGAGCCATAAAGGGTCGACATCGGCCCACGGATCACTTCGATGCGCTCAATGGCCGACATCGGCGGCATAAAGCTGGTGGCGGTTTCGTTGAAGCCGTTAGGGGTGACATTGCCCGCGGTGTTCTGCCGGCGGCCATCAATCAGGATCAGGGTGTACTCGCTGGGCAGGCCGCGAATACTGATATTCAGGCCGCCGGTCTTGCCGGTGCCCTGACGCACATCGATGCCTTCCACATCTTCCAGCGCCTGGGCCAGGTTGCTGTAGCGCTTTTGTTGCAGATCTTCCTGGCTCAAAACGCTGATGCTGGCCGGCGCGTCGGTGATTTTCTGCTCAAAACCAGAGGCGCTGACCACCACATCTTGCAGGGCAATGGGCTCATTGGCGTGTGCGCTGGCCATAACGGCGCTGGCGAGGGTAATGGCGCTGGCCAGAACAGTGCGTTTGCAGGCGAAAGACATCGATGACTCCAGTGGATGCTATGGAGAAGAGAGGTGCGGATGATAATGAATTGCAAATACGGTTCAATCGTAAGCTTCCCGTAGCATTTTCCAGGGACGACCAGATGCACTGAAAGCCAGCGCTGGTGAGGCCTGTGGCGATATGTAAATTATGTAAGGACGGGCTTAGGGGCGCGCGTTAGCGCTGTGTTTTGAAGGGAAGCCAGATGGTTTTGCGCTGCCAGCACTTGAGCGCCGCTGGTCGATTTTTGCTGCTTTGCGGGCGCGCGCTGGATGCTAATGCAAGTGATTCGTAATTGTTGTATTGTGCGCGCCCCTGCGCGGTTACTGCGCAATTCCTTATCTAAACATCCGTTTCTAGACAACCGCTAGCCCTGGCCGGCGGTTCCAGGGCTGGAAAAATGCTGAAGAAAATTCTCTTCCAACTGCACTGGTTTTTCGGCATCACGGCCGGGTTGGTGCTGGCGCTGATAGGCGTGACCGGCGCGGCGTATTCGTTTCAGGACGAATTGCTGCGCGCGTTTAACCCCGAGGTGTTGCAAGTTGAAGTGCGCGCCGGCGGCGTGCTGTCGCCTGACGTGCTGGTGCCGCATATCGAGGCGGCCAGCCAGCAGCGCGTGGTGCGCCTGAATGTGGAAGCGGATGTCGAGCGCGCCGGTCGGGTAGGTTTCGCACCGCCTGCCGGCGAGCGCCGGGGCGAGGTGCGCTACTTCGATCCCTACACGGGCGAGCTGTTGGGCGAGCCGAGTGGCCAGGGCTTTTTCGACCTGATGGTGGATCTGCACCGCTTTCTTGCCATGGGCGAGTATGGCAAGCAGATCACCGCCGCCAGCACCCTGGCGCTGATCTTTTTCTGCCTCTCTGGGTTATACCTGCGCTGGCCGCGTCAGGCCTTGAACTGGCGCGTCTGGCTAAGCCTGGACTGGGCCAAGCGCGGCCGCGCGTTCAATTGGGATCTGCATGCAGTGGCCGGCACCTGGTGCCTGGCGTTCTATCTGTGCGCGGCGCTGACCGGGCTGTATTGGTCCTACGACTGGTACCGCGAAGGGCTGACCGCGCTGCTCACCAGCGAGCCTGCTGGCGAGCAGCGCAATCGCGGCGGCCGGCCAGCTGCCGGAACAGTGCCAGAGGTGAATTACCCGGCGCTCTGGGCTGGCCTGCAGCAAGCCGCCGGGCCGCAGCTGAGCGGCTACAGCCTGCGCTTGCCGGCCGCTGCCAAGCAGCCGGTGACGGTGTTCTATATGCGTGAGGATGCGCCCCATGAGCGCGCCTTTAACTCGCTCAGCCTGGATGCGCAAAGTGGCGCGGTGAAGATGCACAAGCGCTATTACCAGCAGGCGTTTGGTGATCAGCTGCTGACCAGCATGTATGCCCTGCACGTGGGCAGTTACTTCGGCCTGCCCGGACGCATCCTGATGTTTCTCGCCAGCCTGAGCATGCCGCTGTTCGCCATCACCGGCTGGTTGCTGTACCTCGATCGGCGACGCAAGAAGCGCGCAATGCTGCAGGCGCGCGGCGCGCTGCAGCCGAGCGCAGGGCAAGGCGAGGGCTGGTTGATTGGTTTTGCCAGCCAGAGCGGCTTTGCCGAACAGCTGGCCTGGCAAACCGCTGGCCAGTTGCAGGCCGCAGGCCTGGCCGTCAGCGTGCAGCCCCTGGCCAAACTCAATGAACAGATGCTGCGCCAGGCGCACAACGCGCTGTTCGTGCTCAGCACCTTTGGCGACGGCGAGGCGCCGGACAGCGCGCGCGGCTTTGAGCGCAAGTTGCTCGGTCAGGCTCTGGATCTACCGAATCTGCGCTACGCCATGCTCGCCCTCGGTGACCGCCAGTATCAGCACTTCTGCGGTTTTGCCCTGCGGGTGCAGGACTGGTTGGCGCGGCAGGGTGCGCGCAGCCTGTTCGATGCAGTACAGGTAGACGCCGCCGATACC
Source organism: Pseudomonas sp. (assembly GCA_035655415.1). GTDB lineage: Bacteria > Pseudomonadota > Gammaproteobacteria > Pseudomonadales > Pseudomonadaceae > Aquipseudomonas. The sequence continues at coordinate 6,831 of DASRUM010000249.1, forward strand.
ACGGCGCTGGCCAGCTGGCAGCGTCAGCTCGGCGAATTGACCGGCGCTCAGCCGCTGCATCAGGGCGAAACGCTTTACGGTCTGTGGACCCTGACGCGCCGCGAACTGCTTAATCCCGGCAGCCAGGGTGCGCCGACCTATCTGCTGGCATTGCGTGCCGAACAGCCGACTAACTGGAGTGCCGGCGATATTCTCGAAGTGCCGCCGCGTCACAGCGCCGCCACGGTGCAGTCCTGGTTGCAGTCCCATGCAGTGGACGGCAAGCAAACGGTTAGCCTCGATGGCCTGACGCAGTCGCTGCAGCAGGCGCTGCGCGGCAAACAGCTGCCCGAGCAGTTCACCCATCTGGTCGGCCTGCATGCACAGGCTTTGCTGGATGCGCTGGTGCCGTTGGCTGCGCGCGAATATTCCATCGCTTCCTTGCCCAGCGACGGCGAACTGGAACTGATCGTGCGTCAGGAGCGGCATGCCGACGGCTCGTTGGGGCTCGGCTCCGGCTGGCTGACCGAAGGCGCGACGCTGCATGGCCAGTTGCTGGCGCGGGTGCGGCGTAACAGCGCCTTCCATGCGCCAGACGATGCGCGGCCGCTGATCCTGATCGGCAATGGCACCGGTCTGGCCGGGCTGCGTAGCCTGCTCAAGGCGCGGATCGTCGCCGGGCACACCGCTAACTGGCTGCTGTTCGGCGAGCGCAATGCTGCGCATGACTTCTATTGCCAGGCGCAGCTGCAGGGCTGGCTGGCCAGCGGCGACCTGGCGTGGCTGGACCTGGCGTTCTCCCGCGATCAGGCCGCCAAGGTCTATGTGCAGGATCGCCTGCGTGAGTCCGCCGAGCAGCTGCGCGAATGGTTGGCCGAGGGCGCCGCAATCTACGTCTGCGGCAGCCTCGAGGGTATGGCCGCCGGCGTTGACGCCGTGCTGCACGAATTGCTGGGTGAGGCGGCGGTCAGCACGCTGCGCGAAGAAGGGCGTTACCGTCGCGACGTGTATTGAGCCGGCCCAGGCTTCCCGCCACGGCAATGCGCCACTAAGCTGATGGGCATGAAAAGAATCCTGCTGAACTGCGACATGGGTGAAAGCTTCGGCGTGTGGAGCATGGGCGATGATGTGCATGCCATGCCGCTGGTTGATCAGGCCAATCTGGCTTGCGGCTTTCATGCTTCCGACCCGATGACCATGCAACGCACCGTCGCCCTGGCGGTGCAGCATGGGGTGAGCATTGGTGCGCACCCGGCCTATCCGGATTTGCTCGGTTTTGGCCGGCGGCATATCGCCTGCTCGCCGGAGGAGGTCACCGCGCTGGTGCTGTATCAGCTCGGCGCGCTGGATGCCTTCTGCCGCGCGGCCGGCACTCAGTTGGCCTACGTCAAACCGCATGGCGCGCTGTACAACGACCTGGTGCGTGACGATGCGCTGTTCAACGCAGTGCTTGAGGCCTGCGCCAGTTACCGCAAGGGCTTGCCGCTGATGGTGCTGGCGCTGGCCGACAACAGCCGTGAGCTGCGCCTGGCCGATGCCGCCGATGTGCCGTTGATGTTCGAGGCCTTTGCCGACCGTGCTTACCTG
>DASRUM010000250.1:0-5893 GCA_035655415.1 Pseudomonas sp.
GGAAGAGGCTAACGAGCCTCTGTAAGCCTATGCCGGGTCGACGTCGTCAGGCGCAGGGTCATCTGAATCGGCAAGGGGAACGCCCATGCCGAGCATAGACGCCCTCGCCGACAGACTTTCGACCTACCTCGACGGCGACCAGGTCAATCTGGTTCGCCGCGCTTATTTCTACGCCGAACAAGCCCACGACGGCCAACGCCGCCGCAGCGGCGAAGCTTACGTCACCCATCCCCTAGCGGTGGCGAGCATCCTGGCTGATATGCACATGGACCATCAGAGCCTGATGGCCGCGATGCTGCATGACGTGATCGAAGACACCGGTATTGCCAAGGAAGCTCTGGACGCCCAGTTTGGCGAATCCGTGGCGGAACTGGTCGACGGGGTCAGCAAACTGACCCAGATGAACTTCGAAACCAAGGCTGAGGCACAGGCCGAAAACTTCCAGAAAATGGCCATGGCCATGGCCCGCGACATCCGGGTGATTCTGGTCAAGCTGGCCGACCGTCTGCACAACATGCGCACCCTGGAAGTGCTGTCCGGCGAAAAGCGCCGACGCATTGCCAAGGAAACCCTGGAAATCTACGCACCGATTGCCAACCGTCTGGGCATGCACAGCATGCGCATCGAGTTCGAAGACCTGGGCTTCAAGGCCATGCACCCGATGCGCTCCGAGCGCATCCGCACAGCGGTCAAGCGTGCTCGGGGCAACCGCAAGGAAATCGTCAACAAGATCGAAGAGTCGATCACCCACTGCCTGGCCCGCGAAGGCATGGAAGGCGAGGTGATGGGCCGCGAGAAGCATCTTTACGGCATCTACCAGAAGATGCGTGGCAAGCGCCGGGCGTTCAACGAAATCATGGACGTCTACGCCTTCCGCATCGTCGTCGACAAGGTCGATACCTGCTACCGCGTGCTCGGTGCCGTGCATAACCTGTACAAGCCCCTGCCCGGCCGCTTCAAGGATTACATCGCAATCCCCAAAGCAAACGGCTACCAGTCGCTGCACACCACGCTGTTCGGCATGCACGGCGTACCGATCGAGATTCAGATCCGCACCCGTGAGATGGAAGAGCTGGCCAACAACGGAATTGCCGCGCACTGGCTGTACAAATCCAACGAGGAAGACCAGCCCAAGGGCAGCCACGCCCGCGCGCGGCAGTGGGTCAAGGGCGTGCTGGAGATGCAGCAACGCGCCGGCAACTCGCTGGAATTTATCGAGAGCGTGAAGATCGACCTGTTCCCCGACGAGGTCTACGTGTTCACGCCCAAGGGCCGCATCATGGAGCTGCCGAAAGGCTCCACGGCGGTTGACTTCGCTTACGCCGTGCACACCGATGTCGGCAACACCTGCATCGCCTGCCGCATAAACCGCCGCCTGGCGCCACTGTCGCAAGCACTGGAAAGCGGCTCGACAGTGGAAATCGTCACCGCACCCGGCGCCCGGCCAAACCCGGCCTGGCTGAGCTTCGTGGTCACCGGCAAGGCCCGCACACATATTCGTCACGCCCTGAAACTGCAGCGCCGCTCGGAGTCCATCAGCCTTGGCGAACGCCTGCTGAACAAGGTGCTGGCCGGTTTCGACAGCCGCGTCGACAAGCTCTCGCCCGAGCGGGTGCAGGCGGTACTCGCCGAGTACCATCAGGACGTCATCGAAGACCTGCTGGAAGACATCGGCCTGGGCAACCGCATGGCCTATGTGGTGGCGCGTCGCCTGCTCAGCGACAGCAACGAAGCCCTGCCGAGCAGCGAAGGGCCGCTGGCGATTCGCGGGACCGAGGGCCTGGTGCTGAGCTACGCCAAATGCTGCACGCCGATTCCAGGCGATCCGATTGTCGGTCACCTGTCCGCCGGCAAAGGCATGGTGGTGCACCTGGACAGCTGCAAGAACATCGGCGAGATCCGTCACAACCCGGAAAAATGCATCCAGCTGTCCTGGGCCAAGGACGTGGTCGGCGAGTTCAATGTCGAACTGCGCATCGAGCTGGAACACCAGCGCGGCCTGATCGCCCTGCTGGCCGGCAGCGTCAACGCCGCCGACGGCAATATCGAGAAAATCAGCATGGACGAGCGCGACGGCCGCATCAGCGTCGTGCAACTGGTGGTCAGCGTGCATGACCGCGTGCACCTGGCCCGAGTGATCAAAAAGCTGCGCGCCCTGACCGGGGTAATCCGCATCACCCGTGCGCGCGCCTGAATCCTTTCCCGATGAGCGTGCCTGCCATGCTCGTCATTCCCTGACCTTATTGGAGTTCCCATGAGCAAGAGCGTTATCACCAGCGACAAGGCCCCAGCCGCAATCGGCACCTACTCCCAGGCGATCAAGGCGGGCAACACCGTGTACATGTCCGGGCAAATCCCGCTGGACCCGAAAACCATGGAGCTGGTTGAAGGCTTCGAAGCTCAGACCGTTCAGGTATTCGAAAACCTCAAAGCAGTGGCCGAAGCCGCTGGCGGTTCGTTCAAGGACATCGTCAAGCTGAACATCTTCCTCACCGACCTGTCGCATTTCGCCAAGGTCAATGAAGTCATGGGCCGTTACTTCGAGCAGCCCTACCCGGCCCGCGCCGCCATCGGCGTAGCCGCCCTGCCACGCGGCTCGCAGGTGGAAATGGACGCTATTCTGGTTCTCGAATAAGCCCCTCGGCGGGGCCGCTGCCCCGCCCTTCCCTCTTGAGGACGCCGCATGCGTTGCCTGTTTGTTGCCCTGCTCACCGGCGTCCTGCTCAGCGGTTGCGCCAGCACACCGCAAGACCCAAGCGGCACCTGGATCAACCAGGCAGCCATTGAAGCTGCCGTCGAAAGCGGCAACCTGCGCGAAGCCCTGCTGGCCTACGGCCCCAACCTGGAATGGCAACTCGACAACCAACGTCAGCTGGCCAGCTTCAGCAATGGTTTCGAGCGCGGCGAAGGCAGCTTCAAACGCCAGACCGATGGCCAGCTGCGCGTGCAGTTCTACGGTGACTTTCAGGAAACCCTGAGCCTCAACGGCGATGAGCTGATCCAGGCGCAGAGCGATACCTGGCCGGAGCAGCGCTTTGTCCGCGCACCTGCCGCGCCGGGCCCGCTTGCGCCAGCGGGAAGCAGCTTCGAGCAGGCGTTATACAGCGCCTACCTGGGCGGCACCTGGTTGATTGAGGAAGGTCTGGGCGAAGGCGGCCTGGTGCTGTTCCAGGCCGATGGCAGCCTGCAAGGCCTGCCAGGCGCCGAGCGTTACGCCCTGTGTCTGGCAGGTGACTGCGCGGCCATGAGCGGTGAGTTCGACAACCTCTGGCTGCAACTGGGCGACCAGGGGCAAAGCTGGCTGTTCGAGCGTGAAGGCGAGCAGTTGCGCGTCTTCGAAGCGCTCAACCGCTCACAGATCGACGAAATGCCCAGCTACTACAAAGGCCAGCAGCGCTGGCTGCTGGTCAAACGCTAGGGCCGAACCGAACCCTACAACTGCGCCAGAATCACCTGGTAACCCTCGCGGTAGCTCGGGTACTGCGGCGTCCAACCCAGGGCGCGGGCGCGGGCGTTGCTGCAACGCTTGCTACCTGAGCGGCGCACCGTCGATTGCTCGGACCAATGACTGACATCCAGCTGCTCGCGCAACCAGGCCACCACTTCATGCAGCGGCGCAGGCTGATCATCGACGCCGATATAGCAGTCATCCAGCACCACCCCACGGGCATCGCCCTGCAGCAGATAGGCCAGTAGCCCAGCCGCATCATCGACATGGATACGGTTGCCGTACAACGGCGGCTCGCTGACTACCCGATAACCCTGGCGCACCTGCTTGAGCAACCACTCGCGGCCTGGACCGTAGATACCGGTAAGGCGTACCAGGCTGGCGGGCAGCCCGCTATGCAAAGCCAGTTGCTCGGCCTCCCGCATGATCCGCCCAGAGTAGCTAGCGGCTTCTGCGGGAGAACTTTCATCGACCCATTCGCCGAGCTGTTGGCCATACACGCCGCTGCTGGAGACAAACAGCAGGCGCTTAGGCCGTTGGCCCTGTTGCGCCAGCCAGTCGAGGACACGGCGCAGGCCGTCGACATAGGCGGCGCGGTAGCCGGCCTCGTCGTGCTCGGTGGCGGCCGCGCAATACACCAGGTAATCCAGCGCCTCGCTCGGCCAGGCGGCCGGGCAGGCGTCGGCATGCAGATCACCGGCAACCGGGCGAATACCTTGCGGCAACAGCGCCACGCTGCGGCGCAAGCCGTACACCGTCCAGCCCGCAGCGCTCAGCTGCTGACCCAGACGGCTGCCGACATCACCACAGCCGGCAATCATCAGTGTCTTACTCATCGTTGCGTATTCCTTAGGGTCTGTTGCTTATCAGGGCAACAGTGCCACCAAGCTTGCCTGTTGCACCAGCTCCAGCAACGGCTGCGGATACACACCGAGGAAAAACGCCAGCACGGCGACAAACAGCAGCATCATGCCGCCAGCGCGCTGCGCCCAGTTGAAAGGCGCATCGTGACGACGCAGGTTCGGCTCGACCATAAACAGGGTGACCATCACCCGCAGGTAATAGAACACGCCGATGGCGCTGCCGATTACCAGGGCGCCGAGCAGCCACCACTGCTGCGATTGCACACCGGCGGCGACCACGTAGAACTTGCCGATAAACCCAGCCGTCAGCGGAATGCCGGCCAGTGACAGCATCATCACGGTGAGCACAGCGGTCAGATACGGACGGCGCCAGAACAGCCCGCGGTATTCGTAGAGGGCATCGGCATCACGGCCGTTGTAAGGCGTCGACATCAGAGTGATCACACCGAACGCACCCAAGCTGGTCAGCACATAGGTGGCCAGGTACACCCCAACCGCCTCCACTGCTAAGCCCTTGCTGGCGATCAGCGCCACCAGCAGGTAGCCGAAGTGGGCGATGGAGGAATAACCGAGCAGACGCTTGAGGTTGTTCTGCAGCAGCGCCAGCAGGTTGCCGAAGATGATTGAGGCGATGGCGATCAGCGTCAGCAGATCATTTAGCCAGCCGCCCGCTGTCGCTGGCGACATCTGATACAGACGCAGCAGCACGGCAAATACCGCGACCTTGCTGGCCGTGGCGAGGAAGGCTGCCACCGGAGCCGGGGCGCCTTCGTAAACGTCCGGGGTCCACAAGTGAAACGGCACCAGCGACAGTTTGAAGGACAGGCCAATCAGCATCATGCCCACGCCCAACTGCGCCAGCATGCTCGGCAGGCCATCGGCGGCCAATTTGGCGCCGATACCGGCGAAGGTCAGGTTGCCCGACTCGGCATACAGCAGCGCCATGCCGAACAGCAGAAACGCCGAACCGGCGGCGGACAGCACCATGTACTTGATGCCGGCTTCCAGCGAACGCTTGTTGAAGAAGGCGTAGGCGATCATGCCGTAGGTCGGCACCGAGAGCAGTTCCAGACCAATAAACAGGCCCGCCAGATGCTGCGCGCTGACCAACACCAGACCGCCAGCGGCAGACAACAGCATCAGCAGGTACAGCTCTTCGCGGTTGCCCGGGTAACCCTTGCCGGACTCGCCACCCAGATAGGCGTGAGTCAACGTCACACAGGCCAGGGTCGCGGCCAGCACCAGGGCCATGTAGTAGCAGGCGAATTTATCCACCAGCAGCAGTGGGGTGACCTCGATGGGCGTTACGCCCAGGGCCGGCAGCAGCGACAGCAGTGCCAGGTTGAGGCCCAGCACCGAGAGGCCGAAGGTCAGCGTGTGGTTGCGCTTCCAGGCGATGGCCAGCATCACCAGCACCACCGTGGCACTGGTGATCAGCAGCGGCAGCAGCGCGATAAAGTGTTGAGTCGTGAATTCCATACGCTACTTACCGGGCCGGAACAGGTTGATTGAGGGCACTACCCAGCCACTGCTGCACGCCTTGCATGCTGGCGGCGGAGGTGTCGAGCACCGGCTGCGGGTA
>DASRUM010000251.1:0-119850 GCA_035655415.1 Pseudomonas sp.
GCGAAGCGCTCGAGCAGCGGGAACAGCACGCTTGCGTCGGCGAGGCGAGGCAACGGCACAGACTGCCGGCCATTGCACTCAACCTGGATCACCCGCTGGATGGGTGGCCACGCCTGGCACAGCCAGTCGGGTAGTTCGATAGCCGGCCTCCGCAGGTCAGGACAAGAAAACAATGAGAACGATTAGCGTTGATGGTATCCCCGCCTCTCTATAAACTCAACGCGTTTCACCCTGGGCAACTTGAGGCCACATGCAGACATTACGTGATTTCTGGTTGCTTGCCCGACCCTTCTGGTCTTCTACCGAAAGGCGTCCCGCCTTCCTGCTGCTGTTCGGCACTGTTCTGATGAACCTGTGTCTGGTGGGGGTAAACATCCTCTACAACATCTGGAACCTGCACTTCTACAACGCCCTACAGGCCCTCGACTACGACGCATTCCTGATCGGTGGTGGGCATTTCATCCTGCTGCAGCTGGGCCTGGCCACCTTCACCGTGGCCGCCTTTCACTTCCAACAGAAGCTCACCGTGCGCTGGCGCCGCTGGTCCACCGAGAACACCTTGCAGCTATGGCTGCAGCGCCATCGCTATCTCAAACTGCAGCTCACGTCCCCGGAAACCGACAACCCCGACCAGCGCATCGCTGACGACATCAACCTGTTCATCAGCATGTCGTTGAAGCTCACCTTGGGGCTGATGACTGCGTTGGTGTCGTTATTCTCCTTTCTGCACATCCTCTGGCAGGCTTCCAGTCTGGTCAAACTACCCATCGCTGGGCAGGAAGTGATCATCCCTGGTCTGCTGGTGTGGGCGGCCCTGCTGTATTCCATTATCGGCACGGGCGGCGCCTTCTGGCTGGGGCGTACCCTGCCCCGGCTGAACTTTATTCAGCAACGGCGCGAAGCGGATTTCCGCTTCGCCCTGATGCGCCTGCGCGAGAACGCCGAAGCCGTAGCCCAATACCGCGGCGAAAACGAGGAACACGCACGCTTCAGTCGACGTCTGGGCGCTGCGCTGGAGAACTTCTGGGCGCTGGTGAAACAACAAAAAGTCGTGCTTGGTTATTCCACCTTCTATATGCGCAGCGCCATGATCATTCCCATGTTCATCATGGCGCCGCAATTTTTCGCGGGGACTTTCCCGCTGGGCCGGCTCACGCAGCTCAGCGCCGCCTTCGGCGAGGTCCACGAGGCCATGGCCTATCTGGTGCGAGTGTTTCCGGAGCTCGCCGAATGGAAATCCGTGATTGACCGCCTGACCGGTTTCCAGAAACGCCTGGGCAGCGTGACAAGCGAGCCAGGCGTGCAGCTGGAACATCGACCTGGCAGCTTCGCCGTACAGGATCTGTCACTCTGGCTACCAGAGGGTAAATCTCTGCTCGGCGGCCTGAACCTGAGCCTGCAACCGGGTGAAAGCCTGCTGATTCAGGCCCCTTCAGGCTACGGCAAATCGACGTTGATCCGCGCACTTACCGGCATCTGGAGCCACGCTTCAGGTAAGGCGCTATATGACTTGGGGAGCGTTCTGACCCTAGCGCAGAAACCTTACCTGCCGCTCGGCAATCTGCGCGATATGCTCTGGTACCCCGCCTCGCCCCATCCAGAGGACGACCTAGCGCTGCACCGCGTCATGCAGCAGTGCAACCTTGGCCACCTTGTGGAGCACTTGGATAAAGAGCTCGACTGGTCACAAACATTGAGTCTCGGAGAACAGCAACGCTGTGCGTTTGTACGAGTTTTATTAATACAACCGAATGTTCTGTTTCTGGATGAAAGTAGCTCGGCGCTAGATGATGCAACAGAAGCTCACTGCTATGGGTTGCTCAAACAGGAACTACCTCGCACGATCATTATCAGCGTCGGGCATCGTGCTTCTTTGCAGCGTTTCCATACCCGAACTCTGGACCTTGAGGAATACAAAACCCTTGAGCAACAAGAGGTGTATTCGTGATGGGCTAGGGTAATGGACGTGCAGTTTTAGCCAACCACAGACCAAACCACGAAGCCGCCAGATGCCGCCAACGGATTGAGGCACCTAAGCGGATCAGCTACGACTAGCCCGACTAGCCCTGTAGCGACTCCACACCCATCTCGTCCCACACTTCCTCGGCCAGGTGGAAGGTGGCATTTGCAGCCGGAATGCCGCAGTAGATCGCGCTTTGCATCAAAACCTCCTTGATCTCGTCGCGGGTCACGCCATTATTCTTTGCCGCCTTGAGGTGTAGGCGCAGTTCGCCTTCACGGTTCATGCCGATCAGCATGGCGATGGTAATCAGGCTGCGGGTGTGCAGCGGCAGGCCGGGACGAGTCCAGATATCACCCCAGGCATGCCGGGTGATCATTTCCTGGAACTCTTCGTTGAATGGCGTCAGGTGCTGCAGGCTGCGGTCGACATGCGCGTCGCCGAGCACTGCGCGGCGCACTTGCATGCCAGCGTCGTAACGTTGTTTTTCGTCCATTGGGTGAACTCCGAAGGTAGCGGCGCGCAGGGCGCCACAGAATGCTCAAGCAGTAAGGAAATCCAGCACGCGGCGAGTGAAAAGCTCACTCGCTTCAACGTTGGACAGGTGCGCGGCATGCAGCTCGACCAGTTCGGCAGCGTGAATGCGTTCCTGCATAAAGCGGCCATGCTCGGGCGTAGTCACCCCATCGGCAGTGCCGCAAACGATCAGGGTCGGCGCAACAATACCGGCAACCTGCTCGCGGAAATCGGCATCGCGCACCGCCGCGCAGTTGGCGGCGTAGCCCTGCGGTGAGGTGGCGGCCAGCATGCCAACCACGGGCTCGACCTTAGCTGGCTGAGCTTGAGCAAATTGCGCCGTGAACCAGCGCGCAATCGAGGCGTCGCGCAGCGCCAACATGGCGGCCTGGCCGTCGCGCAGTACGGTTTCGATACGTGGATTCCATACCTCGGGGCTGCCGATCTTCGCTGCGGTGTTACACAGCACCAAGCGCTCAATACGCGCCGGGGCGTTGATCGCTAGCCACTGGCCGATCAACCCGCCCATGGACAGTCCACAGAAGGCCGCACTCTCGATATCCAGCACATCCAGCAAGGCCAGCACGTCGCGGCCGTTCTGCTCGATGCTGTAAAAGCCTTCGGTGACCAGCGAGCGGCCATGGCCACGGGTGTCGTAGCGCAACACGCGAAAATGTTCGGTGAAGGCTGGCATCTGCGCGTCCCACATATGCAGGTCGGTGCCCAACGAGTTGGACAGCACCAATACTGGCGCATCTTGCGGACCGTCAACGGTGTAATAAAGTTCGCCATCAGCGAGTTGTACAACAGACATGCAAAGCACTCCTAATACGAGAAATTCTGATGTTCGGCCACTGCCCTCTCGACCCAGCGACGGGCTTGCCCCAGGTACAAGGCCGGATCAAGTAGACGATCCAGCTCGGCGCCAGACAGCTGCGCGCTGACTTCGGCATTAGCGCCGAGCACCTGGCGCAGGTGTACGCCTTCGCGCACAGCCTGCTGGCAGCACTGTTCGAGCAAATGATGGGCAGCGTCGCGGCCGATGCGTTGGGCCAGGGCGATGCTGACTGCTTCGGCCAGCACCAGGCCCTGAGTCAGGTCGAGGTTACTGCGCATGCGTGCGGCATCCACCTCCAGCCCCGGCACCAGCAGCAGTGCCTGCTGCAACGCCCCGGCAACCAGGCAGCACAGCTCCGGCAGGGTTTCCCATTCGGCATGCCACAGCCCCAGACTGCGTTCGTGTTCCTGCGGCATGGCGCTAAACATCGTGGCCACCAGGCCTGGCGCACGCGTGGCTGCGCTGATCAGCACTGCGGCACTGACCGGATTACGTTTATGCGGCATGGTTGAAGAGCCGCCTTTACCCGGTGCTGCCGGCTCAAAGACTTCGCCAGCTTCGGTCTGCATCAACAGGCTAAGGTCGCGACCGAATTTACCCAGGCTGCCGGCGATCAGACCGAGCAGACTGGCGAATTCAACCAAACGATCACGTTGGGTATGCCAGGGCTGCTCCGGCAGTTCTAAATCGAGTTCGCGGGCCAAGGCTTCGCTCACCGGCCAAGCCTGCTCGCCCAATGCCGCCAGGCTGCCGGAGGCACCACCGAACTGCAGCACCAGCAGGCGCGGTTTAATCTCGGCCAGGCGCTGACGATGGCGGGTAATCGCGCCGAGTACGCCGGCCAACTTCATGCCCAACGTCACCGGTGTGGCGTGTTGCAGCCAGGTGCGTCCGGCCAGCGGCGTATCGGCATAGCGCTCGGCCTGCACAGCCAAAGCCGCTGCCAGTTGCGCCAGATCCTGCTCCAGCAGCGCGATAGCTGCCCGCAGTTGCAGGATCAAACCGCTGTCCATGGCGTCTTGGCTGGTAGCACCGAGATGCACGTAACGCTCGGCGTTTGTGCTTTGCGCAGCGACCTGCTTGCCCAGTGCTTTGACCAACGGTATGGCCGAGTTACCCGCCGTGACGATGGCCTGAGCCAGCGCAGCAAAGTCATAACGCTCGGCTTGGCAAGCCGTGGCAATCGGCCCCACAACCTCGGCAGGGATTAGCCCGCAGCTCGCTTGCGCGCGCGCCAAAGCGGCCTCGAAGTCGAGCATGCCTTGCACCCGGCCGTGATCAGAAAAAACTGCGCGCATAGCCGCTTGGCTGAAGTAGGCGTCGAAGAGTTGGTTACTCAAGAGATGTATTCCCAAAGGCGCTTGATTACAGCCTAGGTTCGCAGCACTGGCGTGACGAATCCAGCGCTTGTAACGGCGGCATGGGTATCGCTGCGCTCAACCTACGCGGCCCGACCCATCCTACGGAATAACATCCCGTAGGATGGGTTAGCCCCAGGCGTAACCCATCGCGATGTCAGTTAGGCTCAAACGCGTTCTATTGCCAGCGCCAAACCCTGGCCAACACCGACGCACATGGTCGCCAGCCCCAGGCGGCCGCCGGATTTTTCCAACTGATGCAACGCGGTCTGCACCAGGCGTGCGCCACTGGCACCCAGCGGGTGGCCGAGGGCGATGGCACCACCATTCGGGTTGACCTTAGTGCTGTCGTCAGCCAATCCCAGCTCACGGGTCACAGCCAAGCCTTGCGCCGCGAAAGCTTCGTTAAGCTCAATAACGTCAAAGTCATGGATGCTCATTTTCAGGCGCCCGAGCAGCTTGCGCACCGCCGGCACCGGGCCGATGCCCATCACCCGTGGTGCCACCCCGGCACTGGCCATACCCAACACCTTGGCACGGGCAGTGAGGCCGTATTTCTGCACAGCTTCGCGCGAGGCCAGAATCAGCGCCACCGCACCATCATTAACCCCGGACGCATTGCCGGCGGTGACTGTTTTGCCCTCGCCATTTACCGGTTTGAGTTTGGCCAGCGCTTCGGCCGTAGTGTCCGGGCGCAGATGCTCGTCCGCCTCGATCACGCTGTCGCCCTTCTTGCCTTTGATCACTACCGGGACGATTTCTTCGGCGAAGAAGCCTTCTGCCTGCGCGCGACCGGCACGCTGCTGGCTGCGCAAGGCAAAGGCATCCTGGTCGACGCGGCTGACCTGATACTCGTCGGCGACGTTGTCGGCAGTCTGCGGCATGGCGTCCACGCCGTACTGCGCTTTCATCAACGGGTTGATAAAGCGCCAGCCGATGGTGGTGTCCTCAATTTTCTGGTTGCGGCTCCAGGCACCGTCGGCCTTGCCCATCACATAAGGCGCGCGCGACATCGACTCGACGCCGCCGGCCAACGCCAGCTCCATCTCGCCACTGGCAATGGCGCGAAAGGCGCTGCCCACCGCATCCATGCCCGAGGCGCAGAGGCGATTGAGGGTCACGCCGGGAACGCTGTCCGGCAGACCAGCCAGCAGCAGGGCCATGCGCGCGACGTTGCGGTTATCTTCGCCGGCTTGGTTGGCACAACCCATAAACACTTCGTCAATGGCCGCCGGATCAAGCTGCGGGTTGCGTTCGAGCAAGGCTTTCAGCGGGATGGCCGCCAGGTCGTCGGCGCGCACCGCTGCCAGACCGCCGCCGAAACGGCCGATGGGCGTGCGAATGGCGTCGCAGATAAATACCTCGCGGCTCATTCCTCACCTCCGGCTTGGCCGTGGGCAGCAGCGGTACGCGCTTCCAGGGCACGCAACGCTTCCAGCTCAAACGCCTGAGGCGCTTCAGTCTCAGTTACCTGCTCGGCAAAACGAATCTGCCAGCCAGTCGCGGCAACGATCTGCTCGCGGCTTACGCCCGGATGGATCGAGGTGACCACGAACTCCTTGCTGCCGGCTTCCGGCTCCATGATGCACAGGTCGGTAATGATCGCCACCGGCCCAGCGCCGGGTAGGCCCAGCTGCTGGCGATGCTCGCCGCCTTCGCCATGGCCGACCGAGGTGATAAAGGCCAGCTTGTCGACAAAGGTGCGGTGCCCCTGTTTGAGGATGATAAACACCTTCTTCGCTGAGCCTGCGATCTCCGGCGCGCCGCCGGCACCCGGCAGACGCACTTTCGGGTTGTGGTAATCGCCAATCACGGTGGTGTTGATATTACCGAACTTGTCGACCTGAGCCGCGCCGAGAAAGCCCACGTCGATGCGCCCGCCCTGCAGCCAGTAGCGGAAGATCTCGCCGGTCGGCACCACGGTGTCGGCGGTCTCGGCCAGCTCGCCGTCACCGATGGACAGCGGCAGCACGGTCGGCTTGGCGCCGATGGGGCCGGATTCGTAGATCAGCGTCACATCCGGGGCATGGGTCAGGCGCGCCAGGTTGGCGGCCTTGGACGGCAGACCGATGCCGACGAAGGTCACATCCGTATTACTGAGGCGACGCGAGGCGGCCACGGTCATCATTTCATTGGTGCTGTAGGCGCTCATTACTTGGCCTCCTGAAGCTTGGCCTGATAGGCGGCGAAATCGGCAGTGCCACGGATATAGGTGTCGATCCAGGCAGTGAAGGTTTCGCGGTCGCGGGCGATCGGGTCCCAGGCCTGGTAGAAGCGGTTGTCGCGCTCGGAGTAACCGTGGGCGTAGGACGGATGCGCACCGCCCGGCACCAGGCACACGGCAGTCAAGGCCCAGCCCGGCAGCACGCAGGCGTTCATTGGCGCGTTCAGCTCGTCAACGATTTCTTCCACGGTGACGATGCAACGCTTGGCGGCCAATGCCGCTTCCTTCTGCACGCCGAGGATGCCCTGAATCAGCACGTTGCCCTTGCGGTCAGCCTTCTGCGCGTGGATCACGGTGACGTCCGGGCGCACGCTGGGCACGGCGGCCAGTTGCTCACCGGTGAAGGGGCACTGGATGAATTTGATGTCCGGGTTGACCTTGAGCAGATCCGAGCCCTGATAGCCGCGCAGCACCGCGAACGGCAGACCCGAGGCACCGGCCACATAGGCGTTGGCCATGGCGGCGTGGCTGTGCTCGCTGATCTGCAGCGGCTGCGGCCAGCCCTTCTCCACCGCGTCACGCAGGCGATGCAGCGAACCCACACCGGGGTTGCCGCCCCATGAAAAGATCAGCTTCTTGGCGCAGCCGGCACCGATCAACAGGTCGTAAACCAGATCCGGGGTCATGCGGATCAGGGTCAGGTCCTTACGCCCCTGACGGATAATCTCGTGGGACGCCGCAGTGGGGATCAAGTGGGTGAAGCCTTCGAGGGCGATGCTGTCGCCGTCGTGAACGAAGCGCTGGATGGCTTCGCGCAGAGTGAGGATTTCAGCCATGGGGATTCTCGTATGGTGTCGTGGCGTTGCTACGCCGGTGAACAGACGTTAACGCCGGGTCTGCACGCAAACAATCCGATAATCGACTATTGGTTCGTTTATCGAACACATCTGTCACGTTCAGCTAAGGCCGGGCGCAGAGGCCCGGCCCGTCGGGTTTAAAGCAGGTTCCAGGTGTAGTTGAAGATCAGCCGGTTCTCGTCGATATCGCTGCGGTAGTTGGAGCGCGCGGTAACGTTGCGCACGCGCACGCCGAGGCCCTTGAGCGTTCCGCTCTGCACCACATAGCCAATATCCAGGTCGCGCTCAAAGTCCTTGCCCTCATAGCGTGGGCCGCCACGGTTGGTGGCCTGGGCGTCGACGTTATCACCACGGATATAGCGCACCCCGGCAACCAGGCCGGGCACGCCGATGGCGCTGAAGTCGTAGTCATAACGCACCTGCCAGGAGCGCTCGTCGGCCGAGGCGAACTCGTAGGTCGGCACCTCGTTGCCCAGCGGCGTGATGTTGGCAAACACCCGTGGGAAGGCGCTGTCGCCGTACATGGCCTGGTAGCCCAGGTAAAAGGTGTGACCGCCATGCTTGGCCGATAACAGGGCAAACAGCGCCTGGTTGTCGATGTCGCCGAGCAGGCGGCTGCCATCTTCCTGGGCATCGTAGTAGCCAAGGTTGGCACCCAGGGTCCAGGTACCCAGCGGCTGGCTGTGCTTGAGACCAAGGAAGCGCTGGTTATAGATATCTTCCAGCTGGCCGTACCAGGCACTGGCGGTGCTGCGCGTGGCATTGAAGGTGTAGTCGCCACCGGCATAGTTAAAGGCGTCGCTGACCGCACCACGCTGCGGTAGGTGGCCAAGCATGGCCAGCATTTTGTCGTCGCCGGCCTCGTTGCGCAGGCTGGTGGAGTTGAGGTGGCCGGCCTGCAGGGTTAGCCCGGCAATCTCGCTGGAGGTAACGTTGAGCCCCTGATAGCTCGGCGGTAGCAGGCGGATATCGGAAAACGCCAACACCGGCAGATTCGGCTGTAGCTCACCCACCTTCAGCTCGGTCCTGGAGATACGCATCTTGCCGGTCAGGCCCAGGCGGCTGTAGTCATCGGCCGCTTCGCCATCTTCCTGTAGCGGCAGCAAGCCTGTGTTGACTCGGCCGCGGCCGCTGTCGAGCTTGATGCCGAGCAGGCCGATGGCGTCCACGCCAAAGCCCACCGGGCCGTCGGTGTAGCCAGATTTGATGTTGAGGATAAAGCCCTGGGCCCACTCCTCCGCCCTGGACTGCTGACTCGGCCCGACGATGTCGGAAAAATCACGGCTGAAGTAGTAATTGCGCGCTTGCAAAGTCGCGCTGGTGTCTTCGATAAAACCACCTTCGCCAGCCTGACTCAGGCTTGGCAGTGCGGCCGCAATGGCCAGGGGCAGCAGACGAAGGGAGGTAATGGAGTTGTCGTTCATGGTTGGCTCTTGTTGTTATTTCAGGTTGCAGAAACCCGCCCCGGCGCGCTGGACGAGCCGGTGATGCAAGACATGGCGGGAGTTATATGAGCGGCCGCCAGGGCCACTCACAAAGGGGAATCGGATTGATCAGGGTGCAGGGTCACCCACAGAGCCCGCAGTCGGCACAGCGGCGCTCGCCGTAGCGCGTCGAGTCAGCAGCAGGTGTGCGGCGATGCCGAACATCAATCCCCAGAAGGCCGCCGACAGGCCGAGAAAGGACATGCCCGAAGCCGTCACTAGAAAGGTGATCAGCGCCGCTTCGCGGTCATCCGGCTGGGCCATGGCACTGGCCAGCGAACCGGCAATGACGCCGAACAGCGCCAACCCGGCCAGGGCGGCGACCAACTCTTTGGGGAAGGCACTGAACAGCGACACCAGGGTTGCGCCGAACAGGCCCAGTAGCAGATAGACCAGGCCGCCAACCACCCCGGCGACATAGCGCCGGGCCGGGTCTTCGTGGGCTTCGCGGCCGGTGCAAATGGCCGCGGTAATAGCAGCCAGGTTGAGGCCATGGCAGGCGAAGGGGGCCAGCAACAGCGAACCCAGGGCGCTGCTGGCGATGATCGGGCTGGCCGGGGTCGGGTAGCCGGCATTGCGCAGCACCGCCATGCCCGGAACGAACTGCCCGGTCAGGGCCACCATCACCAGCGGCAAGGCGATATTCAGGGTCGCCGACAGGCTGAACTCGGGGCTGATCCATACCGGTGTGGCCAGACCGATCACCAATGCCTCCTGGCGCAGGTCGCCGGTGACAAAGGCGATGCTGCAACCGACCAGCAGCACCGCCAGTACCGCATAGCGCGGCAGCACACGCTTGACCAGCAGGTAGCTGGCGAACATCGCCAGCACCAGCCACGGCTTGGTCTGCAGCGAAACGAATAGGCCGGTGCCGAAACTGAACAGGATGCCGGCCAGCATGCCGGCGGCAATCGCTGCGGGCAGCCTGTTGATGATGCGGTCAAAGGCACCGCTGATGCCGACCAGAAAGATGATCAGGCTGGCGACCATATAGGCACCGACCGCCTCATTCAGGCTGATCTGCGGCAGTAGCGACACCAGCAACGCCGAGCCGGGTGCCGACCAGGCGATGATGATTGGCACCCGGTAGCGCAGGCTGAGGACGATACCCAGCACCGCGCTACCGATGGAAATCGCCCAGACCCAGGACGACAGCACGGCATGCGACATGCCCGCGCTCTCGGCCGCCTGGAAGATGATCACCAGGGGCCCGGCATAGGAAATCACCGTGGCGATAAAACCGGCCACCACGGCGGACAGGGAGAAATCGTTGATCAAGGCTTTCATATGGCCTCGCAAGGTATCAATGGCGCGCCTCGGGGAGCGCTCTCGTTGTATGTGGGCCCCGTGACCGCGGCTTGAACCGGCTCACACGAGGCCAACGGCGCGCGGCATCAATGGTGCGTGCGGCGCACCCTACGCGCCCTGCAACGCACGCGGACGCTTGCTGCGCTGTTCGGCCTGGGCGGCCGGGGCTTTCTGCAGCTGGAAGTCGAACTGCAGTTCGGCGAAGCGGCTGCCTTGCACGCCACAGTCACGGGCGGCTGCGGCGTCCTCGACAAATTTGATATCGCCAACCAGGCCCTCACGGGTGGCGTAGGCAAAGTCGTCCCACAGGTACTGTTCACCGGCCAGGTTGATCTGGGTGGTCAGGTGGCGATGGCCCGGCGCGGAGATAAAGAAGTGGATATGCGCCGGACGCTGACCGTGGCGGCCGAGCAGGTCCAGGCACTCCTGGGTCGGGCCATCTGGCGAGCAGCCATAACCACTCGGCACAATGCTGCGTGCGCGGTAGCGACCCTCGGCATCGGTGACGATACGGCGGCGCAGGTTGTACTCGCTCTGGCTCTTGTCGAAGAAGGAGTAGTTGCCCTGGGTATTGGCATGCCACAGGTCTACCACCGCACCGGCCACAGGCGTGCCCTGGGTGTCACGTACCACGCCTTCGAGGAACATCACCGTGGCGGAGTCCAGCTCGCTGCCGTCGTCCATGCGTACTTCACCTTCGGCCAGCGGCGCACCGGCGACATACAGCGGGCCTTCGATGGTACGCGGGGTTCCGCCGGTGAGGCCGGCCTGGGCATCCTTGGCATCCTGCAGCAGGTCGAGGAAGTGCTCCAGGCCCAGGCCCGGCACCAGCAGGCCGGCCTCATTGCGCCCGCCCAGGCGGTTGAGGTAGTCCACCGCGTGCCAGAACTCGTCGTCACTGATTTCCAGGTCTTCGATGAGCTTGGCCGCGTCATTGATCAGACGCAGCATGATCTGCTTGACCCGCGGGCTGCCCTGGTCGTTGTTAAGGCCGGCGGCCTCGTTGAACAGCTTCTGGACTTCGGCAGTGTGGGAGACGTTCACGGTCATGATGATTTCCTCGGAATATTGTTATCGGGCTTAGCGGTCGTCGCTATGAATCGATGAGGGATGGCGGCAGACGCCATTGATTTCGATATCCATATAGGGAAACAGCGGCAGCTGCAGCAGGGTGTCGTGCAGGGCCTCGACGCTGGCCACATCGAATACGCTGTAGTTGGCGTAGTGCCCGGCGATGCGCCACAGGTGGCGCCACTTGCCTTCGCGCATCAGGCCCTGGGCCAGTTCCTTCTCGTCAGCCTTGAGCTTGGCGGCTTGCGCTGGCTGCATGTCGGCCGGCAGTTTTACGGTCATTTTTACGTGGAACAGCATGGGGATTTCCTCCGGTTCAGGGGCGGCGGAAGAACGCCAGGCGCTCTTCATCCAGGGTCAGGCCGAGGCCGGGGGTGCGTGGCACCTGCAGGGCAAAGTCGCGGTACAACGGCGGTTCGCTGACGATGTCCTCGGTCAACAGCAGCGGACCGAACAGCTCGGTGCCCCAAGTCAGCTGGCGCAGGGTGACGAAGGCATGGGCCGAAGCCAGGGTGCCTATCGCGCCTTCGAGCATGGTGCCGCCGTACAGAGCGATACCCGCCGCTTCGGCAATTGCCGCAGTACGCAGCACGGCTCGCGGGCCACCGTTCTTGGCAATTTTCAGGGCGAAGATGCTCGCGGCACCGTCGGCGGCCAGGCTGAAAGCGTCTTCCACGCTTTCAATCGATTCGTCGGCCATGATCGGTGCCGGGCTGCGCTGATTGAGGCGCATCTGCCCTGCCCGGTTGATCCGCGCAATCGGCTGCTCAATCAGGTCGATACCGTTGTCGCCCAGCACCTGGCAAGCGCGGATGGCCTGGGACTCATCCCAGCCCTGGTTGACGTCGACGCGCACGCTGGCGCTATCACCCAATGCCCGCTTGATCGCAATTACATGCTTGAGATCCTGCTCGACCGGGTTGGCACCGATCTTCAGCTTGAAGATGCGATGGCGGCGCAGGCCGAGCATCTGTTCGGCCTCGGCGATGTCGCGGGCGGTATCGCCGCTGGCCAGGGTCCAGGCCACTTCCAGGCTGTCGCGCACGCGACCGCCAAGCAGCTCGCTGACTGGTAGGCCGAGGCGTTTGCCCTGGGCGTCGAGCAGCGCGCTTTCCAGGCCGGACTTGGCGAAGGTGTTGCCCTTGGCGGCCTTGTCCAGGCGCAACATGCAGGCGTTGATATTGGCCGCGTCCTGACCGATCAGCAGCGGCGCGAGATGGCTGTCGATGTTCTGTTTGATGCTCTCCGGGCTCTCGTTGCCATAGGCCAGGCCACCGATGGTGGTCGACTCGCCGATGCCTTCGATAGCGTCGCTGCAACGCACGCGAATCAGGACCAGGGTCTGGTTCTGCATGGTGTGCATCGCCAGCTTGTGCGGACGGATGGTCGGCAGGTCGACGATGGTCGCCGCCACACTTTCAATCAGGACTTGGCTCATTGCAGGGGTTCCCTGTTGCGATAAAAGACGTCAGGCCTTGGCCGCGTTCAGCGCCATAGATGCGCTCTGCCGGCGCTTGGCGCTGATGGCGAACACGGTCATGGCGATGGCAGCGATGGCGCCGGGTACGGCGAAGGCGAGAAAATTCAGTTGCAGCGGCAGGTTGATGCCCATCAGTGCGCCGCCCAGCAGCGGGCCAACGATTGCACCGTTGCGGCCAATGCCAGAGGCCCAGCCAAGGCCAGTGGAGCGGATCGACAGGCCGTAGAACTGCGCGGCACCGGCGTACAGCAGAATCTGCGTACCGATGGTGGTGGCACCGGCGATAAAGATCAGGCCATACAGCAGCGGCGTCGGGCTCTTGAAACCGAGCAAGCTGATCGACACGGCAGCGGCAACGAAGAAGGCCACCATCACCTTGCTCAGGTTGAAACGGTCACCCAGCCAGCCGCCGAGAATGGCACCGGCCATGCCGCCGAAGTTCAGCGCCAGGAGGAACGACAGGCTCGACCCCAGGCTGTAGCCGGCGTTGGCCATCAGCTTGGGCAGCCAGGAACTCAGTGCGTAGACCATCAACAGGCAGCAGAAGAACGCCAGCCACAGGCACAGGGTGCGCAGTGCGCGGCCGTCACGGAACAACTCGAATACCGCAACGCCCTGGCCCTTGGTGTCACTCATCTGCAGTTGGTCGGCCGCGTCAATCTGCAGGCCAGGCTGGATCTTCTGCAACACCGCACGAGCCTGTTCATGACGCCCCTGGCGCACCAGAAAGCCCACCGACTCTGGCAATTTCCACAGAATCAGCGGCAACAGCAGCAGCGGAATGGCGGCGGCGAAGAACATCGACTCCCAGCCAAAGCGCGGCAACATATAGATGCCGACACCGGCAGCGAGCATGCCGCCCACCGAGTAGCCGCTGAACATGACGGCCACCAGGGTGCTGCGCAGGCGCTTGGGCGCGTATTCATTCATCAGGGCTACGGCATTGGGCATCAGACCGCCACAACCAAGCCCTGCGAGAAAACGGCAGATGCCAAACTCGGTCGGATTGCTGGCGAAACCGTTGATGATGGTGGCGCTGGAAAACAGCGCAAAGCAGATGGCGATGCCCTTCTTACGGCCGATCTTGTCGGCCAGGGTGCCGAAAGCCAGGGCACCGAACATCATGCCGAACAGCGCGTAGCTGCCCAGCGCGCCGGCCTGCAGCGGGGTAAGGCCCCACTCCTGCATGATCGACGGCAGTACCACGCCGTAGATAAACAGGTCGTAGCCGTCAAAGATCAACAGCAGCGCGCAGAGCGCCATAACCATCCAGTGGAAGCTGCTAAAGCGCGCGTTGTCGATGACTTGGTGAACGTCTATCTGTCGCATGGCATGGGTTCTCTCTGTTGTTTTTGTTGTGAAAAGCTCGTTGAAGCAAATAGCGGTATTTCTGTAGGAGCGAGCTTGCTGGCGATGCTCTTAATGGATCGCGAGCAAGGACTAGGCGTCCCCCTGGCTCCTACACAATCAGGTACTAACCCAGATCCCCTCCACCCACCGGCAGAGTCACGCCGGTGATGTAGGAGGCCTCGTCGGAGGCAAGAAAAAGGATGGCGCCGACCTGTTCGTCGATGGTGCCGTAGCGCTTCATCAGGCTGCTGGCCAGGGTCTGATCAACGATCTGTTGATACCAACGCTGCTCGTCCGCGCTCGGTTCAGCGCTGTTGCGCGGGATGCGCCGTGGTGGTGCCTCAGTTCCGCCTGGGGCAGTGGCATTGACCCGGATACCGCGCTCGGCAGTTTCAAAGGCCAGGCAGGCGGTCAGTGCATTGACCCCGCCCTTGGCCGCGCCATAGGGCACACGGTTGACCCCGCGGGTGGCGATGGACGAAACGTTGACGATGGCACCACTGCCCTGCGCCAGCATCTGCGGCAGCGCGGCGTGGCAGCACCACAGGGTGGGGAACAGCGAGCGACGGACTTCCGCCTCAATTTGCTCGGTGACGTAGTGCTCAAACGGCTTGGCCCAGATGGTGCCGCCGACGTTGTTAATCAGGATGTCGAGGCGACCGAAACGCTCGACCGCTGCCTGCATCACCCGCTGGCAGTCATCGGCCCGCTCCAGGTCAGCGGTCAGGCACAGCACAGCTTTATGTTCGGCCAGTTCGAACACCAGCTCGGAGCGGTCCACCGCCAGCACCAGTGCGCCCTCTTCCAGCAGCCGCTCGGCGACGCGGCGGCCAATGCCTTGAGCAGCACCGGTAACCACGGCAACTTTCTCTTGAAAACGCATCTTCATAGTTCCGACCTCAATCAATACTTGCGGCGCGCCTGCAACCTGTAGGAGCGGGCTAGCCCGCGATGCTTCCAACGCCTTCGCGGACAAGTCCGCGCCTACAAGAGCGAGGCGTCATGCGGACGCGGCAAACTTCTCGTAGTAGAAATTGGCCGGGCTGATGCCCTGCTCGCGGATATAGCCGCTGACCGCTTCGACCATCGGCGGCGGGCCGCACAGGTAAATGTCTACCTCGCCGTCATTCAGGTGCCGGGGTTCGATGTGCTGGGTGACGTAGCCCTTGTGCGGATAGCTGCTATCCGGATTGGCCACACAGGCGCTGTAGGTAAAGTTGGGGATGCTGGCGGCCAGTGCTTCGAGCCGGTCCATCTCGACCAGGTCGAAGTCGTTGGTCACCCCGTAGATCAGGTGCAGCGGATGCTGGCTGCCCTCGGCGGCAATCTTCTCCAGCATCGCGGTAAAGGGCGCGAGGCCCGTGCCGCCGGCCAGCAGCAGCAATGGCCGCTTGATCTCACGCAGGTAAAAGCTACCCAAGGGGCCGGCCAGGGTCATGCTGTCGCCAGCCTTGGCCAAACCGGTGAGGAAACTGCTCATCAACCCGCCCGGCACGTTGCGAATCAGGAAGCTGACTTCGCCATCCTTGGGTAATGAGCTGAAGGAGTAGGCGCGGGTTTGCTCGCTGCCCGGCACCTTGAGGTTGACGTACTGACCCGGCAAGAACGCCAGCTGGTTGAGTGCCTCGCCCTTGATCGACAGGGCGATGGTGCTATCGGATAGCTGGCGCACCGCGCTGATCGCCGCCTCGAAGCTGGCCTGCTGGGTCTTGCACACCTCGCTGGACGCCGGCACGCGGACCACGCAATCGCTCTGTGCACGCATCTGGCAGGTCAAAACGTAGCCCTGCTCGGCTTCGGCCTCGCTCAGGGCGTCTTCAATGTATTCCTCACCGAGGTCGTACTGGCCGGCTTCGGCGAAACATTTGCAGGCCCCGCAGGCGCCGTCGCGACAATCAAGCGGAATGTTGATGCCCTGGCGATAGGCCGCGTCGGCCACAGTTTCGCCGAGCTTGGCGTCGATAAAACGGGTAACCCCGTCTTCGAAATTAAGGGCGATCTTGTGGCTCATGGCACACCTCGCGAAAGTAGTTCTGGCCGATAGCGGCGTGCAGAGGCCCTAGGCGGGAAGCCATGCCTCCCGCCGGCTGCTCTGCAACGGATTCAGATGTGGTAAACGTCGATGATCTGCCGTACGTAGTCGTTCTTCAGCACCACCTTCTTGGCCTTGATCAACGGATTGGGCCCGTTGCAGTCGAGGGTGTAGAAGCTGGTGCCGTAGAAGTGATCGACGGTCTTGTAGCGAAAGCTCAGGGTGTGCCAGTTGAAGCGCACCTGGCACAGACCATCGACCTGCTCGACGAGCTCGATGTTGTTGATGTTGTGCGAGGTGCGGGTGTCCGGAATGGTCGCACTGGAGCGCTCGGTGCGGATGCGGAACACCCGGTCTTCCAGGCCACTGCGGTTGCCGTACCAGATCAGCGAGATTTCCGTCTGTGGGTTCTCCACCAGCTCGTCGCGGTCGTCCCAGGCCGGCATCCAGAAGGTCGCGTCGCGGGCATACAGTTCCAGCCACTCGTCCCACTGTTTGTCGTCGAGGTAGCGCGCCTCGCGGTAGAGAAAATCGCGCACAGCATCATAGGAAAGGCTCATTTACGCGCCCTCCACGTGGATCAGCTGGTCCTGCTGCTTGTGCAGCGCCTTGATCATCTGCTGCTGCCAGTAGTGGTGCTGCAATACGAACAGACCTTCGTCCTCGGTGCGCACACCGCTCATCAGCGGATGCAGATCGATTTCCTGGGCTGACTCGTCGGCACCGTCGACCCAGTGCTTGGCCCCTCGCGACATATCGTTCCACTCCATGGCGCGGCCGGCAAAGCCCTGCTGGCAGGCGCGGAACTCTTCCAGGTCATCGGGAGTGGCCATGCCGGAAACATTGAAGAAGTCTTCGTACTGGCGGATACGCCGGGCACGCGCCTCGGCGCACTCGCCTTTCGGCGCGATGCAGTAGATGGTCACCTCGGTCTTGTCCACCGACAGCGGCCGGGCGATGCGCAGCTGCGAGCCGAACTGGTCCATCAGGTACAGGTTGGGGTACAGGCACAGGTTGCGTGAATTGCCAATCATCCAGTCGGCGCGTGCTTCACCGAACTCGCCAGCCAAGCGCTCGCGCTCGGCGAACAGCGGGCGGTCCTCTGGGTTATCCCAGCGGGTCCAGAGCAGCAGGTGGCCGTTCTCGAAGGAGTAAAAACCACCGCCCTTCTTGCCCCAGCCGCCTGCGCTCATGGCGCGAATGTCGTCGCCGGCTTCTTTGAGTTTGCGCTGCTGCTGGGTGGCGGCGTAGTTCCAGTGCACCGCGGTGACGTGATAGCCGTCGGCACCGTTCTCGGCCTGCAGCTTCCAGTTGCCTTCGTAGACGTAGGTACTGGAACCGCGCAGCACTTCCAGACCCTCGGCGGACTGATCACAGATCATGTCGATGATCTTGCGCGACTCGCCGAGAAACTCTTCCAGTGGCGCAACATCGTCGCTCAGGCTGCCGAACAGGAAGCCACGATACGACTCGAAACGCGCGATCTTCTTCAGATCATGGGAGCCGTCGCAGTCGAAGCTGTCCGGGTAGCCAGCTTCCTTGGGATCTTTGACCTTGAGCAGCTTGCCGCTGTTGTTGAAGGTCCAACCATGGAACGGGCACGTGTAGGTGGCCTTGTTGCCACTCTTGAAGCGGCAGAGCATGGCGCCGCGGTGACTGCAGGCGTTGATAAAGGCATTCAACTCACCGTCCTTGTTGCGCGCGATAAAGACCGGCTGACGCCCCATGTGGGTGGTGTAGTAGTCGTTTTTCTCGGGAATCTGGCTGTCGTGAGCCAGGTACAGCCAGTTGCCTTCGAAGATGTGCTGCATCTCCAGGTCGAACAGGCGCGGGTCGGTGAACATCTCCCGCTTGCAGCGGAAAATGCCCTGATCTTTGTCTTCTTGCAGCAGGCCGTTCAGGTAGTCGAGTCCCAGGTTCATCGCCATGGCTCCGTTGTTATTGTTTCAACGGTATGAAGGCTATGCCGTAGGACTGTCCGACAATATCCAGTTAGTGCAGGACCTTTATCCGTTTTCTGCAAAAGCCGGAATGCCGTAGAAGCTAGTAAATACGCGGTCGCAGACGTTCAAGCTGAGTAAGCCCGACCCAAGATGGGCGGACTAGAGAGGGGAATGCAGGATTGGATGGTGTGCCCGAGCGTCGCGTTCGATTGCGGTGGACAAGCTTCGCGTTGTCCACCCTACCTCGGCAGAGGGTGCCTAATCAGGTCTCGCGGCGACGCAAGGTTTCGGAGGGTAATTCGCCAAAGGCGCTTTTGTAACTTTCGGAGAAGCGTCCGAGGTGAAGAAAGCCGTAATCCAGCGCCACCTCGGTGATATTGCGTATCCGCGAGGCCGGGTCACTCAAGCTGCAATGAATTTGCTCCAGCTTCTTCTGGCGGATAAAGCTCTTTGGCGTGGTGCCGGTATGCCGCTCGAACAGCGCATAGAGTGAGCGCGGGCTGCTGTGGGCCAGCTGGGCCAGTTGTTCGACGCTGATGTCTTGTTTGAGGTTGTCCTCGATGAACTGCAAGATCCGCTCGAAACTGGCAGCGCCCTGCTCCGGCACCATCCGACTGACATTGTTATCCAGCAGTGTCAGCAACTTGGTGGCGATGATCCGGGTGTACTGCTCCTGCACCTGTTGCACCGTCTGCGAACTCTCGGCCTCGCTGCACACCAGCTGCAGCAAGCCGGTAAACCCCTCCAGCTGCTGCAGGCTATGCCGCGAATTGAAACGGATACCTTCGGCCGGACGCTGCCACTGGCTGTCGCGGCAGGTTTTGTCGAGTAGGGTCGACGGCAGCTTAACGATAAATTTCTCGCAGTCGTCGGAATAGGTCAGGTCGACCGGGTCATCCGGGTTGATCAACAGCAATTCACCCGGACTGAAATAGTGTTCCTCGCCATGCCCGCGCCACAGACAATGACCGCGCAGCAGCACCTGCAAGTGGTAGATGGTTTCCAGCGCTGGCGAGGTAACCCTCACGCTACCGCCATAGCTGATACGGCACAGGTCCAGACTGGCGAACTTGCGGTGATTGAGCGAGGCCTCAGGATGGCCGATGGTCGGCAGACGGATATCGTGGCAGCCGACGTGTTCATTGACATAGCTGGATACCGCGTAGGGGTCGGCACGGTCAAACACGCAACTCGCAGCGCTGAGCAGGCAACTGTCCATCAACTAGGCACTCAATTTGTTGTTATGTCACTGCGCACGGTTTCGGCGCAGTTCTTTATCAGGCTATGGCTGATTCTATGCGAGCCAGAGCGGTCGCCCGCAGCGGCTGGATAAACGGTCGCGGCGAGGCGTCAGGCAACACCTGCGGCAAACGGCCTGACAGTACGCGGACCAGGACATGCGACTCAATTCAACCTTCAGCCAAGTGTGCGATTAACGCACACTGCTTGCGGCTAAACCTCTCAGTGAAACAGTCGCGTGCTCAGCTCGTGGCTAGCCTCCAGCAGCACCGGCAGGTAGCGCGACTCCAGTTCCTGACGCGATACGCGGCTGACATGGGTGCCGACATTCAGCGCCGCCAGCACCTGGCCGGCGGAGTCCTTCAGCGGCACGGCCACCGAGCGCAGGCCGATCTCCAGTTCCTGGTCGATGATCACCCAGCCCTGCTGACGGATCTCGGCGATATTCGCGCGCAGGCCTTCGGCCGTATGGATAGTGCGGCTGGTTTTTACCTGCAGGTCAGCATGTTCCAGGTAATCGTCCAGAGCCAGGTCATCTAGACCGGCCAGCAGAATGCGGCCCATGGAGGTGCAATAGGCCGGCAGCCGACTGCCGACGCTGAGATCGACCGAGATCAGCCGCTGCGGAGTGGCGGAACGGGCGATATAGAGAATCTCGTCACCCTCCAGGGTGGCCATGGAGCAGGCCTCGTGCAGCTGCTCGCTGATGCGGTCAAGAATTGGCTGAGCGGTAACTGCCAGCGGCGTCGACGACAGGTAGGCGTGGCCGAGGGTCAGCACCTTGGGCAACAACGAATAAGTGCGCCCGTCGGTGGTGGCGTAACCCAGCTTGATCAGCGTGTGCAGACAACGTCGCACGGCGGCCCGAGGTATCTCGGTGCGGTGGCTGATCTGGGCGATGGTCAGGTGGCGCTTGCGCTCCTGAAAGGCATGGATCACCGCCAAGCCACGGGCCAGGGAAGTCATAAAGTTCGGGTCGCCGGTCAGCGCCTCGATACGCTTGGCCGGCGAAGCGATGATAGGCGGTGCCAGGGTAGAGAGTGGCAGGCGGGATTCTTCGCTCATTGTTATTGTCCTGTGCGTAGCTGCGAGAGGGCTGGAAGTGCAGAGCCTTGCGCGATTATCGAACCATAGTCCGATAATCGCAATTTCTCTCTATAGGCCTCAGACAAAGATAGCGCCGCACGCCATCAGCCCAATGGACCACCCAGCACACCGATAAAAGCGCTGACGGTCAAAAATGACAGCACCGTCGCGCCGAGCAAGGCCGCCGCACAGCGCCCCGCCAGGCCAAAACGCTGACCGATGATGGGGTAGATGCTCATCATCGGCGAACAGGCGAACAGCACCCCGGCCATGCGCAATACCGGGTCCTGCACAGGGAACCAGGTGAACATCAGCAGCACCGCCAGCGGATGCAGGATCAGCTTGCCGACACTCACCTGCAGCACATCGCCGAGCAGCCCGCCGGCCTTGAGTCCCACCAGGCTGGCCCCGATCACAAACAGCGCGACCGGAGCAGACGCCTGCGCCAGCATCTCCACCACGCGCAAGGGAACCGCCGGCAGGCGCACATCCAACAACGCCAGCAGCAGGCCGAAGCTGATGGCGATAATGATCGGGTTGCTTGCCAGGCGCTTGAAGGTGCCGAGCGCTAACGCCTTCAGCCCTACCCCACGTTGCGCACCGGCCTCGGCCAGCATCAGCCCCAGAGGAAGCATCAGCAGGTTTTCCACCAGCATGCCCAGCGCCAGGCCCACGGCAGCTTTCTCACCGACGACTAGGACGACGATCGGGTAGCCAATAAAGCCACTGTTAGACATCGACATGCCCAGGGCGGTAATGGCGCTGCCACTGGTGCTGTCGCGGCGCAACAAGCGCGCAAAGAGAAAGCCGAGCACAAACACCGCCAGCGAGCCCAGGCCATAGGCCAGCAGGTAGTTACGGTCAAACACCTCGTGCAGCGGGCGCTCAAGCAGCGCCTTGATCACCAGGGCCGGCAAGGCCAGGGTGACGACAAAGCGGCCCATGCCGGTAACCTGCTCAGGGCTGACCAGGCCATTGCGCGCGGCCAGGTAACCGATGCCGATGAGGATAAAGATCGGTGCGGTGATACCGAGAATCTGCAACATCTAACGCCCCTCAATTCATGCTGACGGCGCTCAGCGGCAGTGCCTGCAACTGCTGCAGGCGGCTATGGGTGCGGGACAAATCACTCTGTATGCCGCGTGGGCACAGCTCGTCAAGGCTTGCGGCGCAACCGAGTAACAGTTCGATACCGCGGTCGTAGGCGATGTCGATGAAGTTCAAAAAGCGCTGCTGCACATCGACGCCCTCACCCGCCAGGCGCGGTACGCCGCCGATGGCCAGTTCGCGAAACTCCGCGCACAACCACAGGTAATCAGCACTGGAGCGCGGGCGACGAAACAGCTCGGTAAAATCCAACCAGGCCCGCGCACCCTCATGACCACGCAGGCGCAACGGATGCTGGTTGACCAACAGGTTGGCGTCACGCGTGGCCGCGATGCTCAAGCCCAACTGAGCGCCCAGCCAATCGTCCTGCTCCTGCAGCGGCCAGCACAGGCGGCCCCACTGCCGAGTTGAGCCTTGCCGGTAGTCGTAGCCGCCGTCGAGCTGCAGCACATCAAAGCGCTGCTCCAACAAGGCAATGGTCGGCTGAAAACGCGCGCGGTACAGCGGGTTGGGGCACAGGCCTCCCGGCGGGTAATTGGAGGTACAAATCAGGCCCACACCCTGCCCCACCAATAGCGTGAGCAGGCGACCGAGGAGCACGGCATCGCCGATATCATGCACATGAAACTCATCGAAACACAGCAGGCGCGTCTGTCCGGCTATCTCGGCGGCAATCTTAGCCAGCGGATCAGCCTGGCCGGCGTAACGACCCAAACGCTGCTGCAACTCCTGCAGGAAGACATGGAAATGCACCCGACGCTTTTGCGCCAATGGCGCGGCCGCGAAGCAGGCATCCAGCACAAAGCTTTTACCGCGCCCCACGCCACCATGCAGGTAGACCCCGGCAGCACGGCGGCGCAACCAGCTCGGGCGGGCCTGCAAAAATGCAGAAAGCCACTGGCCGAGATGGTCAATGGCTGCCTGTTGCGCAACATCGGCCCGATAGCCATGGGCCTGCAGCACTGCCTCGAAATGCTGGCGGACGCGAACGTCCGCCCGGGTCAAGCGAGAAGACACGCTAGAAATCAAAGAACACCGTCTCGCCATCACCCTGAATGCGTATGTCGAAGCGATACGCCGGCTTGCCATCCACTTCACAGGGATAGGCCAGCAACGTTTCGCGGCGTTGCGGCTGCTCAATCAGGTTAAGCACCGGGTCCTTCGCATTGGCCTCGGCCTCGTCGGCGAAGTACAGGCGGGTCTGCAGGTGAATATTGATGCCACGAGCAAACAGCGAGAGGTTGATATGCGGCGCCATCGGCACACCGGCGGCGTTGTTGACCACGCCCGGTTTGATTGTCTGCACGCTCCACTCGCTACCCGCATCGAAGGTGGTGGCGGTACGGCCGAACCCGTTGAACGGTTTTTCCAGGTCGAAGGCGCTGTCGTAACGGCCTTCATGGTCGGCCTGCCAGAACTCCAGAAAGGAGTCGCGCACCAGGTGGCCATTACCGTCGTAGACATTGCCGATCAGGGTGATGTGCTCGCCGGGCGCATCCGGCTTGGCCATCTGGCTCCAGATCTCCTGAGGGCGGCTCGGGTTACCGGCGGCCTCCAGGGCCAGGCCGATATGCACATAGGGGCCGGCGGTTTGCGAAGGGGTTTCCGGCAGCAATTGAATAGGCATATTCGGTGCCTCCTTAGCGATTTTCGAAATGAGTCTGACGCTGCCCGCGCAGCACGATGTCGAAGCGATAGGCCAGGCAATCCATTGGATTGGCATTGGCCATGTCGAGCCGGGCGATCAGCGTCTGCACCGCATCCGGGTTGGCAATCGACTTGACGATCGGGCACATGGGAATCAGCGGATCCCCCTCGAAATACAACTGGGTGATCAGCCGGGTAGAAATCGACGGGCCACTGATGGACACGTGGATATGCGCCGGACGCCAGTCGTTCGGGCCGTTGCGCCAGGGGTACGGGCCCGGCTTGACGGTGCGGAAGCTGTAGTTGCCCTGGCTGTCGGTCAACGCGCGGCCGACGCCACCGAAATTGGGATCGAGCGGGGCCAGGTAGCGGTCATTCTTGTGCCGGTAGCGGCCGCCAGCGTTGGCCTGCCACATCTCCACCAAGGTATGCGGGATCGGCTTGCCGTACTGGTCCATAACCCGTCCGGCAACGATAATGCGCTCGCCCACCGGCAGGCCGCCGTTATTGAAGTTGAGCAGCAAGTCGTTGTCGTGCTGGCCCAGTTTCAGGTGGGAGAAATCCGGGCCGCTGGTTTCCGAGATCGACTGCGGGATGCTCACCAGCGCCTGGCGCGGCGAACGGGCAATGGAGGTCTTGTAATCGGGGGTGAAGGCCTTGGGATGCCAGTTGCGGTCGCGAATGACGAAGCGGCTGTTATGCGCATCGGACATGTCGATCTCCTCTTATTGGAATGGGTACAGGCTTGGTACCCAGTCTCAAGCAGAGTCGCACGGCTGAAAATTGAAAAGATCGCCCTCATCCATAACCAAATGGTTATGAATTAAAACTCTCGCGGTAGTCCGCCGCCGCCTCACGCAAAGCCTCGCAGCACCACTGCGCGGCCAGCGACAGTGCTGCCGTGGGGTTGCTGCAGATGCCCACCGAGCCACCGGGTTCGCGCAGGCCGATATCCAGTTCCAGCAGTTCACCGCGGGCTAGGTCCTGGCGCACGGCATCCTGCGGAGCGATCCACACCGCATCGCTGCTCTGCACGTAACGCCGGCTAAGCGCCACCGAGAGGGTTTCCAGGCGCTGCTGCGGCATCACGATGCCGCACTGCACATAGAGGCTGTCGGCATAGCGGCGAATCGTGGTGCCGGCCAGCGGCAACACCACCGGGTAGTAGTCCAGCTGGCTACGGTCACGCAGATCGGCCGCAAGCAAGGGGTGAGCCGGACGCACAACCAGAATCATCGATTCGCTGTACAGGTGCTCGAAGGTCAATCCCTCGATCTGCGGGCTGTCAGTCATGCGGCCGACCACCAGATCCAGCGCGCCGACCCGCAGCTGATCAAGCAGGTGGGCGCTGGGCCCAGTGATCACACTGACCACCAGGGCCGCATGCTGCTCATGTAAGCGCCGCACCACTTCAGGCAACAGAGAGCTTTCCACCGTCGACAGCACGCCGAGGCGCACCACCCCGGCCTCATGTTCACCACTGCGCAGGCTGCGCACGCCCTCGCGCAGGGCCTGCACGCTGGGCCCGGCGTAGCGCAGAAAGGCCAGCCCGGCCGCGGTCGGCACGACGCCCTGCTTACTACGGTCGAACAGGCTGGCGGCGAGAACCTCCTCCAGTTCCTTGAGGGTCTTCGACACAGCCGGCTGGCTGATCGCCAATACCTCGGCGGCGCGCGCCAGGCTGCCCTGGCGTGCCACTTCAAGAAAGCACAGCAGATGACGAAACTTGATGCGGTTGTCGATATTCACGGCGAGCTCAGCGCGGGGAAAGACCCCAAGCCTAACGCCAAGTAGCCCGCCAAGACAAAGAAGCGGTTATGGATAGTGGCCAACTCAACCGGATGCAAATGAGCGCTCTGGCGCCACAACAGGCTGACGTAACTCTCGCCGAAGTCATGAAGCCACAAACCGGGCGTTTATCGAACAACCTTTAAACGCGCTGCAGCACCTCATCGACGGCTCTCCAAGGCAGGCACTGCAAGGCCTGAAATAACAATCACTGCGCGCCGCCCTCTTCCCAGACCTTCGGTTGCTTGTACCAAGCCGGGATTGCACAGCAAGGGCAATTGACCAAACTAACTGTTTAGTACATTTTGATCTGTAAGACGCCATCTGCCTCGGCGAACGCACAATAACAAGCACAGGTCATTGCAATGAATCACAGCCTTCTGGTGCTCAACGGCCCTAACCTGAACATGCTCGGCACGCGTGAGCCAGCGACATACGGCCACGAAACCCTCGCCGACATCGGCCAACTGTGCCAGCGCGCAGCCAGCCAGCACGACCTACAACTGGAGTTTCGCCAGACCAACCACGAAGGCGAATTAATTGACTGGATTCACCAGGCGCGCGGCCGTTTTGCAGGCATCGTGATCAATCCCGGGGCCTGGACCCACACCTCGGTGGCGATCCGCGATGCCCTGGTGGCCAGTGAATTGCCAGTTATCGAGGTGCACCTGTCCAACGTGCACAAGCGCGAAGCGTTCCGTCATCACTCCTTTGTTTCCGGCATTGCGGTCGGCGTGTTGTGCGGTTTGGGCAGCAACGGTTATCGCCTGGCCATCGACCACTTCGCCCACTTGCTGAAAGCCTGACGCCATGACCCAGACCACCCAGACATCCATCCTTGCCGGCCTGATCGGTGCCGGCATCCAGGCATCGCGCACCCCTGCCCTGCATGAGCATGAAGGCGATGCCCAGGGCATCCGCTACCTGTATCGCCTGATCGACCTGGACGCTCTCAAGCTGGATATCAGCGCGTTACCACAGTTGCTCAAGGGCGCCGAGCAGATGAACTTCACCGGCCTCAATATCACCTTCCCCTGCAAGCAGGCGATCATCCCGCTGCTTGATGAGCTGTCGGACGAAGCCCGCGGCATTGGCGCGGTCAACACCGTGGTGCTCAAGGATGGCAAGCGCATTGGCCACAACACTGACTGCCTGGGCTTTGCCGAGGGCCTGCGTCGCGGTTTGGGCAATGTAGCCAAGCGTCGTGTGGTGCAGATGGGCGCTGGCGGTGCCGGCGCTGCGGTGGCGCATGCCTTGCTCAGCGAGGGGATCGAGCAGCTGACTATTTTTGAAGTTGACCCCAGCCGCTCGCAGAGTCTGGTGGACAGCCTCAATGCGCATTTCGGCAACGGCCGTGCCGTGGTTGGCAGTGACCTGGCCGGCGCAGTGGCCGCCGCCGACGGCCTGGTCAACACCACCCCGGTGGGCATGGCCAAGCTCCCTGGCATACCGCTCCCCGCCGAGTATCTGCACGCTGGCCTGTGGGTCGCTGAAATCATCTACTTCCCACTGGAAACCGAGCTGCTCAAGCAAGCACGCGCCCTCGGCTGCCGTACCCTGGATGGCGGCACCATGGCGGTGTTCCAGGCGGTCAAGGCGTTCGAGTTATTCAGCGGCGTTGCCGCCGATGCCGAACGTATGCAGGCGCACTTTCACAGCATGAATGGCTGAGCCGTGCGGCCATGGCGTCCTCCGCCATGGCTATTAACCTCACTCAAAAATCCACGCGGCTAAAGGTAGAGATCAGGCCTGCAGGTAGCGCAGCACCGACTCACAGATCACCTGCTTGTGCCGCGCCTTGAGCGCAGCGTCATCGCCCAGGTCGATCTGGAAGATATGGCTGAAGGTATGCCGGTTGGATACGCGGTAGAAACAGAACGAGCTGATCAACAGATGCACATCCAGCGCCTGCAATCCCTGGCGAAAGGCACCACTGGCCTCGCCACGGCGCAAGGTCTCGTCGAGCAGCTGCAACACGTTATGGCTCATTGAACGGATCGCGCTGGATTGCTTAACGTTCTCGCCATTGTGGATGTTTTCGATGCAGACGATGCGCACGAAATCCACATTGCGGTCATGGTGGTCGAAGGTGAATTCGACCAGCCGCTGCAGCGCCTCGCGCGGCTCCAGCTCAGCCAATTGCAGCAGCCCTTCGGTGCGGCGGATATCGCCGTAAAGCTTCTCCAGCACCTCGACATACAACTGCTCCTTGCTGCCGAAGTAGTAATAGATCATGCGTTTGGAGGTTTTCGTGCGCTCGGCGATGGCATCCACACGCGCACCGGACAGGCCGTGGCTGACGAACTCGGAGATCGCTGCACGGAGGATGTCCTCTCGGGTTTTTTCAGGGTTGTTCTTGCGACTCTTGCGCGGGGTCTCGAGTGTTGGCTCGAGCAATTCAGTGGTCATTGTTATGGGCTCACGGCCAAGTACTGATGGTGCCGATTATGGGCGCGACGCCAAGCCGAAGGAAGACACCCGCGCGCGCCGGACAGTTGCTCGCGCAACAATCCGGCATTCATCCAGGCATCAGCTACGCATTTGCTGCGCCCCACCACTGCGGCTCTTGGCCATGGCGGCCAGGCGTACCGCGACGTTAGCGGCGCCGTAGCCAATATAGCCATTCTTGCGCTGGATGATCTCGAAGAAGAAGCGCTCATCAAACGCCTCGGTGTACACATGGAACAACTCGCCGCCCTGGGCATCGCGGTCGTACAGCACGTTGTAATAGGCCAGCTCGCTGAGGAACTCATCGTCGAAGTCGAAACGCGCGGCAAGGTCATCGTAGTAGTTCAGCGGGATATCCAGCAGCGGCACGCCGGCATCCTTGGCCCGGCTGACCTCGGCAAAGATGTCCGCACAGGAGAAGGCGATGTGATGCACACCCGAACCGCGATAACTGGATAGCGCATGGGAAATAGCGGTGTTGCGGTTCTCCGACACATTCAGCGGCAGCCTTACGCTGCTGCAGCGGCTGCGGATGGCGCGGCTCTTCACCAGCCCATAAGGGTCCGGCAGCACCACTTCGTCATCCGCCTCGAAGTCCAGCAGGCTCTTGTAGAACAACACCCAGCTATCCAGGCTATCCGCCGGCAACGCCATGGCCATATGGTCGATGCGCTGCAAACCGCCGCCCGCCCCCGCCTGACTGTCGAGCTGAAAATCACTGTCATAGATGGTGCTGCCAGGCTCGGCGGACTCCACTAGATAGATCAGGCTACCGTCCGGTGCACGCACGGCGGGAATTTCACGTTCATTGGGGCCGACCAAGCCACGGTATGGCTGGCCCTTGAAGGCACGCGCACGCTCCAAAGCCAAACTGCTGTCCTTAACCCGTAGGGCGGTGGCACAGAGTGACGGGCCGTGCGCCTCGAAGAAGCTGTGGGCAAAAGAATACGGCTCGGCATTCAGCACGATCTTGATATCGCCCTGGCTAAGCAGGCTGACGGCCTTGGAGCGGTGCGTGCCGCTGCGGGCAAAGCCCAGGCGTTCCAGCCAGCCCGCCAACTTGGCACCCTGCGCTTCGTCCACGGCGAACTCGAGGAACTCGACACCATCGTAACGACCCGCCGGCGGTGGCGCGAACAGCAGCTGTGGATCGGCTGGCAGAGCTGCCTCCTTCTCCAAACGCTGGCGGGTCTTCTCTTCCAGATACAGCAAGGAGCGCAGGCCATCGGCCGCATTAGCCCGTGGCGGCGCAGCGCGGAAACCGTCGTTGAAGATTTCCAATGACAGCGGGCCGCTGTAGCCGCTCTTCAGGATAGGCGCGAGAAAACCCGCCAAGTCGAACTCGCCCTGCCCTGGGAAGCAGCGGAAATGCCGACTCCACTCCAGCACGTCCATGGCCAGGATCGGCGCATCGGCCATCTGCACAAAGAAGATCTTGTCGCCGGGGATCTCGGCAATCCCCTGAGGGTCACCTTTGAGCGACAAGGTATGGAAGCTGTCCAGCAGCACGCCGAGGGCTGGGTGATCGGCCTGGCGCACGATATTCCACACCTGTTGCCAGGTGTTCACATGACGCCCCCAAGCCAAGGCCTCGTAGCCGATGCGCAGGTTACGCGCACCGGCACGCTCACCGAGCAGGCGCAGGTCATCGATCAGAATTTGTTCATCGCCAAGGGAGTCGGCCGCCACGTTGCTGCACACCAGCACCAGGTCGGTGCCCAGTTCCTGCATCAGGTCGAACTTGCGTTCGGCGCGGTCTAGGTTCTTCTCCAGGCGGTCACGGCGACAGCCTTCGAAATCGCGAAATGGCTGAAACAGGCTGATGGCTAGCCCCAAGTCGGCGCACATCTTGCGCACATCGCGGGGGCTGCCTGCGTAGTAGAGCAAGTCGTTTTCAAAAATTTCCACACCGTCGAACCCGGCGGCGGCAATGGCTTCGAGTTTTTCCGGCAGGGTACCGCTTAACGATACGGTGGCAATTGAACGCTGCATGCTGCGGCTCCAGTGGGTGAATCGGCACCGTGGCGGCGCTTTTAGGGATTCGACTGAGGGTAATTTGCAGTATTGGCGGGGCGCTTTAGGTGGGGCAAGAAAAATGTTCTAACTAGTTAGTTTTGTGTTCGATTATCGCGCACCACTCTCTTCCACTTCGACAAATCTGCGCCGCAACGAAGCGCGGTTGTAGTACAGGAATAAAAAAGCCCGTCACAAGGACGGGCTGAAGGTTTCACACACGAGGAGTAATCGATGCCGATGGAGCGGTGGATTTACAGAAGGGACAGCGGGTAGTTGAAGATCAGGCGGTTTTCGTCGAACTCGGTGCTGCTGTAGTCGCGACGGATGCTTGCGTTACGCCATTTCACGTTGAGGTTTTTGAACGTGCCGCTCTGCACGGTGTAGGCCAGCTCGGACTCGCGGCCCCATTCCTTGCCGTCGTTGGTGTTGGCCGTATGCACGTTGTCGCCGCTGACATAACGGTTCATCAGGGTCAGGCCAGGGATGCCGACTGCAGTGAAGTTGTAGTCGTGACGCACCTGCCAGGAGCGCTCCTTGGCGTTGTCGTAGCTGGAGTTGAAGCTGTCGTTGGCCAGGGTGCCGCCGCTGGTGCCGTTGACGCGCATCCAGCCGGTGTCGCCGCTGACTTTTTGCAGGCCGACGTAGAAGGTGTTGCTACCGATCTTGGCCGAGAACAGCCCGGAGTAGGTCTTGTTGTCCAGCTCGCCAGCGCGCTCGCTACCGTCTTCGCTGCCCTGGAAGTAGCCGAGGTTGGCGCCGAAGGTCCAGTCGCCGACCGGCTGGCTGTGCAGCAGCTGCAGGTACTGCTGGTTGTAGACGTCTTTCAGCTCGGCATTCCACAGACCGACCAGGGTGCGGTCCTGGTTGAACTTGTACTCGCCGCCGGCGAAGTTGAAGCGATCCGACAACCCG
This sequence comes from Pseudomonas sp., assembly GCA_035655415.1. Lineage (GTDB taxonomy): Bacteria > Pseudomonadota > Gammaproteobacteria > Pseudomonadales > Pseudomonadaceae > Aquipseudomonas. Next base: position 30,605 of record DASRUM010000251.1, read on the forward strand.
CCGCCGTAGCTCATGTCTTCCATGCTGGCGTTGTTGCGTTCGCTGTTCTGGCGGAACTGGCCGCCGTAGAGGGTCAGGCCGGCGATTTCATTGGAGGTGATCTGCGCACCTTCAAAGGTTTGCGGCAGCGAGCGACCGTCGTCTGAACGGAGGATCGGCAGCACCGCCATCCACTCACCGACTTTCAGTTCGGTCTTCGACAGCTTGGCCTTAGCGGCCAGGGCCAGGCGGCCGTAGTTGTCTGCCGGGCGACCGTCGTCATGCACCGGCAGCAGGCCGGTGTTGCGGGTGCCGCGGCCGCCATCGAGTTTGATCGCGCCCATGGCCAGTGCATCGAGGCCGAAACCCACGGTGCCCTGGGTAAAGCCGGAGCGCGCGTCGAGGATCATGCTCTGCGTCCACTCTTCGGCTTTGCTCTGGCTGTTGGCCGGGTCGACGAAGTTGCGGTTGATATAAAAGTTGCGCAGGCCGAGGGTGACTTTGGCGTCGTCGGTGAAGCCGGCGGCCATGGCGCCGGATGGCAGAGCCATTAGCAGGCCGAGCGAAGCAGTACCAAGCGCGCCGAAAACCAGGTTGTTGTGCTTTGTCATTGTTGTATACCCGTTTAATTTGGACGAGCGATGCCCTACAAATCCTCAAAGGACTCGCATAGACAATACGCAAGAGTTGTACGGTTCCTGACTCAATGAACCGCTCTAGATACCGAGCGATGCTTAATCGCAGCGTGAACCCGGCAGTGCACAGGTGCTGGCCGTGCCCAAAGGCACAGCCGGATCAGCTCACTGAGCCGCGCGCACCTTGGCAATTTCGTCGTACATCATCTTCACCAGACCGGCATCCAGGTCTTTGGAGAATTTCTCGATCACCGGCTGCACGCGCTCACGGAAACGGTCTTTCTCCTCGACGGAGATATCGTTGACCGCCATCTCGGCTTCGAGTGCGGCGCGTGACTTATCCATGCTGGCAGCCGTGACTTCGCGCTGAAACTTCTGCGCTTCGGCGGCGGCTTCACGGATCAGCCCCTTCTCGTCGTCATTCAGGCGACTCCAGGTTTTCTGGCTGATGATCAGCGATTGCGGGTTGAAGATATGCCCGGTCACCGACAGGTACTTCTGCACTTCGAAGAACTTGTTGCCTTCGATCACGGTGAAGGGGTTTTCCTGGCCGTCGATGGTCTTCTGCTCAAGGGCGGTATACACCTCGGGGAATGCCATCGGCACCGGGTTGGCACCCAGCGCGCTGAAGGTTTCCAGGTAAATCGGCGACTGAATAACGCGAACCTTCAGGCCTTGCATGTCTTCCAGCTTGGTGACTGCATGTTTGCTGTTGCTCAGGTTGCGAAAGCCCAGGTCCCAGTAACCCAACCCCACCAGGCCTTTACTGTCTAACTGGGCAGAGAGTTTTTCACCGACTGGTCCGTCGATCACCGCATGCGCTTCCTCAACACTGTTGAACAGGAAGGGGAAGTCGAGCATGGCGTAATCAGCGGCTTGAGCAGCAAGAATGCCGGAGTTGAGCACAGTGATATCCAGCGTGCCGCCCTGCAGGGCCGACACCGTCTGCACATCGCCGCCCAATGTGCCGCCTGGGAACAGACGCACCTTGAGCTTCCCGCCGCTCTTCTCACTCAGCAGGTCGGCGAACTTCTGCGCGCCCTGGCCTTGCGGGTGTTCTTTAACGTTCTGGAAGGCGAAACGCAGGGTGCGCTCGCGAATTTCTTCCGAGTGGCTGACTGCGCTGCTCAGCAGCAGCCCGGTGGCGCACGCGCCGGCAAGCAAGGTTTTCATCAATTGTTGCATGTCACTCTCCGATCATTGTTGTTAGAGGTCGAGTTACTACAGCGTCCACCGGTATTAGCCGGTGAAGAACTTCAGCGGTCCGAGGACCAATTGCGGGAACAGCACCAAGAGAAACAGCACCGTCAGTTGCGCGAGTAGGAACGGCCATACGCCGCCGACGATTTCCTCGATTTTCAATTTTGAGACGCCACTGACTACGTTGAGCACCGTACCCACTGGCGGAGTGATCAAGCCGATTGCGGTGTTGATCAAGAACAGCACGCCGAAATACACCGGATCGATACCCGCCTGGGTAATTGCCGGCATCAGCACAGGCGTCAGGATCAGGATGGTGGGCGTCATGTCCATCACCGTACCGACCAGGATGATCAGCAGCATAATCACCACCAGCAGCAAGGTCGGATTGTCCATAAAGGGTTCAAGAATCGCCGCCAACTGGCCTGGCAGATCGGCAATGGTCACCAGCCAGGACGAGACCATGGCGGCGGCAACCAGTAGCATCACTACCGAGGTGGTTTTGGCCGAAGACAGAATCACTTCGTACAGCTGGCTGACTTTCAGCTCGCGGTAGATCACCAGCGACACGAACAGCGAATAGACTGCCGCCACTACCGCCGCTTCCGTGGGGGTAAAGATGCCGAATTTCAGGCCAAAGATGATGATCAGCGGCAAGCCCATTGCCCAGCTGCCCTCAATCAGGGCACGCAGCACTTCGGCACGCGAACGCTTGGGCGGCGTTTCGACGTTCTCGCTGCGCGAGATAAACCACCAGGCGATGGCCAGCGCGACACCGAGCATCAAGCCCGGCACGATACCGGCAAGAAACAGCTTGGAAATCGACACCCCGGACGCCACGCCAAAGACGATAAAACCGATGCTCGGCGGAATGATCGGCGCGATGATCCCGCCGGCAGCGATCAGGCCTGCCGAACGCGCGCGGTTATGCCCGGCCAATACCATCATCGGCACCAGCAAGGCCGCCAATGCCGCCGCATCGGCTACCGCCGAGCCAGAGAGCGAAGCCAGCAGACAGGAGGCGATGATCGCCACATAGCCAAGGCCGCCACGCTTGTGCCCAACCAACGCCATGGCGATATTGACGATGCGTTTGGACAGGCCGCCGGCATTCATCACCTCGCCGGCCAGCATAAAAAACGGCACGGCCATGAGCGGGAAACTGTCAGCTCCGTTGAGCAGGTTCTGCGCAACGATCTGTGCATCGAACAGGTCCAGGTGGAGCATCAGCGCCACGCTGACCAGCAGCAAGGCAAACGCAATCGGAATACCCAGCGCCATGCTGCCGAGCAGCGAACCGAGGAAGATAACCAGGGTCATGGACGGGTGCTCCCTGAGTTGTTCTGCTCTTGCTGGATAGGCTGAATGTCTTCAGCGGCATCGTTATCCTTGACCATCACCAACTCGTCATCACCAAGCTTGCCGAACAGCGCCAGGTAGAGTTCGTAAAGAATGATTGCGGCGGCGCTGGCACCGAACACCAGGCCCGCGGCATAGAACAGCGCCATCGACAGACCGGAAGCCGGAGCCACGACATTGAGGTTGATCACTGCCTGTTGCCAGCTGCCTTTAAAGATCAACCAACAGATAAACAGCATCAGCACATGCCCGATCACCAGACAGATGCGCTTGCCCAGGGGCGGCAAACGTTTGACCAGGCTATCCAGGCCCAGGTGGGCACGGTCCTTGAGGGCAACCAGGGCACCAAGAAAGATCATCCAGACGAAGAACCAGCGCGACAGCTCCTCGGATACGCTGATGCCTGAGTTGAAGGCATAACGCAGCACCACGTTACCGAACACCAGCACGATCATCGCGACCATACACAGCACAATCAGCAGCTTTAGCAGTTTGAAATACAGATCGACGATTCTTGTCATTATGGGAACCTCACAGGCATGTTGAGTGCAGCATTCCACAGGGTGCGGTAGAACCAGCATTGATGCTGGCCGCTATCGGCTCGCAGGAGTGCCGCTAGCGCTCTAAGCCTGAAGCAGTGGGGAAAAAGCGATCTGCGGCGACTTGAAGCCATGGCTGGCCACATGACGGGTGCAGAGCAGAATGAGGGAGGCGGCATTGAACGCCTGCATGCTGTACGGCATAGGGTGTTCCTCTATTTTTATTGTGGCCATTGGCAATGGTAGCCAAGGCAAGTGCTGACTAAAATGTACTAACTGGTTAATACGGTCAATAACCCGCACGTCACTAATTCGGCAATATCGAGCCCTGGACCAGTCTCCAAAAGCGCTCTGGTAAACCGATTAAGCCGTTGTAAATAAAAGAAAAATTTAAAATATCCGACACAACAAGAGACTGTGCGCGCAGACCTAGGCGCCCATTTAAAGCGTGCGATTATCGATTATTTACTGCGCATCGGCTTACACAAGTTCGTCGCGTCCTGCGCGCCTGATTCCGTTACCCGCACCGACCAGACGCGGCATCGAACTCAACGTTGCAAACGGAAGGCCTTGGGCGACAGCCCGCTGCCGCGCTTGAAGAAACGGGAAAAATACGCCGGTTCGGAAAAGCCCAGGCTGTCCGACACCTGATTGATGGTCATGGCGGTGTACACCAGGCAGCGCTTGGCTTCCAGCAGCAGGCGCTGGTTGATCAGTTGCAGGGCCGACTGGCCGGCCAGACGTCGGCACAGGGCGTTGAGGTGCGCGGCGCTGATGCCCAGCTCGCTGGCGTACTGTTCGATCGGCCGGTGCTCGCGAAAGTGGCTTTCCAGTAGCCGGGTAAAGCGCTGCAGATGCTCGCGGCCACGGTCCTGCACCTGGGTCTCGGCATACGCCAGGGCCTGGGAACGGCGGCCGACCCACACCAGCAAGGCGCTGATCAGCGACTGCAACATCAGTTCGCGCCCCGGCTGCTGGGTGTTGTATTCCTCGGCGATGGAGTCGAACAGGGCATCCAGATAGCGCCGCTGCTCACCCGCCGGGTAGCAGGCGGCGCGCGCCAGCGGCGGGCTGTCGAGCACCGTGCCGAGCTGTTCCACCAGTGGCAAGGCCAGGCTCAGCACATGGCCCTGGATGTCCTGGGAAAAACGAAAGCCATGCACGCTGAGCGCCGGCACCACCTGCAATGCGGGCTGTTGCACGCGGTTGACCACGCCCTCCACTTCCAGCTCGGCGCTGCCGCCCTGCACATACAGCAGCTGCACCAGATCGCCATGCCGATGGGGTTTGATCTCCCAGTCGTGCAGGCGGCTGCGCTCGGGAATCGACTCGCAGTGGATCAGATCCGGCGTCGGCCAGGCCGCCGTTTCACCGTACAGCTTGAACACCGGCACCGCCGCGGCAGAGGCTTTATGCATGGCTATGTCTGAGTTGGCTGTTGTCGACATGCTCAGCCCCCTGTAGGAGCGGGCTTGCCCGCGAATCGCGGCGCAATAGAAAAACATCGCGGCCAAGGCCGCTCCTACGGGTTTCGCAGCACCCGCCAGCACGGCTGGCAACACTTAATGGGTAGATAGCCTTATGCATCGCCAGTACCCTCGAAAAGTCCAGAAAGATAATCGGATAGTGCCTTCAAAGGCGCATCCAATCCACCAAAAATGCAGAGGAAGCAACCAAGCCCCATCAACACCCTGCGCCACCAAGGACAATAACAATGAAGACCCAAGTCGCCATTATCGGTGCCGGCCCCTCGGGCCTGCTGCTCGGCCAGCTGCTGCTCAAGGCCGGTATCGACAACATCATCATCGAGCGCCAGAGCCCCGACTATGTGCTCGGCCGCATCCGCGCCGGCGTGCTGGAACAGGGCATGGTCGACCTGTTGCGCGAGGCCGGCGTAAGCGAGCGCATGGATCAGGAAGGCCTGGTGCATGACGGCTTCGAACTGGCCTTCGATGGCCGCCGCGAACGCATCGACCTGCACGCCCTCACTGGCGGCAAGACGGTGATGATCTACGGCCAGACCGAAGTCACCCGCGACCTGATGGCCGCGCGCCAGGCCAGCGGCGGCATCACCCTGTACAACGTCACCGACGCCCAGCTGCACGAGCTCAAGGGCGAAAAACCCCACGTCACCTTTACCCATAACAACGAAACCGTACGCCTGGAGTGCGAGCATATCGCCGGCTGCGATGGCTTCCACGGCGTCTCGCGCCAGTCGATCCCAGCTGGCGTGCTCAAGGAATTCGAGCGGGTCTACCCATTCGGCTGGCTCGGCGTGCTGGCCGATACCCCGCCGGTCAATGAGGAACTGATCTACGCCAACCACGAACGCGGCTTCGCCCTGTGCAGCATGCGCTCGCCGACACGCACCCGTTATTACGTGCAGGTCGGCAGCGAGGAGAAGGTCGAGGACTGGTCCGATAAGCGCTTCTGGGATGAACTGAAAAGCCGCCTGCCGGAAGAGACCGCCGCACGCCTGATCACCGGCCCGTCGATTGAGAAAAGTATCGCGCCGCTGCGTAGCTATGTGGTCGAACCGATGCAGTACGGCCACCTGTTCCTGGTCGGCGACGCCGCACACATCGTTCCGCCCACCGGGGCCAAGGGCCTCAACCTGGCCGCCAGCGATGTCAGCACCCTGTATCGCATACTGCTCAAGGTCTACCGCGAAGGCCGCCATGACCTGCTGGAAAACTATTCGACGGTGTGTCTCAAGCGTATCTGGAAGGCCGAGCGCTTCTCCTGGTGGATGACCTCGATGCTGCACAAATTCCCCGGCACCGACGCCTTCAGCCAGCGCATGCAACAGACCGAACTGGACTATTTCGTCGGCTCCGAGGCCGGGCGCAAGACCATTGCCGAGAACTACGTCGGCCTGCCTTACGAGGCCATCGAGTAGCTGTAGCAAGGTTGCCAAACAAAAAAGCCCGAACCGTTACCGGTTCGGGCTTTGCTTATTCAAAACGCGAAAAGTCAGTCCTGGGCGACAGGAAACGCCGTCAACCTGACCGCCGAGGTCATGCAATAAATTTCAGAGTTGGGTTCAGCTGCCAAGGCGGCAGGGCCAACGCCATTGACCATATGACGAATCCCACCCTCACCGAAAATCACCCCACTGGTCATAGACTTGAGGCGTACGCCAGGTGTTTCAGGCGCTTCGATGGCACTGGAGGCATGCACAAACAAACCCAGCGCATTAACATCATTGCCATTGACCACTAGACCGTGATCGGCATGACTCTGACCCCAGGCAGTGCACGTCCCATGGTCGCCTCGTCACAACCAACTGTGATCCAAAATCACATTATTACTATTAACTTCAACGCTCGTTGTAGCTTGACCCAAACGCGGCCCGTACAAAAATATCGCTGAGTGTAGTTTGGTCATATGGCGCCCCGACATAACTGTTCTTTTTGCCTACTTTCAGCAGTACATTCGAACGTACGGGACCCGCTATGACGCTGGGACCAAAGTCAGGTGTTTCATTCTTGGCCTTCATCGGCGTGGCAGCAACCGGAAAGCCTATCAACAGTGCACTCGCCATACCCGCGGCAGCGAATGCATGTACAAGCAAGTTAGCGTTCACTTTCACCTTTCTATCTATATATTTATTTTTGTAGATCAAGCACACAACAACGGCACTTCACAAGGGCGCCAATCAAACTACAGGGTGCTTGGCACACACTCAGACAAGCGCGAAACCATCAACTCTTGCCATAAGATAAATATCAATAATTGCACCCAAAAAAACTCACACCACTCGTTTACTCACTGAATTTCACTTGATAAAAATGCAGATTAAATTCGGCGCAGCAAAGTTAGCGGCGGGTGCTCAGCATTACCAATTGTTTTTCCAGCTAGAAGGTATCGCCGCACCCGATAGGTTAATTTCCCTAAGTACATCAAATGACCCATGCATCGTTCTATTTTATGGATTTAAAAATAAATAAAGTTAAGTGGGCGCTAATCGAACTTTGTTTACTCTAAGCAATTGCAGAACGCCTATTACTTTCCCTAAAGTGCGGCCCGCAGCCTTGGCTGCCGACGTGTTCTTCATAAGAGAGCACGGCGCTTTTTCTCTGCGCCCACCGCTCCGACGTCGCTACCCGCCTCGTCTCGCACGGTACCGGGCCCGCGTTGCGCGGGTTCGGCGCGGCGCTACTGCATGAGCCATAACAACAAGAAAGGAACACTGCCATGCCCGTCCGCCTGCTTTTCGTCTTGCTGTTGCTACCCCACTTGGCTTTCGCCAGCCCTAACGCCGAACGCTTGCAAGCCATCCGCAGTCAAGCGTTCAGCACCTGCAGCAGCCTGTTAGTGCACTACAACCCCAATCAAAATGACAGCGACCCGCGCCATGCCGAGCGCTATCGACAAACCTTGCAGCAGTTACAGCGATTGGTGACGCTGGAAAAAGACCCGCTACTGATCCAGTACGCCAACGACATGCGTGAACATATTGAAAAATTGGAGCATCAGTCAGCCAACACTCCTGAGCTTTACCCAACCTGGATAAACCCGTTGCTGGAGGCCCAATCTCGCCTCGACCAGCAGGCCAGCGTGCGCTATGCCAGCGCCACCCCTATCGAGCCACGCCGAAAAACACTGCATCAGCTGGCTCTGGACATTGAGCGCCTGCAGTTGCTGTACCAAACGCGCACGTTTGGTTCCCTGGCCGTATACGTGATGCCCATGGACGACACTACATTTGCCCAATTGGACCAGCAGATTCTGCAGAACTTCTCGGCACTCAAGCAGGACTGGCCAGAGCATGCTGCCGAGCTGAACAAACTTCTGCGTAAGTACGATTTCATCCGCCCCCGCCTGCTCAAACATGAACTTGTCTGGGTACCTGGCAGCGCCGCCTACTACCTGGGCCAGGTCACAGATGGCCTGGCGCGCATCAACGCAGAGTAAGGAAACAACGCATGATCCGCACCGCCGCCTCAGTGCCACTCACGCCCACTCAGTTGCGCAGGGTGCTGGCCGGTCTGATGCTCGGCCTGTTCCTCGCGGCCCTCGACCAAACCGTGGTAGCCGTGGCCCTCGCGGATATCGCCAGTGACCTGCCCGGCAGCCAGCTGTTGGCCTGGGTGGTATCCGCCTACCTGCTAGCCATGACCGTCAGCACGCCGATCTTTGGCAAGCTTGGCGACCTGTTTGGCCGCAGGCGTCTGCTGGCAATCGCCATCGGGGTTTTCGTACTGGCTTCGTTGTTCTGCGGGCTGGCGCAATCCATGCCACAACTGGTAGCTGCGCGAGCCTTGCAGGGGATCGGTGCAGGCGGTCTGCTGGCGATCATTCAGGCCTTGATTGGCGACCTGATCGCTCCGGCAGAGCGAGGTCGTTACCAGGCCTGGTTCAGCGGCATGTTTGCCCTGGCCAGCCTTATCGGCCCAACCTTGGGTGGTCTGCTGAGCAGTCAATGGTCATGGCGCTGGGTGTTCTGGATCAACCTACCGCTCGGTGCTCTGGCCTATATCCTCAGCCAACGCCGCCTCGCCGGTTTGCAGGAGAACCGCCGCGCTGCGCGCATCGACTACTTGGGCAGTGTTCTACTGATCATCGGCTTATGCAGCCTGCTGTGGCTGATCAACCGTCTCGGCCAGCAAGCACTGTGGCTGAACGTGCAGAATGGTTTGCTGCTATTGCTCGCGGTAGTTGCTCTGAATCTATTCATCATCCAGCAACGGCGCAGTCTCGATCCATTGATGCCATTGGCTCTACTTCGCATCGACGCGGTGCGTTCAGGCTGGCTATTGCTGTTCTTTGCCAGCTTTCAGGCTGTAGGGCTGGCGGTACTTATCCCTCTGCAGGCCTACAACTCGGGTGGGACCGGAGTCAGTGCGAGCCAGTTGATGGCTCTGGCCCTCGGCACACCGCTGGGGGCTTTTCTCGGCGGCCATCTCAGTGCCCGCCTGGGCCGCTACAAGCCAATGATCGTTGCCGGAGCCGTACTCCTGCCTATGGCCTTGCTGGTTCTGAGCATGCTGCCCAGTCCCCATGGCCCAGCAACTCTGATCGTCTTGCTGCTCTGCGGCGCAGCCATCGGCCTGCAGTTCCCAACCTCTCTGGTCGCCGTGCAAAGTGCGGCGCCCCACCATCACCTGGGTGTGGTGACGGGAGTCTGTGGATTATTTCGAGGGCTGGGAGGCATGCTGGGTGTATCACTATTAACCAGTTTGCTGTGGCAATTGCTGCCGGGGATCAGCGCCGACTCAATGGCAGAGACAGGCATGAATCTGTCAGCAGTGGACAGCCATCTGTTGCGCGAGGCCTTCGCCACGTTGCTGCAGATCGATGCGGCAATCACCCTGCTGCCGTTGTTGATTGCCCTGCGCTTGAAAGATCGCTCACTGAGCCGCGACCTTACTGCCGCACCTGAGTAAATGCCTACTCCAAGCGCGCCCGCCACTCTACCGTCAGTGCTTCAGTACCCGCCATACGTTGCAGATGCTCGGCAACCACTTGCTGCATGCGCACCTGATTCTCCTCCGGCATATGCAGGTTGACCTGCAGTACGCCCGGCTCGACGGCAAACTCGCACGTGCCATTGGGAAATGCCACAGAGCCCTTCTCCTCGCCCAACTCGACATTGAACTTATGGCTCCAGTGCTTGCAAAGCCGGGTCATCAGTCGAGCTGGGTTAACGCAGGTTACGTAGGCTTCACTGATTGTCATACGATGTTCCTCATTGTGGTTCGCGGTAGTAACCCACCGCCACTAGGTAATGTCCGACTTTACGCAACAACGCGTACTTGTCCTCGACCTTGCCGGTTACCGGATTTTTCCAGCGGTAGTCATAGCCGGCACTGTAGCTTTTGTTCATCAGGGCCAGAATCGGTGCCCCGACTGGCTTGCCTTGCGGGTCATTGATGGATGCGAAATCCACGCCGAGAAGCCGCAGGTTGTAGCCGTGGGCCACGTAGCGGCGGTTATCCAGATCGACAACGAAGACATACAGATCATCCTCACGAAAATCCGCTGACAGATTGTTGATTGAGCCAAGCGTGCCTTGCAGGTCATGCTCCAGCGCCGATACTGCTCGGTCCAGCAGGCTCTGCGCCTGTTGCGGGGTGGCGCGCGGCAGGTAGTGGCCAACTGCGATGATGCGTTCACCCACCCGCTGGTAATACACCTGCTTGCGCTCGACCCGGCCGTCGCGAACATTCATCCATCGGTATTCGGCGCTTTCGACACGGTCCTCGGCGCTCGCCAGGGCCTGGGCAAAAGCCGTACGCAACTCCGGCTCCAGTACCGCAGACACATCGCGCCCGATCAGCACCGCCGAGCTGCCGCCACTGGCAAGCATGGTGCCCTGGGTGTCGACGACAAACACATAGTGCTGGCCATCGATAAACTCACCCTGACGACTGAACGCGGCCAGAGCGGCATCGCCCTGCAGACGGTAATACTCCACCGCACTTTGCAGCAGACGCTTGGCCTGCTCGCCCTCGGACTTATCCTGCGCCTGGCTGACTCCCACCAGCGCCAACAGCAGCGTTACCCCTAAATAGAATCGCTTCATCACATTCACCTTGTTCACTGCGTAAGTGAGCGTTGTGCCGCCGGCTAAGGGCCGAGACGACGAATCGTACGAAAGCCCACATGGGCGGTAGCCAGATCGCCTTCCTGCCGTTCCCGGGCGGCAACCCGGTAGCGCATGCAGTAATTGGCGGCGCAGAGGAACGAGCCCCCCTTGATCACCTGATGCTGCTCGGCTGCGACAGGCAGCAAGCGCAACGCGCTCGGGTCGCCATTGGCGTGTCCTTGCAGCGCGCCGGAATAGCGATCAGCGGTCCATTCCCAGAGATTGCCGATCATGTCGTAGAGCCCGTAGGCATTGGCCGCGAAGCAGCCGACCGGGGCGCGTCCGGCAAAGCCGTCCTCGGCGGTATTGATCAGTGGAAAGGCACCCTGCCAGTAATTTGCCGTGGGCCGGCCCTGATCATCCAGCGGGGTGTCATTGAGCGGCTCACCCGTTACCCCGCCACGCGCGGCATATTCCCACTCGGCCTCGCTCGGTAGTTGGTTGCCCAACCACTGCGCATAGGCCCGGGCATCGGCCAACGTGACCAATGCCACTGGCAGATTGCCGGGCGTTGCATCCGCATCACCCGGGCCGTCAGGTTGACGCCAGCTGGCACCCGGTACATAGCGCCACCAGGAAAGCGGGGTCGCATTTAGCTGTTCCGCGCTTGGCGTAGCGAAAAGCGCCCCGCCACCATCGCGTTCGGCTTCCGTTACATAACCCGTGGCCGCGACGAATGCGGCGAATTGCGCCTGGGTCACCTCGGTGCGGTCGATCCAGAAATCACCAACCGACACTGCGCCCAGAGGGCGCTCATCGGCATAGCCGTGATAACTGCCAGGGGTAAACTCGCCACCCTTGATCTGCTGCATACCAGCCAGCGGATCGCCTGGCCAGCCCGGCGGTAAGCCCCTGTAAACGCTACAACCCTGCACACTGCCCAGCGCCACCTGAGCCTGCTGATAGAACCGCAAGCCCAGCGCCGCGAAACCAAGCAGCAACAGGCTTGCACCCACCAGTAGCCCACCACGCCAAACCATCACTGCGCCTGGGCAGGTATGGGCGGTACAACCACGCCCACCTGCCGGGCATAGCCTTGCCAGGCCTGTTTCAGGCGTGCCAGGGTATCCGCTTGGCTGGCGGCCAGATCATTGCGCTCGCCCCGATCAGTGGCCAGATCAAACAGCTGCCAGCGCAGCGGCTGCGGCGCATCGACAAAACCGCCCTGCGGGCGCATGGCCAGCAGTTTCAGGTTGCCCTCGCGGTAATACAGGTTGCCGAACAACTCGCCCGCCAGCACGCCTTGTTGCCCGTGTGCGGAAGCCTGGCCGGACAGCATGGGCAACATCGATTTGCCGGTTATCGGGTGCTTGGTCTGCCCGGCATAGCTGTCGCCCGGGTCGGCGATAGCGGCCAAGGCCAGGAAGGTCGGAGCCAGATCGTCGACCCGCGCGATACCAGTTTCCAGTCCCTGACGCTGCATGCTCTTAGGCAACTGCACGATGGCCGGCACACTGATGCCACCTTCCGCCGTGGTGCCCTTGAACAGCCGGAACGGTGCGGCACTGACCTCGGCCCAGCGCACGCCGTAATCAATCTGCGAACCGCGTCGACCGAGGTTTTCATAGCTATTGTCAGTGTTCGGCCCGGCTGGGTAGTACTGTGTATGAGCCTCGCCTGCCGCACCGTTATCGGACATAAACAGGATCAGGGTATTGTCCAGCTGACCACTCTGACGCAGATGGTCGAGCAGTCGGCCGACGTTATGGTCGAGGTTGTCGACCATCGCCGCATAGATCTCCATCTTGCGCGCTTCGACCTTGCGCTGCTCGGGGCTCAGTTGCTCCCAGGTCGGCAACCCAGGCGTGGCTGGCAACGGCGTTGCCGACTGGAAGTCGGCTGTGATCAGGCCGAGTTTTTTCATCCGCTCGATCCGTGCCTGGCGCACCGCCTCGTAGCCCTGGTCATAGCGGCCACGGTACTTGTCCAGGTAGGCATCAGGCGCATGCAGCGGCCAGTGCGGCGAGGTATAGGCGGCGTAGGCGAAGAACGGCTGATCCGCCTGCTGGCTATCAAGCAGGTAGGCAATCAGCTTGTCGGTGTAGAAATCGGTGGAATAGAAATCCTCTGGCAACTCGACCGCCTGGCCATTCTCCCGGTAGTGCACCTGTTCAACCTTGGTGGGGTTGAGCGTGGCCGGTTTGAAGTGCGACGCACCGCCTTCGAGCATGCTGAACGAGCGCTGAAAACCGCGCCGATCTGGCCCCTGCTCGGGCTCCAGGCCAAGGTGCCATTTGCCAACCATGCTGGTGCTGTAACCACCATCCTTGAGCAATTGCGCAATAGAATGCGCCTGCTGGTTGAGATAGCCCTCATACCCCGGCTTGCCACGCTGAAATGGCTGCAAAGCCTCCCCCATCGTGCCAAGCCCGACCAGGTGGTTGTCGGTACCTGACATCAGCATCGCACGGGTCGGCGAGCAAGTCGGCGCTGCGTACATGCTTGTTAGCTGCAGGCCGCCGGCCGCCAGTTGATCCAGATTCGGTGTGTTGATTTCGCCGCCGAAGGCCCCCAGGTCCGAGTAGCCCAGGTCATCAGCGACGATCAGCAGGATATTCGGCCTGGCATCAGCCGCAACGGCATTGCTAGCCGCCAGCAACCCGAGCAGCACGACAGGCAGCACGTTATTCAGGTGCATTGGAACCTCTCTGTAGACTTAGGCGACTACCGCGCAGCCGGTGGCATCACGTAGCTCGGACAGGGAAACGCCCTCGGCCAACTCGACCAGTTGCAGGCCCTGCTCCGTTACATCGAGCACAGCCAGGTCGGTGATGATCCGGTCGACCACCCCAACACCGGTCAGCGGCAAGTCGCAGCGTTCTAGAATTTTCGCCGCGCCGCCCTTGGCGCAGTGCTCCATCAGCACCACCACGCGCTTGACTCCAGCGACCAGATCCATCGCCCCGCCCATGCCCTTGACCATCTTGCCGGGGATCATCCAGTTGGCCAGATCGCCTTCGGCAGACACCTGCATCGCCCCGAGAATCGACAAGTTGATATGACCGCCGCGAATCATCGCGAAGGAGTCGGCGCTGTTGAAAAAGCTGCTGCCGGGGAGCGTGGTGATGGTCTGTTTACCGGCATTGATCAAATCGGCATCGACGTCCTCTGTTCGTGGAAAGGGGCCGATGCCGAGCAGGCCATTCTCGCTTTGCAGCCAGACGTCCATGCCCTCGGGGATGTAGTTGGCCACCAGGGTCGGCAGGCCGATCCCTAAGTTGACGTAGAAACCATCCTGCAATTCTTGGGCGGCGCGTTGCGCCATCTGTTCGCGGGTCCAGGCCATGCTCAAATCCTCACCGTGCGTTGTTCGATGCGTTTTTCCGGGCTGGTGTTGAGTACCAGGCGCTGCACATAGATGCCTGGCAAGTGGATCTGGTCGGCATCCAGTTCGCCGATCTCGACGATCTCCTCGACCTCGGCAATGCACACCCGCCCCGCCATCGCTGCCAGCGGGTTGAAATTACGCGCGGTCTTGTTGAACAGCAGATTGCCGGCCTTGTCGGCCTTCCACGCTTTGACCAGAGCCACATCGGCGGTCAGCGACTTTTCCATCACGTACCACTGGCCATCGAACTGGCGGGTTTCCTTGCCTTCGGCCACCAGGGTGCCGTAGCCGGTCTTGGTGAAAAAGGCTGGAATGCCCGCACCGCCAGCGCGCAGCTTCTCGGCCAGGGTGCCCTGCGGGGTGAACTCCAGCTCCAGTTCGCCGGCCAGGTACTGGCGCTCGAACTCCTTGTTCTCACCGACGTAGGAAGAAATCATCTTGCGGATCTGCCGGGTTTCCAGTAGTTGGCCAAGGCCAAAGCCATCGACCCCGGCGTTGTTGCTGATCGCCGTCAGGTTGCGCGCGCCGCTGTCACGCAAAGCCGCGATCAATGCCTCGGGAATCCCGCATAGGCCAAAACCGCCGACCGCCAAAGTCATGCCATCAGCAACCTGCCCAGCCAGGGCCGCTGCAGCGCTGGGAAATACTTTATCCACGTCTTATTCCTCAAAAATCGCCACGGCGCGGACGAAACCGGCCGAGGCGTGTTTGATCTTGTAGGGGAAGCACGACACCTGGAAGCCGTTGGCCGGCAGGCTTTCCAAGTTGGCCAGTTTCTCCATCTGGCCGTAGCCGATATCGCGCCCGGCCTTGTGCCCTTCCCAGATGATCGAGGCGTCGCCACTGGCGGCGAAGCGTTCGCGGGTGTACTTGAACGGCGCGTCCCAGCTCCAGGCATCGGTACCGACCACCCGCACACCGCGCTCCAGCAGATAAAGCGTGGCCTCGCGGCCCATGCCGATGCCGGCTTCGAGATAACCCGGCTGGCCGAACAGTGCGCCGGCACGGGTGTTGACCAGCACGATATCCAGCGGCTGCAGCGCATGGCCGATGCGCGCCAGCTCTGCCTCTACCTCAGCGGCAGTGACTACATGGCCGTCCGGCATGTGACGGAAATCCAGCTTCACGCCGGGTTGCAGGCACCACTCCAGCGGCAGTTCGTCAATGCCAAAGGCCGGCTTGCCGCCATCGGTGGTCGATGCGTAATGCCAGGGTGCATCCATATGCGTGCCGCTATGGGTGGTGATGTTCAGGCGCTCGGCGGCCCAGGACTCGTCGCCCGGTAGCTGGTCCTTGCTCAGGCCAGGGAACATCGCCGCCATCTCCGGCCAGCCCTGCTGGTGGTCCATGTAGTCGATCTTCGGCAACAAGGGCGGCGGATCGGTGTAGGGGTTGTTGTCGAGGGTGACGGAAAGGTCCACCAGGCGGCGTTTAGACGGTTGCATGGGCAGTCACTCCTGCGCTGCGCGAACGTCGCGCCGCAGACAAAGGGTTAAGGGAATTGCGCACCAGGGCCGCGGCCGAACCGTCGTGGCGAAAGCCAAGGGCGCGGGCCTGCGGGGTTTTCATTGCCGGAGCGCTGCCGAACAGAGCCTGCAGGCCGGCATCCGGGGCGAAGCTGATCAGCGCCCGACGCTCCTGGCCGTAGGCGTTGGCCAGAGCATCGAGTACCTGGGCGATGGACAGTTGCAGCAGCGGCAATTGCCACACGCGCGCTGGGCCGAGGCTGCTGCCGTCCAGCTCGGCGGCATGAATCAGGTTGTCCACGCAGCAACGTAGCGACATCCACCAGCAGCTTGCCTCTGCCGATACCGGGCAGCGATAGGGCTCGCCAGCGGCAAAGGCTTGCAGCAGGTCGCTCATAAAGGCCGAGAGCAGACCATTGGGTTCACGCGGACGGGCGACGATGCCCGGCAGACGCAGCGCGCGGCCGTCCACCTCGCCACGCCGGGCCAGGTCGTTGAGCGCGGTTTCCACCATCTTCTTGTGCGCGCCGTAGCTCAGCTCGGGGCGCAGCGCGGCATTTTCATCCATTCGCGCCGGCAGCGCGCCGCCATACACCGCCACGCTGCTGGCATACACCAGCACCGGCGCGCCGGGCTGACTGCGCAGTTGGTCAAGCAGCTCCAGGCTGGCCAGCAGGTTGACCTGGTAGCCGAGGGCGTACTGCTCCTCGGCGGCGCCACCGGGAATGCTCACCAGATGGAACACCACGTCGATGCCATCGGCCAGCACACGGCGCAGCAAGGCGGCGTCGGTGACGCTGCCATGGTGGCGACGCAGGCGATTGTCCTCGGGAAAACCCACCAGGTCCTTGTCCAGCAGCATCAGCGCAGAGATCGGCTGACCGCGCAGCTCACCCGCGTCGAGCAAACGCTGCACCAGCGCCCGCCCGACGAAACCATTGGCCCCTGTGACCATCACGCGCATGGCGTTCTCCTCAGCCGACGGCCGCTACGACACGTTGATCGATGCCGCCGAACAGCGACTGCCCGTCCGCATCCAGCACTTCCATGCGCACTCGGTCGCCGAAGCGCATAAAGCCGGTCTGCGGCGCGCCGTGCTCGATCATCTCGATGGCGCGGCGCTCGGCGATGCAGGCCGAGCCGACACTGCGCTCGGCATTCGACACAGTGCCGGAACCGATCAGCGTGCCAGCGCCTAGGCGGCGGGTCAGCGCGGCATGGGCAATCAGTTGCGGGAAGCTGAAGTTCATCGCCCCGCCATTGGGGTTGCCGAACCACTTACCATTCCATTCCACCTGTAGCGGTAGGTGCACGCGGCCATCGCGCCAGGCATCACCCAGCTCGTCCGGGGTCACCGCCACAGCAGCGAAGCTGGACGACGGCTTGGCCTGCAGAAAGCCGAAACCGGTCTTCATCTCGCGCGGCGCCAGGGCGCGCAGGCTGACGTCATTGATCTGCAGGATCAGCTTGATATGCCCACCTGCCTGTTCGGCCGGGCAGCCCAGCGGCACCTCATCGACCAGCACTACGAACTCGCCTTCGAAATCGATGCCCTGGCTCTCGCTGGGTAGCCGAATGTCGTCGCGGCCACCGAGAAAATCGTCGCCAGCGCCCTGGTACATCAGTGGCGTGGTCTCAGCTCCATCGATTGGATCGAGATGAAAGGCCTTCTGCATCAGCTCGCCATGGTTGAGAAAGGCCGAGCCATCCAGCCACTGGTAAGCGCGCGGCAGCGGTGCCATGACCTCAGCCGGGTCAAAGGCAAAGGTTCCCTCGGCGCGACCTTCATTAAGCTCGCGGTACAGCGCCTGCAATTCAGGCTCGACGCTCCACCAGTTTTCGATGGCCAGTTGCAGGGTGGCGGCAATATGCCCAGCATCTAGCGCCAGGCTGAGGTCACGCGAGACCAGTAGTAGGCGGCCGTCGCGGCTGCCGTCTTTCAGGGTGGCCAACTTCATGAACGTACTCCGTGCAAGGCTGCAAGGTCGGCGGCGTACTGGCCGTCGAGAAGAATGAAGACCATCCGCGCCATCTGTTCGGTGCGGTTGCTCCAGGCATGATTGGTGCCGCGTTGCACGACGATATCGCCGCGCTTGAGATGCACGTCTTCGCTGTCCAGCACCAGCCACACCTCGCCCTCGGTGACCACGCCGTAGTCGAGGGTTTCGGTGCGGTGCATCAGCTTGTGCTTGGAATCGGCCTGGCCGGTGCCAGCGTGGGCCTGGCCGATTTCGGCGAAGGCGGCAACCGCGTCGGCCGCGCTGACCTGGTTCTGCACGCTGTCCGGTGGGATATCCACCACGCGGATCACGCTGCCCAGCGGCATCGGGCTCAGTTGCAGGGGCTGGTTGGTAGGGTCATCGCCGTTATCCAGCACGGCCGGGCTGGCTTTGCTGTTCCACACCTCGTAGAACACCGTGCCGGGCACGGCCTTAAGGGGGAAGTTGTTTGGCGTTGCTCCGCTCGTAGCGACCACGGCCAGGCCATGAGCATCGTGGCCGGTGACCACGCGTTTGAAGCCGGGAAGTTGTTGCATGGATGGCTCCTCAAAGAATTATCGTCAGCTTTCGGTCAGAGAGAACTCGCGTTACTCACACCAGCAAACAGGCTTGCTCAAACGACAGGCGCGGCCCGGATGGACGCAACTTGCTCACGTCGCCATAGCCGAGGCTGCAGAGAAAATTGCTTTTCCAGCGACCGTCAGCGAAGAACGTGGCATCCACCAGGGCGGTGTCGAAACCGGACATCGGCCCGCAATCCAGCCCCAGCGCACGAGCGGCGAGCATCAGATAGGCACATTGTAGGCTGCCGTTACGCAGGGCCGCAGTGTGCGCGGCCTGCGGATTGTCGCGGTACGGCGCGCCGGCGTCGTAGATCGGGAACAGTTCGGGGAGGTACTCGAAGAACTGGCTGTCGAAGGCGATGATGGCGGTCACCGGGGCCTGCAGCATCTTCTCGCCGTTATGGCCCTTGAGCGCCGGCAGCAACTGCTGCTTGGCCTCAGCGCTGCGCACGAAGACGAAGCGCGCCGGGCAGCAATTGTTGCTGGTCGGACCCTGTTTGAGGGTGTCGTAGAGCTGCTTGAGCAGCTCATCCGGCACCGACTGTTCGAGCCAGGCATTGTGCGAGCGGGCCTCCAGGAACAGCTGAGCAATGGCGGCAGCGGGAAGCGACTGATTCATAAAAAAGCCTCAGAGATCGAGAATCCGCCGCTTACCCATGGATGGCGAGCGGCTGGCAAATGCAAAGGAAATAAGCCGTCGGTCATCGTCCTAGCCCTGCGCCGGCAGTTCAGTGGCAGGCGCAACAGGTGCCTGATCAGCCCGTTTGGGCAGTGCCAGGCAGGCCACGGCAACCAGCAGTTGCAGGGCCGCGATAATCCCCAGCGCGGTTGGCAAGTCGCTGTTCACCCCACCGGTGATGGCCAGCACCACCAGCGGGCTGACGAACTCACCGGCAAAGAACGCCGCCGTAAAGAAACCCGCAGCACGCCCACGCTGTTGAAAGCCCACCAGGGACATGATCCAGGTGATCAGGGTCGGCATCATCAGACCAATGCCCAGGCCGTTGATCAGTACCGCGACCACCACCAGGGCATGGCTGTCGGCCACAGCCATCAGCGCACCGCCCACACCGGCCAGCGCAAAGGCCAGAAACATCTGTCGGTGCCCCGGCATAGCGCTGAGCAGGCGGAAACTCAGGGCACCGGCAAGCACGCCGAGTTGACTGGCACCCATGGTCATGCCGATCTGTTGCGGCGCATCGACGTGCAGCAGGTTGAGCAGGAAACCAGCTTGTACCGGCACCACGAACAGGCTCAGACCCGCCAGGAATGACAAGGCATATAAAGGTGTCAGGGCACGCCAGGGGAATGCACAGGTGGCCACCTCAGAGGCAGCGGCAGCTTGGCCGCGCGGCTCCCAGAGAAACCAGGCCATCAGCGGCAGGAACAACAAGCCGATGCCATACAGGGCAAAGGGCGTACGCCAGCCGTGCTCACCGAGCATGCCGCCGACTGCGATAAAGATCGCTGCCGACAGCGAGGTGGCAACCATCTGCAGAGCGAACAGCCGTTCACGTCGCGCGCCGTTGTAGTAATCGCCCATCAGCGTAGTGCAGCAGGTCATGATCGCCGCCTCGGCCAGGCCGATACCGGCGCGGCTGATCACGATGGCCTCCAGCGACTCCAGCCACAGCGGCAACACGCCACAGATGGCATAGAGCAACATGGCCCCGAGCAGCAACGGCTTGCGCCCGAGGCGATCGGCGATAACCCCGGCCAAGGGTGCCAGCAGGGCAATCATCAGGGCCGGCAGGGTCAGGGCGATAGGCACCAGCACGGCCACACCCGGCGTATCGATAAAGTGTTCCTGCATACGCGGCAACACCGGTGCCAGTAGCACCGCCCCAAGCACGGGCAGGCAGCTGCCGAGCAACAGCAGCAGCGATTGCGGCAAGCCCGCTTGGCGTTCAGCGCCCATCACACACCTCCAGCAACGGAACGCCCGAAAACGCTACAGCGTAGGCAGTCAGCCCAGTCGAAAGACCAAGCAACAGGCAGTGAAAACAGGTGTGCAAACGGGGCATGGCAAAGTCCTCTCTTGTTGTTAGGGTGCGGCCGGCCAGGTGTGGCCGGCTAGGTGCGGCCGAGTTAACGGCCGTACGTACCGTCGATCTGTGGACCAGCCGCTTCTATGGGCAGCATCAGGTGCGTAACAGCACCCTCCTTGGCTGCTCGCGGAGCGTTGTCTTTGAGCTCGTCAGAGGCGCTCTTGGGACGAACCGGAAACAGGAAGTAAGCGAGTGCTGGCAGCAACAACAGCGCACCGACCATGTTCCAAACGAACATAAAAGCCAGCAGCACGCCCATGTCGGCCTGGAACTTGATGGGTGAAAACAGCCAGGTGATGACACCAATAGCCAGAGTGACGCCAGTGAGAATCACCACCTTGCCAGTGGACACCAGAGCCCGGTAATACGCCTCGGACAAACTGGCACCCTGGCGCTGATAAACCAGCAGCATGCTCATCACATACAGCGCGTAGTCGATACCGATGCCCACACCGAGGGCGATCACCGGCAAGGTGGCAACCTTGACGCCGATCCCCAACCAGACCATCAGCGCCTCACAGAGGATCGAGGTGAGTATCAGCGGCACAATGGCGCAGAGGGTTGCGCGCCAGGAGCGGAAGGTGATCAGGCACAGCAGGATGACCGCACCGTAGACCCAGAACAGCATTTCGCGGTTGGCCTGCTTGACCACGATATTGGTCGCGGCCTCGATGCCAGCATTACCGGCTGCGAGCATGAACTGCACCTCGTCGGTGTTATTCGCTGCGGCGAACTGCGCGACGTGATCAACCAGCCCTGTCAGGGTTTCAGCCTTGTGGTCTGTCAGGAAGACATAGAGCGTCAGCAGGCTGCACGACTCGTTATACAACCCACGCGGAGCGCTGGCGGTGATCATATTGAGCATCGCCTGGTTGTGCTGCAGCTCGTACCACTTGGGGTTACCTTCGCTCAAGCCCACCAACATGCGGCGATTGAGCAATGCCAGGGAGTTGGTCGAATCCACACCTGGCAGGGTGCGCAGTTGCCAATCCAGCGCATCGACCTTGCGCAGCACGTCATAACTGGCACATACACCCGACGGCGTACGCACCATGATGGCGAACAGATCGCTACTGGCACCGTAGGCGCGGTTCATAAAGGCATCGTCGAGGTTGTAACGTGAGTCTGCGCGCAGCTCGGGAGCACCGGCATCCAAGTCGCCGATCTTCAGGTTTTGCGCCACCAGATAACCGCCAATGGCCAACCCCGCGGCCACAAGTACGCAAATTGTGGCGCCGCGCTTTTGGGTGAACAGATCAAGCGTTCGCCACAGCGGATGGCGCTCCATGCGTCCACCCTCTTCCTGCTCGTCACGCAAGCTGCGCCGGGCTGCTGCAGGGCTGACACCAAGGTAGGAAAGTAGAATCGGCAACAGAATCAGATTGGTAATAATCAGCACGGCTACGCCAATGCTGGCAGCCACAGCCAAGTCTTGAATTACCGGAATATCGATAAACATCAGCACAGCAAAACCGACTGCGTCGCTGAGCAATGCCGTCAAACCCGCGATAAATAGACGGCGGAAGGTATTACGGGCCGCAACGATACGGTGCATACCGCGACCGATGTCCTGCATGATGCCGTTCATCTTCTGTGCGCCATGACTCATGCCAATGGCAAACACCAAAAACGGTACCAGTACCGAGTACGGATCCAATTCATAGCCGAGCAGTGGCAGCAGGCCCAACTGCCAAACCACCGCAACCAGCGAGCAGAACACCACCAGCATGGTGCTGCGCACGCAGCGGGTGTACCAGAAGAGCACCGCGGTGGTGATCAGAATGGCCACGGCAAAGAACAGCAGAATCTGTTTCAAGCCTTCGATCAGATCGCCGACTTTTTTAGCGAAACCGGTGATGCGAATCTCGATGCTGTCGCTCTGGTACTGGCTGCGCAGCGACTCCAGCTGCTGCGACAGAGTCGAGTAGTTGAGCGCCTGACCATCAGGGGTTTTCTGTAGCAGTGGCGCATAAATAATGCTAGACGTCTGGTCAAAGGCCACCAGTTGGCCAATCTCGTTGGACTGCTGCACATTGCGCTTCAACGCACCAATGCTCGCTGGACTGGCGTCGTAGTCATCGGGAATCACCGGGCCACCATCCAGGCCCTCCTCGGTCACCGCCACCCAACGGGTAGCTGGGGTCCACAGCGACTTCATATAGGCGCGGTCGACACCAGGAAGCAGATAAATCTTGTCGCTCAACTCCTGCAGCGTTTTCAAGTATGTCGCGTCGTAGATATCGCCCTGCTTGTTGACCACCGCGATACGCAGCGCATTACCCAGCCCGCTCAGCTCCTTCTGGTTATCCAGGTAGTTGGCGATATACGGGTGGTTGGTCGGGATCATCTTCTCGAAGCTGGCATTCAACTCGATACGAGTGGACTGGAAACCGAGAAACAGCGTCGCCGCCAGGCACAGCAGCAGCACCCACAGACGATGATTAAACAGCGCACGCTCGACTACCGAGCCGGAACGCGGATCAAAGTTGTCGAGGCTGTCCGCTGGGGACGAGATGGAACCAGTAGAGGACGTCATAACCTCACTCCGAAGCGACGGTGGCTGGCTGCGGCACGCGCAGCAGGCCGGTGAAACCGGCGACGATCAAACTGCCATCAGCGGCCTGAACCAGGCTGGAAACGGGCACGCCCAATGGTTTGCTAAAGGGCTGCAACGCTTCACCCTTGCTGAGAAAGAGCATGCCGGCCTGGTTGGCCAGCAATACCTGACCCGTACTCAGGCGAGTGGCGTCGCTGAAGGACACCGGCATAGGCACCGGCGCACGCGCAAAGCTGGCCCCGGCATCCTGAGTAATAAAGGCGTGGCCTTTCAGCCCGCCGACCAGCAGAGCGCCATCGGCGCGGCTCTGCAGAGTGAAGAAACTGCCCTCGTAGGGACTTTCCAGTTGCGCAAACGAAGCACCGTCGTCATCGGAGCGGGCCAGATAGCCCTGCTCCCCGGCGAGAAACCAGCGTGAACCCTGACGACTGATGGCATACAGGTGCATGCCCATCGGGTTGGCGATATGCCCCACCACGGAATGCCAGTTGGCACCGCCATCGCGAGTTTGCAGTGCCAGACCATAGGCACCGACGATCAAACCCTGTTGTGCATCGACAAACTCAAGGGCCAGAAACGGCTTATCGGCACCATCTGCCACCAATCGTTCAGCACTTTGTACACGGACTTCGGCACTGTCCTGATCGAGTGCGGTGACCTGTTCGGCCTTGGCTGCATCCAGCTCGATCTGCGCGGCGCGCAGGCCGTCCAGCTGAACAACCCAGCTTTCACCGCCATCACGGGTGGCCAACACCACACCCGCGTGACCAATTGCCCAGCCATTGCGCGCATCGACAAACTGCACAGCACTCAGGCTGACCGACACCGGGACCACGGCTTGCCGCCAGGTTTGTCCGTTGTCATCGGAAAGCAGCACCAGGCCGCGCTCGCCCACCGCGACCAGACGCTCACCGGCACGCGCCAGATCGATCAGTACAGTCTTCTGAGTCGGTGCAACCTGCATTGCCGGGGTATCCAGCGGCAAACCCACGGGGCCCGTATCCGCTGCGCACCAGGCTGTGCTGAAGGGCAAGGCCAAAGCTAAAAACCAATAGCCCGCCTGACTGATTCTGTTCATTACCCACCTCGGAAAACCACCGCAATAGAAGGGGCGACATGGGCGTCGACCCTCCACTTCGCCTTGCTTCTTAGCGCACGCCACGTCCTGCCATGGCCGCCGGGGAAAACTCCGAGGCCTTGTAGCGATCAACCGCGCCGTACTGGCTGTCCTTACCGGTGTAGAGGTTCTGGATAAACCAGGCACCGGAAGTCAGGTCATAGAAACCCGCTGACAGGCTGGCGTGAGCTGGCAGGTCAGGCAGTACTGCAGATAACGACCACAGGGTTTTGGCCAGCTGGCCATTGCCATCCCAGCGGTCGCCGAGAGCGGCTTGCCAGGTGTCTTCGTCGAGGTAGTAACGGCCCTTAGGTAGTTGATGACGCTTGCCCGGCACCAGGTCAGCTTCCACCACCCAGACGCGGTGCAGTTCCCAGCGCACGTAATCCGGATTCAGGTGATGCTTACCGAACAGATCTTCCGGCTTGGCGGCAGCCTGTACCTTGTTGGTGTTGTAGGGGATGTAGACTTCCTTCTTACCCACCAACTTCCAGTTGAAGCGGTCCATACGCCCCTGGAACACGCTGAGTTCGTCGAACGACATCACACCGGCGGTGGCCGGAGTCGGCGTATCGCAGCAGGCGTTAGGCAGCTTGCGCACACGGCGCTGGCCGCTCAGATAAACGTGCGCCTGAGACTTGTCGCCATTGACGTTGGTGCGGCCCATGATCTGCTCGCCGGCACGGATCGGTGGGCCGACGTTAAGCAGGCGGAACAGCCAGTAATCACCCTCGAAGGTTTCCGGCGTGCCGTCTTCGTAGTAGTACGGCATTTCCTGAATGGCCTGGCCGTCGGTACTCATCACCTGGCTGCCATCAGCGGTCATCAGGTAGTGGCGGAAGTTCATCGACAGCGAGGTACCACGCCAGTTGAGCGCGTGGTTCCACATGGCTTCAGCGCCGTTCTGCGGAATCGGGAACGGAATACCGCCATAGGCACCCTGTGGCACCGGCCCGGCGCTGCTATCCACCAGTGAAGCGCGGGTGGCATTTTTCAGGGTGTTGTCATACACCCACTGCGGCGCAGCGGCGGTACGGCGGGTCTGGTAAATGTCTAGGCGATAGGTGTCCGGGTAGCGCTTGAACATCTCCTTGGTGCCATCGCTGAGTTTGTCGGCGTACTGCGCCATGTTCTGCGCGGTGATGCTAAACAGTGGCTTGTCGGCAGCGAACGGATCGCTGCGCTTGCCGCCCGGCTTGTAGGCCGGATCGACGGTGGTGTAGCCGCCGTCCCAGGCCGGGATGGTGCCGTCGGCGTTACCGGCTTTTTCGGCACCGAAAGGCGTCAGAGTTTTACCCAACGCTGAAGCTTGTTCGGCGCTGGCGGCCAAGGTGATTGGCGCAACAACCGCCAAAACGGCCAAGCACAAGGCCTTGAGAGTGAACTGAGTGGTCATGTGCAAGCCCTCTTAAAACGTGGTCTTGATCGAGAAAGCCAGGTAGTCCCGGTCTTTCAACGACTGCTTGAAGTTGAATTGGTTAGCCGAATTGAGCGTGGTGTCCTCGGCGCCATAGAAATGCGTGTAGGTCAGCCCCAGGGTCACGCGGTCCAGGTAGGTGGCGGTCACGCCAATGTTCATGTCGCCGCCGTTATCCGGCCCGAACGCGCCAATCGCAGACGACTTGCCCAGGGGGAAATAGCTGACACCCACCGGCACGCTGACATCCACGCCGGGGAACAGCTGGCGGTAGGTTGGCGAGTACACCAACTTAATACCCAGGCCGTCGTCGGTGGCATTAGGGTCGAGGGCGTTGCGATTCTTCGTGACGTTGAGTACACGGTTCCAAGCAATCTCGCCTACCAGGCTGGCTTCGTTGGAAATAAATGACGGGCCGAGAGAAGCCAGCACGTTGAGGTTGACGTGAGCCGTGCGGCCGACGGCGTACAGCGGATTCTCGTCGTTATCCGCGTCCACACCTGGCAACACGGTCTGGCCGTTGGAGACCAGCGGCATGTTCCAGCGCATCGACGCTTCACCCGCGAAACTATATTCGTCGATGGTGGTGGCGAAGCTGGCACCCAGCGCGCGAATCTCCTCTGGGTAAACCCAATAGAACTCACCAATTTGGCCGGTGCTGAAATTAGGTGCACCCGAACCTGGCTTCAGATACAGCTTGGGGCTCTTGTCGTGGTATTGAATGGCGTACAGGCCGTACTCCGCTGTCTCCGCCGCGTAGCGCAGTTGCAGACCGCCCTGACCGGAGCTCTTGGCTTTTTTGTCTTTGCCGTGGAAGAACGCGGCGGGGCTATTCGGGTTACCGCCGAGGAAGGCTGGGAATGGTGCCCCAACGACCAGCCGCTCATTACCCTCGCCAATGGTGTCGCTTCCGGAGAAGTAACTGCCAACACCCGGCAGGCGGGTTTCCTCCCATTCAAACTGATAGAACGCACCCAGCGACAGGTCATCGGTCAGCTGGTAGGTGGTCGACAGCTGGCTGACCGGACGGGTGATTTCCTTGAACTGGGTGTTGGGTACCGATTGCGCCTTGACCACATCCACCGGTGCCATGCCACCAGCGATACCGTTGGCACCGAAGAACAAGCTCTCGCCCCAGATCAGGCCATGCCGGCCAGCTCGTACGGATAGGGCGCGATCAGCCAACTCACCGTTCCAATAAACGAACGCATCGAGCAGTTCAACATCGCCACCGTGCAGCTGACGGGTGTCGTCGGTGAACTGATCAAAAGCCACGGAGCGCTGGTTGGAGCGCGCCGGGTTATCGTTGGCGTTGTCATCCTGGTACACCGTGTCGTACCAGCCGGCAGCACTGACGCGCGCGCCGAAGTCGCGGTAGCCGACATCCAGCTCGGAAAGGATATCCAGACGATTGGAGATCAGGCCCTTGTCGAAGTTGCGATCACCATCATCCTGGTTTCTCGCCACAGCACTTTCGCTGAGCTTGTCGCTCGGGTCCTGCAGGCGCCAGGCCGCGCTGTACTTCAGGGTATTGTCCCAGCGCAGGCTGAGGTCTGGGTTGCCCGTATCAATCTGAAACGCCTGGGCCATATTGGCTCCAAGCACCAGGCTGGCCGCCAGGGTCAGAGTGAAGGGTGCACGCCGCGACGCGGCGATCTTGCGAGTAGCCATCGAAGTAACCCTCTTTATTGTTCTTGTGTGTCAGTTCTTCTTGCGTTTTCTTGCGTAACCACTCCCCTACCGGCCAAGGCAAGCCAGTACAGGAGCAGGTATTCCGGTTATCCAGGGGTGCGCGGAACCAGCAGCACGCAGGGTGCCGCGCACGAACTCAGATGGGTTCGGCCGTGAGCTTGAGCATCTGTTTGACCAAGCCGATGCGGTCGAAGCTGTGGTCGTGGGCGATTTCCTTGTCACCCGCCAGAATCGAACTCTCGGCGATGTACTTGCAGCGCTCGTAACGGCGCGCCATAAAGCGTTCGAGTTGCTGGGTGACGCTGCCGCCGGCGGTCAATTCTTCGCCGAGCACCACGGCATCTTCGATGGCCATACCGGCCCCCTGCCCCAGGTGCGGGGTGGCGGCATGGGCCGCGTCGCCAATCAGCAGCACACGGCCGCGGTACCAGGGCTCGCTGACGAACACCACTTCCAGCGGTTTGTAGACCACCTGGGCGCTGTCAGTGATCTGCTCGCGCAGCTCGCCGATCAGACCGCCGAAACCACTCAGGCGCTTGCGCATCTCGGCGGCCAGGTTGGCGCTGTCCATGCGCGGATTGCCCGGCTCGTGGGAGGTGACGAACATGTACATAAGGTTGTCGGCCAACGGCACCAGACCAGCGTTGCCGGCAGGGCCCTGGAAGTTGGCCAGATGATCGATCGCCGCCGGGCGCGGGAAGTTGTAGCGCCACACCGACTGGCCGGTGAAACGCGGCTGGTACTTGTCGCCGAACAGCAGGCCACGCACCTTGGAGAACAGGCCATCGGCACCGACCACCAGGTCATAGCGGTCGCGGCTGCCATCAGTGAACAGCACATCAACGCCCTCAGCATCCTCGCTCAGAGTTTCCACGCTGAGGCCCAGGCGTACCGAAGCACCGAGGCCAACAGTAGTTTCGCTGAGGACGTCATGCAGGGCCAGACGCGAGATACCCACGTTGGCCGGGTACTCGGGACCGGCCAGGCGCTGACCAGGAATACGCACCAGCGGCTGGCCGTCGGTGGTGTTGATGCTCACATCTTCGAAGGCGAAGGCGGCGTCCAGATAGCCATCGAGCACGCCCAGCTTGGCCATCTCACGGACCACGTTGCTCTGCTGGATGATGCCGACGCCGTACACCGTCCACTCGGCTTTGAGCTCGACCAGATCGACCTCGATACCCTTGCGACGCAGGGCGATGGCGCTGCACAGGCCACCGATACCACCACCTACGACAAGAACCTTGTTCACTGCATTCATGGCTGTCTCACTCTTATTCTTGTGATTCGGGCTAGCGTTCCGCTAGTCCAACTGCTGCCGCGTGATGTTCACTTTCCC
This sequence comes from Pseudomonas sp., assembly GCA_035655415.1. Taxonomy (GTDB): domain Bacteria; phylum Pseudomonadota; class Gammaproteobacteria; order Pseudomonadales; family Pseudomonadaceae; genus Aquipseudomonas. The sequence goes on from DASRUM010000251.1 coordinate 59,435, forward strand.
GGCAAAACAGGGGTTTGACTAATCGCTTGTAGGGATGCGATGTATCGCCGTTCGCGATACCTCACCTACCCTGCACACAGCGCCAACTGACCGGCCTCCAGCACCAGCCAGCCAGCGTCCAGATGCCAGCGCAGTGCGCTCAGGTGCTCGCCCAGGCAAGGCCCGTAAACGCACAGACCGCTTTCCGGCAAGAACTGCGCGCCATGGGCGTAGCAGACGATGCGACTGCCATCGGCCGAGAGAAAACGGTCCTTGCGGTACTCCAGACGCACATCCAGATGTGGGCAGCTATTGCGGTAAACCCGCACTTCGCCGCCGTGGCGCAGGGCAAACAGGCTGTCTTTCCCCGCGTGTAATGGATCAAAGCCACGGGCCTGCCCCTCGACCAGTTCATCCAGCCGGCACAACGCGATAGCGGCATGACTCACGAGGCACCCCGTGCTCAGGCCTGCTTCGGCGGCGGACCGCCCGGAGCCCACTTCGCCTTGGAGGTGAACAGGAACAGTTGCGAGTTATCCGCATTGAGCGGGGCGACACGCGCCTCCCACTCATCGTCATGCTTGTCCATGTCGGCGTCGTACTCGACGTGGCAACCCAGCGGGCTGTTGAAGTACCAGAACCAGTTGGAACCAAAGAGATGACGGCCCGGGCCCCAGAAGCTGGTCCAGCCCTTCTCCTCGAAGCGCCGCCCGGCCAGTAGCACTTCGGTGCCGCTACCCATATGGAAGGTGAAGTGCTCGCAGCCCTTCATATGCGGCGGGGTCTGGATCATAAACAGGCAGTGGTGGTCGTCGGACCCAGCCGGGCGCATAAACGGCCCGGCACCGATAAAGGTGTCGGTAGTGATGAAGCCCAGACGCTGGTAAAAGGCCTCGGCCTTGGCCGCATCCGGGACGAAATACACCACATGCGACAGGGTGCGCGGCAGCGCCGACATATCCGGGGTGATGCCCGGTTGATTGAGCGGGCGCTGCGGCGCGTGGCCCGGCGCGTTGGTCAGATCGGCCGGGGCGCTGAACGCACGTCGCACGCTGACCTGGAAGGCGATGGCAAAGCCCATGTCGTCGACGCTATGCAACACGCCATTGGCGTCACGGGTGACCGGGCGATCACGCCCCAGCTCGTCGGCAATGGCATCCAGGTCAGCGGCGCAGGCCACGCCATAGACGGTTTCGCGAATCGACGGTGCCGGGCCGATGGCGGCCGGCAGGCTGGCATCGTCGGCGCTGCGGATAATTACCGCAGTGCCGTCGAGGGCCTCGAAGCGCCCGCCCCGGCTGCCCACATCGACCGGCTGCAGGCCATAGTCACGGAGGAAATCGCTACAGGCTTGAATGTCATCGACGCCAAAGATCAGGGCGTCAAGGCCAATGATGTTCATGCTTACCACTCCATTGAAATTATTCTGCGGACACCCTACTAGCGCGACGACAAGCGCCTGGCGGAGCAACACGGGTATCCGGTGGTGGAGTCGGTGCAAGCGTCACGGCTAACCGACTGGCGGCCAGATTGCCGCGTTGGTAAGTCGCTGACTAATCGCTTGTTGGGATGCGACCTATCGGCAAACGCGATACCTGAAGAGGACAAGCGCAAGGGCGAGAAGTGGGCGATTAATGCTCAGTCCGGGGTTGACGGCGTAATGGATCGGCAGGAAGGTATCTCGAAAATAAATACAAGATGCGAGACTGCCATGCGCTTCAACCACCTGGATCTCAACCTCCTGGTGGCGCTCGATGTGCTGCTTGAAGAGCAGAACATCACCCGCGCCGCCGAACGCCTGCACATGACTCAATCCGCCACCAGTGGCGTACTCGGCCGCCTGCGTAGCTACTTCGAAGACGACCTGCTGGTTCAGGTCGGGCGCAAGATGCAGCCCACCCCTTATGCCCTGGAACTGGTCACCCCGGTACGCGAAGTGCTGCTGACCATCCAGTCGTCGATCACCGCCAAGCCGGTGTTCGACCCGACCAGCAGCAAGCGCCATTTCCGCATGGTGACCTCGGACTATCTGATCACCGTGCTGCTGGCCCGAGTCATCCAGCGGATCCACCAGGAAGCCCCGCACATCACCTTCGAGATGCTCGCCCCCAGCGACAACTCCGGCGAGCTGCTGATACGCGGCGAGGTCGATCTGATGATCGTGCCCGAGCGCTACATCCTCGAAGGCCATCCTTCTCAGCTGCTGTTCGAGGAGGAACACGTCTGTGTGGTGTGGGATGCCAACCCGCTGGTCGGCGACCACCTGACCCTGGAGCAGTACATGGACATGGGCCATGTCTCGGTAGGTTTCGGCCGCACCCGGCATATGAGCATCGAGGACTGGTTTATGAACCAGTACGGCTTCAACCGCCGCATTGAGGTGATCACCAACGACTTCAACACCCTGCCCCAGCTGGTCGTCGGCACCCAGCGCATCGCCACCATGCACCAGCGCCTGGCCCGTCTGTACGCTGCGCACCTGCCGCTGCGTATCCTCCAGCCGCCGGTGAAGATCCCGGTGATGCGCGAATTCATGCTCTGGCACCGCACCATGGATCGCGACCCGATGCACAGCTGGCTGCGCGAACGAATCAGTGAATTTATCAACGACCTGGAGCAGCACTGAACAAACTGGCGCGGCACCTCCCGACAACAGCGCTGCGCCGGTTTACCATCTCGTTTCGCGATACCTTGCATCCCGACTCACGATTGGCCAAATAGCTGGCCCCTCCTTAACGTGTCCGGCAAACGGCGCTCGTGGGCTTTGCCTGCCCGCATCACGACGCCTACCCGCCACCACGAAAAGGACAATAAGAATGTTCCGTTACTTTCCCACCAATTACGTCTGGGACCTTTCCGTCAATCTGGCCATCGAGATGGGTGCCCGCATCGGCGAAATCGAAGAGATGTGCAAGCCACTGGTCGAAGCCGCCAAGCAGCCCGATGCCGCCGGCACCGCCGCCTTCCGCGAAACCTGGGCGAAGATGGCCGACAAGCTGTGCGGCCTGGCCGAAGAAGACGAAGCCGCCGGACGCCTGTTTTCCGCTGGCGAGAAATACAGCCGCGCCTCCACCTATTACCTCACCTGCGAGCGCTTGCAGGCCCACGGCGCGCCAGGTCGCGAGGCCCTGTATCAGCGCGTACTGCAGACCTTCGCCCGCGGGATTGAGCTGTCCAAAGAAAACTGCGAACGCGTGGAAATCCCCTACGAGGGCGCGCATATTTCCGGTCTGCTGGTACGTGCCGAAGGCGTTACAGGTCCAGCGCCGATCCTGCTGCAGGTCAACGGCCTCGATTCGACTAAGGAAATGAAATACCGCGTCGGCCTACCTGCCTGGCTGGCCAAGCGCGGTGTGTCCTCGCTAATCATCGATCAGCCTGGCACTGGCGAAGCCCTGCGTCTGCACAACCTGACTGCCCGCTACGATAGCGAGCACTGGGCCAGCCGCGTAGTCGACTGGCTGGAAACCCGTAGCGATGTCGATGCCAAACGCATCGGCATGGAGGGCGTGTCCCTGGGCGGCTACTACTGCCCGCGCGCCGTTGCCTTCGAGCCGCGTTTTGCCTGTGGTGTGGTTTGGGGTGCCAACCACGACTGGCGCGACGTGCAGAAGCGCCGCCTGGAAAAAGAAGGTGAGCTGCCAGTACCGCATTACTGGACTCATGTGCGCTGGGTCTGGGGTGCCAAGGATATGGATGAGTTCATGACCATCGCCGAAAACGTGCACCTGGACGGCGTGCTGGACCGCATCAAGGTGCCATTCCTAGTCACCCACGGCTCGAAGGACTCGCAGATCCCGTTAAAGTGGGCCGAACGCACCTACGAACAACTGGTCAACAGCCCCAAGCGCGAACTGAAGATATTCACCGAGCGTGAAGGCGGCGTGCAGCACTCCAGCTTCGACAACAGCATCAACGCCGGCCAGTACATTGCCGACTGGGTAGCCGAAAATCTGGGTGGCCGTACTGCCTGATTAACCGCTGGGTCAAAGAAAAAACGCCGAACCTGTTCGGCGTTTTTTGCATTCAGGAGCATGGTTTTCATGCCTGGCGATGTACCAGCACTGTGTTGCATCAATTTTCGGCAGTTAAGTGAGACCTTGTAGGGTGGATAACGCTTTGCTTATCCACCATTAGCCCTCTCGAGCCTACACCAGAGCAGAGGTACGCCGTGGGCAACAAGAGTCTGCAGCCGCCGCGGTGCGCACGGCGCACCCTACGAAGTCTGCGCGGCCTCCGCTCTGGTGTAGGGTGGAAAACTGCGCAGCATTTCCCACCGCTGGGCTGGAGGTGAGATCTCCAGCCACCCAGGTCTGGCCGATCAGCTCGTAATGCATTCCCCACCAACAGGCCGCTGAAAGACTACCTATGTTTCTCAACAGTCGGCTAACCACTTCAGGTGCGAAAATGCCCAACTGCATCATTCAACTCACCGCCAACCCGTTGCAACTCGGCCGTCGAGCTTTGCAATTGCTGGCTTTCCCGCGCGCTGTCCTCAGCCACTTCGCGCACCCGCGTCATGCTCTGACTGACCTGCTCAGCTACCACGCTCTGTTGCTCGGCGGCCGCAGCAATCTGTTGGTTCATCTGTTCGATGCTGGATACCGCGTGGGTGATCCGCGCCAGCGCCTGGGATGCCTGAGCGGCCAGGATAACGGTTTCATCGGTCAGCGCATGGCTGCCCTGCAGACGTTCGGCGGCTTGCTGGGCGACGCCGCGCAGACGGCCAATCAACCCCTCGATTTCTTTGGTGGAACTCTGCGTGCGCCGCGCCAAGCCGCGCACTTCATCGGCGACCACGGCAAAACCACGGCCATGCTCGCCAGCGCGCGCAGCCTCAATAGCGGCATTCAGTGCCAGCAGGTTGGTCTGTTCGGCCACCGCCTTGATCACATCAAGCACGCCACCAATCGCGGCGCTTTCGCTCAGCAGCGATTGCATAGCTTCGGCGCAACCGGTCATTTCCACGGCCAAGCGGTCGATCTTGCCGCCGGCCTGACGCACCAGCTCATCGCCCTCGCGCGCCTGGTCATCGGCCTGAGCCACTGCGGCACTGGCCTCGCCGGCGTTGCGCGCGACGTCCTGAGCAGTGGCGCTCATCTGCTGCATGGCAGTGGCGGCCATGTCGGTCTCCTGACGCTGCTGCTCGACACCACGGCTGTTGCGCTCAATCATTTCAACCAGGCTGGCGGCCGTGCCATTGAGCTGGCCGACGCCACCGCCAATGCGCCCAACCAGCCCGCGCAAACTGCCGAGCATGCGGGCCACGGTGTCGAGCAACTGGCCGAGCTCATCACGTCGCGTATCCCCTTCCTGCGCCTGGCTCAGATCCCCCGCCGCCACCCGCTGGGCCAATTGCACGGCCTGGCGCAGCGGCTGCAGGATCAGTTGACGGATCAGCAGGCTGGCACCGATGCCCAGGGCCAGCGCCGACAATGTGATCAACCCGAGCTGACGCTGGGCATCCTGATTGTCTTGGGCAATCGCCTGTGTTTGCTGCTGGTCGGCCTCGGCCAACAGTTCGCTGACCCGCTCGGTTTGCATGTTCATCGCCGCGTTGCTGCGGGCGCTCTGCCCACGGCTGGCGACAAATTGTTCGAAAGCCTTACGGTAATTGCCCAAAGCATCGCGCGCGCCCTGCAGAGACGTCTGATCCTGATCGCCGAGATCCAGCGCCTGCATGGCCGACAGCAGGTCGCTCATGCTCATTTCCCAGTCGCTGCGGTAGCGCTCCTCGCCGTCCAGTGAGTAGTACAACTCGCTGTCGCGCAGCTTGGCCAGCTTGTCGCGCAGAGCAGCGGTCTGCTCCAGCAGCACCATCTGCTCGCTGCTCGGTGATATGTCCTGCTCCAGTTGCGCATTGAGCGCATCCAGCTGATCGAGAAACAGCACGGTAAAACTGTCGCCCGCCGTCTGCGCCAATGTCTGCATGCGCAGGCGCGCCTCACGAGCCTGGCGTAGCGAGTCGGCATAACCGAGAAACTGCTGCAGGTAGGCGCTGGCGGCATCGCCCATGGCCACGTGGGGAGCGCTGCTTGAAGAAGCGTCGAGTAGCCGGATCAGTTGTTCGACCACCTCGCGCACCTGGATCAATGCGCTCGGTGCCAGGTTCAGGGCGAACTCCTTCTCGGCGATCCTTGCCTGCAGAATCAACACCTGGGTCGCTGCCTCGTCCCTTGACTGCTCGCCCCGCGCCTGCAGCACCCCGAGAGAATGAAATGCGGTAAGCGCCACACCCAGGGTGAACAGCAACACCAGGCCAAAGCCCAGCGACAACTTGGCACCCACGGACAGATTACCGAGCACGCGACTCAGTGCAGACATTCCAACCTCCTGGCTCGATACATAGCGAACACCGCCTCTCGACAGTGACAACATCGTTCAATCTCAGCCCGGTTCAGTTGCCGTGGGCAGGGGCTGCCTGGGAAAACCCCGTTATCGGGCCGCCAACCCTAGCGGCCCCTGTGCCGCCCGTACCAATCGCATTGCTCATTACGAGGTATCGCCCGGCGCGATGCCAACCAGCGACCACGTTCCTGACATTCGAAGCGAAGCCGGTACTGGCTATACCTGTCATATAACGTGCAGAACTTGAGGGTTGTGAAGTGAGCTGGCAAATGGCACCACGGCGTACGCTGCGCAGCGGAACAAAGCCTCAGCGCAAGATAGAGTCGATACCAATGAGCGCGGAAGATGACGCCGTGGGTAAACAACAAACCAATGCCGCATAGCTGAACCGTGCCTAGACTAAATAACGGAACCCAAGGTGATGCCGTCTCTAGCGACAAGCCGGTAACTCAACTTGAGCAAGCCATCACCACAGGGAGTGCCTTTCATGCTGCAGCTATTCACTGACCTCAAGTTACGCTGGAGAGTCGCCACAACCAGTGAAGAGCGCAGCCCTTGGGCCGCTGCGAGGCCAACACCAAGTGATAAACCAGCCATATCGCGCATCGCGCTCTCATTCATAGACAAGGCCTTGCGCGCGAAAACACGCGCCTTCGCGGGGTTCTTCAAGCGGTTAGCCGCCCTATTGATGGTCATCGCCTCTTGCACTCATGCGGCCGAATCGCCGACAGCCCTGAGGTTTGCGACCGTCGATAACTTCCCACCCTTTTCCTACATGGAGAACGGCAACCTGACCGGTATCGATATCGATCTGGTGTATGAGATGGCCAGACGCATCAACATCTCAGTGCAGATACAGACGTACCCCTGGGCGAGAGTCATGGGCTCCGTCAAAAGCGGAGAGTTCGACGGGGCCTTCGCTGCCTTCGAGACGGCAGAGCGACAAGCGTTCTGCCTGTATGTGGGGGTACTGCATGTCGAGGAGTTCTACCTCTTCGTCCGTAAAGACAATGCATTTCCCTATACGCAGATTCCCGACCTGTATGGCAAGCGGGTTGGGATAGACCGCGGGGTCTATGTCGGTGAGGCCTTCGAACGGGCGGTTAACGACGGGAGGATCGCACTGGAGGAAGTCAATGACATGGGCATGATCAATATCCGCAAGCTCAACGCCGGGCGTATAGATGCGGTTATCGGCGACCTTGGGGTGATGAACTACCATCTGAAGCTGTTGGGCCTGGAGCAACGTATCGTTGCGCTCCAGCCGATACGGGAACCCACTCCAGCTTATCTGGTACTGTCCAAGGCTTCGCAGCTGAAAAACAAGGTCGAGTTGCAAGACCGCATGCGCAGAGCTCTACATGACATGTGGAACGACGGCACCTACCACCTCATCTATAACCGGTATGTCTACAAAGTCGGTGGCGACCCGCTTGCCCGATAATTCCCTACGAAGTGGCGCGGGTGAAAGAACCCCATTGCATGCCCGCTCGATCCACGTTGGATATTGAGAAGGCTGATATTTAGCAACTCGCATCACAAGCACCTCCTGCCGCCCCGCTACATATGACCTGCCAGGTTATCCAACGACATCCATTGCCAGGCCGTAGTGAAACGGCCCGGCATAAAAGCCGGGCCTGAGATCAATCACATACCGGTGCGGATGGCATTCCAGGTGCGCATGCGCATGCGTTCGACATTTTGCGGCAGCGCCTTGAGCACAAACAGCGAAGGCATGACGTCTGCCGGCACATACATATTCGGATTGTCGCGAATGTGGGCATCGACCAGTTCTGTAGCGTCCTTATTGGCATTGGGATAACCAATGGCGTTACTGGCCTTGGCGATCACATCCGGCCGCATCATGTAGTTCAGAAACTCATGGGCCTCGTCACGATTGACCGCGCCCTTGGCAATCGCCATCACGTCCGACCAAACAGGTGCGCCTTCCTTCGGCAGAATCATGTCAACCTTGACGCCTTTACCCGCCGCATCCGCCAAGCGTGTTGCCAGGGCAACACCGCCTGACCAGCCAATACCTACGCAGATATCACCATTGGCCAGGTCCATGCCATAGCGCGATGAGTTGAAGTAATTGATGTGCGGACGAATCGAGGCCATCAATTCCTGAGCCTGGCGATAATCGCTTGCCTCAGTGGAGTGCGACGGTAAGCCCAGATAATGCAGGGCTATTGGCAGTACCTCGTTGGCCGCATCGATAAAGCCAACACCGCACTTGGACAGCTTGGCGATATTATCTTCCTTGAAGATCAGATCCCAACTATCCAGCTTGGCATCCGGGCCAAGCGCCTTACGCACCATATCGACGTTATAGCCAATCAGCGTGGTCCCCCACATATACGGAATGGCGTACTGATTACCCGGGTCGCCACTGCTGGCCAAGTCAGCCATAAACGGCTCATCCAGGTGAGACCAGTTTTTCAACTTGCTGCGGTCGAGCGGCTCGAATGTGCCGGCCTGGATAAATTTGCCCAGGTTGGCGGTACTGGGAAACACCACGTCATAGCCCGAATTACCTGTCAGTAACTTGGACTCAAGCATTTCGATACTGTCAAACACATCATAAATGGGGCGAATGCCGGTCTCCGCTTCGAAGTCCTTGAGGATCTCTCCGGGTAGGTACTCCAACCAGTTGTAGATTCGAACGGTTCGTTGCTCGGCAAACACCGAGCCACTCATCAGGGTGACGGCAATCGCGGCCGCCATGCTGCGCATTACAGAATTCATATCAGACTCCCGGGGCACCCACCACAGCGGGTACGCACTTATCAATAGCGGTAGGTGAAGTACATTTCAACGGCGGAGAATGTCTTGTCGCCCAACAGTTGCTTGGCGGCTGCTTTCGGCTGCACCCAGTTGTAGGACAGCGAGGTGAACAGCTGAGGGGTTGCCACCCAGTCGACAAAGATCACGCTTTCGTCGGCGAAACGCCGGTCACTGACAGGAGCACCGAAGAGATTCTTTTCATCGAGAGAGAACTGGTGATGCATCGCCCCGACGGTGAGCGTTGGTTGTACCTGAGTTTTCAACGACCAGGTATGCACCTTCTGGTTACTGTTGTTAAGCAGGTAGTTGCCCACCACATCACCGACCAGCCAGGTGCCCCAGTCGACAAAGCCTTTGCTCAGAGCGTCCCAGGATTCACGCTTGTTGTCGGCCAGGTCTTCGTCGCCGGAGAAATAGGCGTAGCGATAGCCCAGTCTCGGCTGTAGGGGCAGATCACTGAAAGCGTACTCAGCCCCTGCATACCAGGCTTTGGCGTCGTACTCGATACCGCCGTCCCTGCCCCCTTGCACGGCATACTCGGCGTTAAGGGTCAGGTCCTCAACCCCGGGCAGCTTGGCATTCAGTGCTCGAACGTTGTAGACCTCCATGCCATCGCGTGGTGTTGCGATATTGGAGTCACGGTCTTCCGCTTTCAGCTTCATGGCCATCGCGCCGAAGGTGGCAACACCTTCCACCGCGTAATCGAGGTTCACGCCATTCATGCGGTAGTCGCCAAGATGGTCATCGGTGCGCAGGCTGAAGGCCTGCACCGAGAGCGCATCACGCGACCAGCCCAGCACAGCGGAGTCACGGAAGGCCGTGCGCGGTCCCAACCAGAAGGCCGCGTCATCGTGAAAGTCGAGATTGCCATCCATGACAATAAAGCCCGAACCGATCATGTAGTCCTGGCGGCCTGCGGTAAAACGCCATTCCCCGGCGCGAAAGCCCACGTAGGCTTCCTCTGCCGAGACACGATTGTCGGTACCGCGGGTGAAACCGCCTGCGTCGCCATCGCCGAAGGTCGATGCAGCGACGATCGAGCCTTTGGCCAACAGATCGAAGTCCGGGTTCAGTGCATAGCTGAAACTGACCGCCGGCTTGACATAGACCTCCTGCCAGTCGGCATTGTTTCCGGTGGCCTCACCGTTACGGGTATCGACACGCCCCGCACCGAAGTTGACGTTACGGGTGAAAATTGCAGCACCGCCCGCGGTCAGGTTGACCTCACCAGAAAGATCGCCCTCCTGGAAGGTATAGCCAGCCACAGCAGACTGACTAGCCAAGACCGCTGTCGCAAGAAGTGAAGGTAGCAAGGGTACTCGTGTCATGGGTTGCTCCTGGTTGATTGTTTTTGTGTCACAGGGCAGTTTCAAAGCGACAACCGTCGCCATCGCGAATGCTGGCGGGCCAAGGGTCCGCCAGCAGATCTTCTTGTAGTGTCGAATCAGCCCCGGAAGTGGTGGGCTAGTGCACGCAGTGCGCGAACGTTGTCGGGGTCGAAGAGGCTGACGGCCTCCGGCAGCGAAGACTGCTTGACGATCACCAGCTCGGCCTCGCGATCGACGAACAGGTACTGACCGTTGATGCCGCATGCCATCAGGGCCGGGCTGTGATCGTTGAACACGTACCACTGGCTGCGGTACGAAGCTCCCGGCGTCCAGGCGCTGAACTCCTCGTTGCCGGCATAGATCGCCGGATCGCTGCCCTGGGCGATGGCATCGATCGCACGTGGATCGAGCACTGCGCGTCCCTCATGCACACCGCGGTTGGCCAGTAGCAGGCCAAAGCGCGCGATATCCCGTGCGGTAGCGTTGAAGCCTGCACCGGCAACACCGCGCCCCCAGGGGTCGGCCATAAAGTAACCGTCACGCTGACAGCCGATTTGCCCCCAGACGCGCGCCAGCAACTCGGGACAGGCAATGCCCCCAGCACGCTCCATCACCCAGGCCAGAGCTTCGGTAGTTGCAGTCACATAGTGGAAAAAGCCGCCGTGCTCGCCACTCTTACGCAGCGACGGCAAGTACTGATAGAGCGAAGCGAACTGGGCGTAGGCCGCAGGCGCCGGCTGGAAACCACAGGCATAGCCGAATTGCGAGCTTTCCGAAGCCGGATCGTCGTAACGCTCGGTGTAGGCGATCCCCACCGCCATATCCAGGAGCTGGCGGACGGTCGCATCGGCGAAAGCGCTGCCGGCGAATTCGGGCACATAGTGGTCGGCCCTCAGCTCCGGATTCAACACGCCGTCGCAGATCAGTTGTTCGGCTAGCACACCGATCAGCGACTTGGTCACCGAGAACATGGTGTGGCGGTCATTCGCAGTCTGCCCGTTGAAGTAACGCTCGTATTTCACCTTGCCGCGATGCAGCACGATAAAGGCATCGCAGTGGCTGGCCACAAGGTGTTCATCGAGGCGAACGGTTAGCCCACATACGCTCTCGAAGCTGAAACCATCGAGGTCTTCGGCGGCCTCAGGTAAGTCGCTCGCTGCGCCGTTACCGGCGGCGACAGAGATGCTTGGGCGCAGCCGTGCAAGATGGCGGAAGCCCCATTTGTTGAACGGTGGACTCATCCAGTTGTGCCAGGTAACGCGCTGCGCCTCTGCAGGCGGGAAGCCCGTCATAAAGGCATCGGGCTGGGCCCCGGCGTGCAGCGCCTCATGGGCATCAGCATAATGGCGAGCCAGTTGGCACGCGGTGGGGGAATCGGTGCGAAGTGTCATAAATCAGCTGTCCTGACAGATGCTCTGCACGCGGCAGATGTGACAGAAAAATTAATCCACATAATTTTTTTAGTCAATAAAATATTTTTGAAGAAAAGAGCTTTCCGCTATGCTCCCGCTGCCAAGGCAGGAGAACCCAGGGGGAATAATTGAGCGGCTTGCGAGAACGACAGAAAGTGATGCGCCGACAAGCCATCAGCCGAGCAGGGGTAAAACTGTTCGAGCGGCAGGGTTTCCAGAGCACCACCATCGAGCAGATTGCCCAGGAGGCCGGCGTTTCGGCACCGACGGTGTTCAAGTACTTCGGCTCCAAGCACGAGATCCTGCTCGAGATGCTGCAGGCCGGCGACGAGCGCGCCATCAGCGATGCACGTGCACATATTGCCGAGATGGATGACCCGCTGGATGCCTTGTGCTATCTGGAAAAGGTGCTGGTGGATCAGGCCCTGGCCATGATGCCGCCGCCTATCTGGCGTGAGCTGCTGCTGCATGTGCTGGGCGGCGGACAAAGTGGCCTGCCGGACAGCTACAAACGCATGAATGACATCCTGCGCAGTGAAATTGCCGCACTCCTGCGCGACCTGCAGAGCGCAGGCAAGCTGCGTGCTGATCTAGATGTGGATCTGGCCGCCTTTCTGCTCAACGACTACTCACACCTGCAGCTACTGCGCCTGACCAGCAACGAGCCGCTCGACCTTGAAACGCATCGTCAGCAGGTACGCCAGACGTCCGGCCTGATTCTCTATGGCATGGCTGCAGCCAAGCCCTGACAAATCGCCAGCCTCACAATCACGGGCTCGGACTCGACATCCAGGGCTATGTGCGAAAGCGCGACAACAGCCGCACCTGAGCCGCAGCCTGCTCGTCGATGGCTTGTGCCTGCTGGGCTGAAACACCGGCTGAGCGGGTAAGCTCATCGCTCACCGCACGTATGCGATCGACTGAGGTACTTATTTCCTCGGCCACCGCGCTTTGCTCCTCCGCCGCACTGGCGATCTGGCCGTTCATCTGGGCAATCTCCATCACCGCGCTACCGACGCCGTACAACGACTCCACCAGTTCGGTAAATAGTTGGTCAGCCTCACTGACCAGTTGCTGATTACTTGCCATCGAACGAACCACTGACTGCATGTCGCCCTGCAGCGCCTCGATGATGCCGTGGATCTCCTGAATCGAGTCCTGGGTACGCTGCGCCAGGCCACGCACTTCATCGGCGACAACCGCAAAACCGCGCCCTTGATCCCCGGCACGGGCCGCTTCGATGGCGGCATTCAAGGCCAGCAAATTGGTCTGCTCGGCAATTCCACGTATCAGGCTGAGCACGACGCTGATCCGCTCGCTCTTGAGCGAGAGCGCTTTTACCTGATCATTGCTGGCCAGCAAGTCAACGCCTTGCCGGGCAACAATCGCCGTCGTTCGATCAATCAGGTCCGTGCCATCTTCAATGGTGCGCAAAATGCCATCGGTGGCTGCAGCAGCAGAGGCCGTGTTACGCGCCACCTCATGGGCAGATAGGCGCATCTGCTGCATCGCCGTGGCGACGTGATCTATATCGCTGCGCTGCCGCTCTGTTGCCGCCAGGTTGGCTTTCCCTCCCGCTACGGAGTGAACAGCTGCGGCACTGAGCGCTTGCATGGAGGTTTTGATGCTGGCAATAGTCGGCTGCAAGACCTCAAGAAACCGATTCATCCCGCAGCCCAAGGCACCCAACTCATCCTCTCGGGGATAGTTGATACGCCGCGACAGATCACCTTCACCATCCGCCAACTCGTCGAGCACGGCGGCCATACCCTGCAATGGGTTGACGATTGCCCGCGACGCAAAAGCAATTAGGGCAAGGCCAAGCAGACTCACCGCCACGCCCAGGATCAACTCGAAGCGAATTGACCGTTGCAGTTGCTCACTGAGGGTTTGCTGCAGGCTGATCACTGGTTCGAATGCCTGCTCCGCCGGCACCTGTACCCGCACGTGCCAAGGCTGCGCAGAAGGAATCGGCTGAAACGACTGCTCGGCATGGATGTCCTGCAGGCCATCTGCTCGAACGGCCTTGGCTGGTGCTTGCCACGGCTGCCCGAGAAGGCCTGTATCAGCGGTGGTGGCCGCAACCAAACCAGCATCACTGAGCAGCCAGACCAAGCCACCCTGCCCGGGCAATGCTTGCTGCGCACGCTGGGCCAGAACCTGCAGCTGATCGAGCTGGATATCGACGCCCAACACCGCGACCACCACACCGTCGATGCGCACCGGCAGCGTCAGGCTGGTCATCAGCACAGGCTGACCTGAAGCCGTATCCAGATAAGGGCTGAGCAAACACGGGGCTGCGCTCTGCAGAGGGCAATCGAACCAGGTGCGTGCTGGCCGCCCATCGCTCATGGGCGTCTCATCGGCCAGCGTCTTCTCCGCCGCCGCGACCTGTTCCAGCGTCTGTGGCCCACGACGAAACCACACCGGGGCAAAGCGCCCGCGCTCATTACTACCCTTAGCGGTCAGATCGACAAACTCGGCATCGCGACCATCCAGCGCGCCGGGCAGAAACACAAGATAGCTGCTGAGCAGGCCTGGGTTGTCATCTAGAAGCGAGCGGATCTGAGCGGTCAGATGCTCGCGCATGGGTACATGCTCATGGGGCAGCCCACGCACCAGTAACACAACCCGCTCGACCTCCGTGGCGGCCTGCTCACCTGCGCGCAGCGTATCGGCAAAAAATGCCTGTACGCTGGCGGCCTGGGACCGCACAGACTCGCCCACACGGGCGTCTATCGACGCGCCAAGACTGATCGAAGCCTGCTGCTCCGCCTGGCGACTCAGTGTTCGCATTTCGTAAACGGAGGCCGCGATGACCGTCAACGCCAGCCCCGCCAGACATGACCCAACCAGAAGAATGACTTTCGCCCGCAGTGTCATCGGCAATGCCTCCGCTCATAAATAAAAAAGGCAACGTCCCTGTTACCAACCCAAAGGATCTGGCTTGTAATGGTCTCGAATACGGATTACCTGGCTGGAACCCGGACAACCCGCGACAGGGCACTCAGACCGCTTCTGTCCGCAGTGCAATAGGCCCCAGGCTGTAACACTGAATCAGTACTTCACTCGCGCTGGGGTAGTGCACCAACCCGATAAAGGCATGCTGTGTCAGCCAGCCAAGTGGCCCTTCTGCCACTTGAAAACGGGGAGTACAGGTGCAGTTGTACTCGGACGCGGGGGTGGGCCAAATGCCCTGAGCGTCCAGCTCACGCCCTCGCTCAGTCATCGTCAGCTGGCCAATATTGTGGATGTTGATCAACACCCCATCCTGAGTGCGCAGCTGGTAGCGAGCATCCAGGTCACCTACACCGTCCTGGCGCAGCAAAAAGCAGTCTGCGCCGCCGGGCAGAACCTCCCCACGCAAGTGAGGACCGCTGAAGTGCCCCCCTATGATCGGATAATTGATCCGGTATCCATCCACGCACCGGCCCAGGACTTCAGGCTCTGCGATCAACGCAGTGATACTCATCACCGGATGCAGCAAAGGAATCGCAATATCGCTCACGGTGACACTCCAACTCGCCAGCGGTGCATGCGGAGGTCGCTGCCTCGCTCAAGGGTGGTTTCGTGGTCTCGCGCCAGATGCGTGCACGCACACGCTCTATCGGCGCGCCGACCGGCTCCAGGGTAAATAGCGTCTGGCGCACGGCCGGTGGCATAAACATCACGGGGTTAGGGCGAGGCGCAGTCTTAAGTAACTCGGTCGCATCCTTGTTGGGGTTGGGATAGCCGATGCTATTGCTGATGCGTGCAATCACATCTGGACGCAGGATGTAATTGATAAAGGCATGCGCTTCCTCCCGATTGGGTGCCTTGCGGGCCACGACCATGACGTCCGACCATATCGGTGCCCCTTCACGTGGCAGCACCATCTCGATACGCACGCCCTGCCCGGCCGCATCGGCTAACTGCTGAGCGAGGACAAAGCCGCCCGACCAGCCAAGCGCGAGACAGATCTCGCCACTGGCCAGATCATGGCCATAGCGTGTGGAGTCGAAATAGCGAACCGAGGGACGAATGCGGGCCAGTGCCTGCTGCGCCTGTTTGTAGTCCTGGCGCTGGCGACTATTGGGATCGAGGCCCAGGTGCTGCAACAGGATCGGCAGAACCTCGCTGGGCGCATCGAGCATGGCCACGCCGCAATCCGCCAGTTTGGCGAGGCGCTGCGCATCGAAGATCAACGACCAGCTAGCCACATCCGCATCCGGTCCGAGGGCCTGGCGAAGCTTGTCGACGTTGTAACCAATCAACGTGGTGCCCCACAGATAAGGAACGGCGTAGCGGTTACCCGGATCACCCGCCACCTCCAGGTGGCTCATAAAGGGCTCATCCAGGTGACGCCAATTGGCTAGCCACTCACGTTTGAGCGGCTCCAACGCCCCCGCTACAACCAACTTATCGAGGCTGTAGGTACCGGGAAAAACAACGTCATAGCCCGAGTTACCGGTTAGCAGCTTGGCTTCCATCGCCTCGACGCTGTCGAACTGCGTGTAAACCGGATGGATACCCGTCTCGCGCTCAAAACTGTCGAGTACCTCCTGCGGCAGGTACTCGATCCAGTTGTAGATACGCACCGTACGGGGTTGCCCAGCGGCACCCGTGGAGGCAAGCGATGTGAGCAGTAGCACGGCGGCCAACAGCATGCTCCAGGCGGGGCGATATGCCACGGAGATAGGGGGCGAAACCCACCCGGCGTTCAACCTCATCACGGTTCTCCAGCAGCTTATTGTTATGTGCTTGCCTGCGTGCCCTTGGAATACTGCGCGAAACATTCATTGTCCGCGCAGCACTATTTAATCGATTAAAATATTTTATTCAATAAAATGTTTTAGCCAAATGCTTGGCATCTTGACGCCCGGGAGTTGACCAACACTTCTAGTGGCTCATTCAGGCCCGAAACTGTGCAACAGCTGCCAACAGTTCCCGCTCCAGCCCCGCCAGTTCGTCACTGGCCACGACCATTTGTTGGTTAGCATCAGCAAAGCGTTCCGCTTCATCGCGCAGGTGCATGACGTTGCGGCTGACCTCTTCGGCGACGATGCTCTGCTGCTCGGCGCTCGCCGCGATCTGCTGGTTCATCTGCTCGATCACCGACACCGCCCCGGTAATGCCCTGCAGGGCCGAACCCACCTGATCGGACAGGCCGACGGTGGACTGCATGCTGCGCGCACACGCCTGGATCTGCGCAACGCTGTGCAGCGAAAGGTTCTGCAGGCCCGCTATCAGGGTTTCGATCTCACCTGTCGATACCTGGGTGCGCTTGGCCAGGGAGCGTACCTCGTCGGCGACGACGGCAAAACCGCGACCCTGCTCGCCCGCTCTGGCGGCTTCAATGGCGGCATTGAGCGCCAGTAGATTGGTCTGCTCGGCCACCGCTTTGATCACGTCGACCACCGTACCGATGCGCAGCACCTGCTGCTGCAGAGACTGCACCGCCTGCTCGGAAAGCTGCATATCCTCGGCCAGGCGATAAATATGCTCGCGGGTCTGCTGCACGATCTGGTCGCTGTTGCGCGCTTGCCTATCAGCCTCCAGCGCAGACTGCGAAGCCTGCTCGGTATTTTGCGCCACCTGCTGCACCGTTGCGGCCATCTGCTGCATGGCCGTGGCCACCTGCTCGGTCTCGACCCGCTGGCGCTGCGCGCCATTATTGCTTTGCTCGCTAAGCCCGCCCAGGGTCGCGGTCGACTGCCCAAGGCCGGTGACGCTTTCACCTATACGGCTGACCAACCGCCGCAGGTTGGCAGTCATCTCGGCCATCGCCGCCATCAGTTGCCCCAACTCATCGCGGCGCACTACCCCACTCTGCATATCCAGGCTCAGGTCGCCGGCGGCAATACGCCGAGCGACCTGCAGGGTTTCCCGCAGCGGGGCCACGATCAGATTGCGGATGGTCAATGAGGCCAGCAGCGCCAGGGTGACGATCACCAGCGCCCCCACCGCCTGCAGCAGCATCACTGAGCGGCCGCGCTCGTCCATCTGCACCTGGCGTTCGGCAGCGGCCTGTTCGACCTGCTGCAATACGCTTTGCGCCTGAGCATCCATCTGCAGCGCCGTCTGCTGGCTCAATGTCAGGCTATCGCGATAGCGCTGAAACGCCTGGCGATATTCCACCAGCGCCGCCAGGGCAGCGGCCAGGGATTCTTCGGAGTTTTCGTCGACCCGGCCCTGGAGCAGCTCCATGGCATTGCTCATTTCCTCGGTTGACTCGCGCCAACGTTCGAGGGCGGCTGGCTGGCCCGTCTGCACATAGAGGAACTCGCTATTGCGGGTAACCAGCAACTTGCGCTGCAGTGCCGAGGCCTGTTCGGCCAGGCTCAACGGATCCCCCTCCAGCGCCTGGCCACTGTTGAGGACGCCACGCACCTGGTCGTACATATCCAGCTCGACCATCTCGAACTGCAGGCGCGCCTGCTCGGCCTGCTCTTGCATATGTTGCAATGCCTCGGTCGCCAGGCGCTGATGGCCGACAAACTGCTCGAACAACTGCTGGTAACCGACGATGGCTTGCTGCATGGCCACCAGCACCGGCAAAGCATCGGCCGTAGCTTGCGCTTGTAGTTCGCGCAACTGGCTGTCGAGCGTATGCACCAGCGCCTCGACCTCCTGCATGGCCGTTACAGTGGGTTCAAGGGCATAGCGCTTCTCGGCATTGCGAATCTGCAAGGTCAGGCGATTGACCGCCGCCATGGCGCTGACCTGCCGGCCGTGTTCGAGCAGGCTGGCCGTGGCATACAAGCCCTGGGCAATGGCAGCGACCGCGAGTACGGACACCAAACCAAAACCGAGCAACAACTTCTGCCCCACCGAACAGTTGGCGAGCAGCCTGGCGATTGGCTTCAGCATTGTTTTTATCCTTATGTCTGAAGTGTTGCGTTCTGCGGCGCTACTGGACTCCTGGTGCGCACGGCGCACCCTACCCCAAGGTCGAAGGTCGCTAACGCGCCGCCAGCTTATCGAGCGCCACGACTATGCCGGCCAGGTAACGCTCCAGGCTGCCGGTCACCCTGCCAGGATCGCGATCAAGCAAACGCTGGCGCACGAAGCGGTAGGCCAAGCGCTGTTTGTGCAGCGTATCGGCCTGCTCCGGCAGCAGTGCTATCAGCTGCACAAACCCCTCCTCAATGGCTTGATCCCGCGCGGTGAACTCGACCTCGGAGTAGGCCAACGAGTGATCGCCGAGTACCCGCGCACTGCGCGCCTGGGCATGCAGCAACAGGCTGGCGATATCCAGGCTCTGCCGATTGAGCAGACGCACCACGGGCTGCAGATCGGCCTGCACTTGCTGATAGGCCGCGTCGCTCTGCCGGTCCAGCTGCGCTCGGCTATCGAGCAAACCGATCAACAGCTGCGGGTAACGCGGCGCCTCGTCACGGCGTACGGCCTGCAAATCGTCCAGCCAGGCATTCAGGCTGGCCAGCGAGTCGCCCATGTCCGCCGGTAAGTTGAGTTGCAGCGCCAGTGCATCCAGGCGCTGCTGCGCTTCGCGCACGCTGGCCAGATGGCGTGCATCGGGCTGCGCGCGCGGGTCGGCATCGAAGTAGAGCAACGCATTCACCGCCAGCAGGGTCGCCTGGCTGCGCAGCTGCTGGTACTGCTGCGCAGGCGCTGCGGCCCAGAGCGTCGAAGACGCCAACAACCAAAGGCTCATACACCCTCCCTGCAGGGCGCGCATTCAGCTCACCCCGTCAGGCTGCACGGCAGGCACGTCGCCCGACTTGGCAACGAAGAGTTTCTGCGGCATCAGAAAATAGGCCAAAGCCGGCAGCAGGATCAGCGCGCCGAGCATGTTCATCAGGAACATAAAGGCCAGCAGGATGCCCATATCGGCCTGGAACTTGATCGGCGAGAACACCCAGGTGGCCACCGCAATCGCCAGGGTGATGCCGGTCAGTACCACCACCTTGCCGGTGAACAGCAGCGCCCGGTAGTAAGCCTCGGACAGCGAGTCGCCGGCACGCATGCGCGCCAGGATCACGCTCAGCACATAGAGCGCGTAATCGATGCCGATGCCCACACCGAGGGCGATTACCGGCAGGGTGGCGACCTTGACGCCCATGCCCAGGCCGACCATCAGCGCCTCGGCGAGGATCGAGGTGAGCATCAGTGGCAGGATCGCCACCAGCACCGCGCGCCAGCTGCGGAAGGTCACCCAACACAGCAGGATCACCACGCCGTAGACCCAATAGAGCATTTCCTGCATGGCCTGCTCGACCACGATATTGGTCGCCGCCTCGATCCCGGCGCTGCCTGCGGCGAGCATAAACTTCACCTCCGGCAGCTGCTGCTCGGCGATAAAGGCTTCGCTGGTGGCCACTACCCGGCTCAGGGTTTCGGCCTTGTGGTCGGCAAGGTACACATACAGCGACAGCAGCGAGCAGCCCTGGTTGAACAGCTCGCGCGGCGCGCGGGTCTGTACCGCGCCGAGAGCACCGTCGTTGGGGGTCAGCTCGTACCACTTGAAGTTGCCTTCGTTGTAGCCGGCGGTGGCGATCTTGCTCAGCGCCGCCATGGAGTTGGTAGACTCCACGCCGGGCAGCTGCTCCAGCCGCCAGGCCAGTTGGTCTACCGCCGACAGGGTGCTGTAGCGCGTGCATTGATCCTCGGGGGTGCGGATCATCACCACAAAGATGTCGGAGCTGGCGGCGTAGTTGTCGTTCATAAACTGCACGTCGCGGTTGTAACGCGAGTCCGCGCGCAGCTCCGGTGCGCCGGGATCGAGATCGCCGATCTGCAGCTGGCTGGATACCTGGTTACCAAACACCGCCAACAGCAGGCCCACCAGCACGGCAGCGATGGCCCAGCTGCGGCTGGTAAAGCGGTCGAGCAGGCGCCATAGCGGATGGCGGGCCACGCCGGCGCGGTCGTCTTGCTCGGCATGTAGGCTGCGCTGCGCAGCCTTGGGGCTGACGCCGGTGTAACTCAAGAGCACCGGCAGCAGTACCAGGTTGGTCAGGATCAATACGGCCACGCCGATACTGGCGGTGATCGCCAGGTCCTGGATCACCTGGATCTCGATCACCATCAGCACGGCGAAACCCACCGCATCGCTGATCAGCGCGGTGAGGCCGGCGAGAAACAGGCGGCGAAAAGTCAGCCGGGCGGCGATCCAAGGCAGCATGCCGCGGCCGATGTCCTGCATGATGCCGTTCATCTTCTGCGAGCCGTGGCTCATGCCGATGGCGAACACCAGAAACGGCACCAGAATCGAGTACGGATCCAGCTCGTAGCCCATGGCCGCGAGCAGCCCGACCTGCCAGAGCACCCCGACCAGCGAACAGAGCACCACGACGAAGGTGCTGCGCACGCAGCGGGTGTACCAGAACAGCACGGCGACGGTTATCGCCACCGCGGCAACGAAGAACAACGCCACCTGCAGCAGCCCTTCGATCAAGTCACCGATCAGCTTGGTAAAGCCGGTGATATGGATGCGCACCTGCTCGTTCTGGTACTTGTCGCGCAAGGCCTCCAGACGCCGCGAGAATTCGCCGGCATCCAGGGTTTTGCCGGTTTCCGGGTTGATCTCCAGCAGCGGCACGTAGATCACGCTGGACTTGAAGTTGGCGGCTACCAGTTGGCCAATCTCGCCGGAGCGGGCGACGTTGGTGCGCACCTCGTCCAGGCTTTCGGGCGTGCCGTCGTAGCTGCCGGGAATCACCGTGCCGCCGTCCAGACCGTCCTCGGTCACCGCGGTCCAGCGGGTGGTCGGCGTCCACAACGACTTCATATAAGGCTTGTCGACGCCCGGCAGCAGGTAGATCTCATCGTTGAGTTTGGCCAGGGTGTCGAGATATTCGGCGCTGAAGATATCGCCCTGCTCCGCCGTCACGGCGATGCGCAAGGCATTGCCCAGGCCGCTCAGCTCGCTGCGCTCGGCGAGGAAATTGACCACGAAGGGATGCTTGGTGGGGATGGTCTTTTCGTAGCTAGCGTTGATGCCGATGCTCGCGGCTTGCCAGCCGAGCACCAGGGTGGCCAACAGACATAGCAGGATCACCCAGGGCCGGTGGTTGAAGATCAGCCGCTCTACCCGGTTGCCCGAGGCGCGGTCGAAGTCTTGCAGGCTGCCGCTCAGGCTGTGCATGGCGCTCGACGGTTTTTCGTATTTCACATCTGACTCCTAACGCTCAAGGGCGGGCCGAAGCCTGGATTTCCTGGCGGGCGGACAAGCCGCCCAGACCGACGCTGGTCAGGCTGCCATCGGCCGCCTGTGCAACGGCGGCAACCGTAGCGCCCTGGTGGGTGCGGCGGTGCTCGAAGTGCAGGCCGCCATCGCCGCTGAGCAGCAATTCGCCGCTCTGGCTGGCCAGCAGCAAGCGACCGTCGCTTAGCTCAAGGCCTGCGGCCAGGGCCGACTCCACCCCGGTGTCCAACTGCTGCCAGCTGTCGCCGCGGTCACTCGACCACCAGGCGTTGCCGCGCAGGCCATAGGCCAGCAGGCCGCCGCTGCGGCTGGCCAGCAAACCGAAAAAGCTGCCCTCATAGGGCGATTCCAGCTTCTGAAACGACTGCCCAGCATCGCTGGAACGCAGCAGCAAACCGCGCTCGCCGGCGATAAACAGCTCGCCACCCTGGGCGCGAATGCCGTACAGGTTGAGGCCTTCGGGGTTTTCCACCTGGCCCATCCAGGCTTGCCAACTGGCGCCGCCATCCGTGGTGCGCAGGATCAGGCCGTAGGCACCGACGATGTAGCCATGCTGACGGTCGCTGAAATACAGGTCGAGAAAGGGTTTGTCCGGGCCATCGGCGACCAGCCATTCGGCGGCCTTGAGCAGCCTGGCGTCGTCGCCCTGCTGGGCCGAGGCCAGTGCCAACCGCGCGGCCTGAATGCCGTCCAGTTGTTTGTTCCAGGTCTCGCCGCCGTCCGCGCTGTGCAGCACCACGCCGAGGTGGCCCACCGCCCAGCCCTGTTCGGCATCGACAAATTGCACCGAGGTCAGGCTGACGCTGGCCGGTACCTGGGCTTGGCGCCAATTAGCCCCGGAATCGTCCGAGAGCAGAATGATGCCGCGCTCGCCAACCGCCACCAGACGTTCGCCGGCGCGAGTCAAGGCCAGCAGTACCGAGCGCGGGGCCTTGGCACTCTGTAGCGCCGGCTGGTCGAGTAAAGGAATCTTCGCGACGCCCGCCGACTGCGCCATCGCCCAACCGGGCAGCAGCAGCGCGCTCAATAGCAGGGGCAAAGCCCGTGTAAAGGAAAAAGTACCGATCATATGCGCTCCAACCACTGCAGAAGAATTAGCCAAACAACACGCCAGAGCCTTGGCCCCGGCGTGCCTGTGAGTGGCTTAGCGCATGCTGTCGCTGGCCATGGCATCAGGGGTGAAGAACGACGCCGACGGACGCGGGTAGTCCTGGTACTGCACCTTGAG
This sequence comes from Pseudomonas sp., assembly GCA_035655415.1. GTDB lineage: Bacteria > Pseudomonadota > Gammaproteobacteria > Pseudomonadales > Pseudomonadaceae > Aquipseudomonas. Next base: position 82,664 of record DASRUM010000251.1, read on the forward strand.
GTCGTTGGCCGAGGCATTGAGGAAGTAGGCACCGGTCTCCAGGTTGTAGCTGCCCCACATGACGTTGGCGGTCAGCACCGGCATTTCCGGCGCGAGCAGGGTCAGCGAGTAGTTATGCCGGCCCAACTTGCCCTGCGCGTCATAACCATCGATCAGCAGTACCTGCCAGGAGTCCTCGTCCACGTAGTAGGTGCGCTTGGGCACCACATGGCGCTTGCCGGCCTTAAGGGTGGCCTCGACTACCCACACGCGGTGCTTCTCCCAGCGCACCAGATCGGGGTTGAGAAAGCCCGGCTTGACCAGCTCGTCGCTGCTCGCCGCCGCGGCACGGTTGTTGTTGTAGGGCACCAGCAGTTCCTTCTTGCCCACCAGCTTGAGGTCGTGGCGGTCGGTCGGGCCGAAGATCATAAAGGCCTCGTCGAAGAAGCCGACGCCGGAGGTGACGAAGTCCGGGGTGTCGTAGGCAACGTTCGGCGCGCGGCGCACCCGGCGTTGGCCGACCAGATATTGCCAGGCGGCGCGTGCACTCGGGTCCATGTCCCAGTGGGTCATCAGGCCTTCACCGGCCTTGGACGATGGTTGCTCGGTGAGCAGCTTGCCGATCAGGTGCTTGCCGCCATAGGTCTCCAGACTGCCTTCCTTGAAGTAGTAAGGGTGCTGGTACCAGAAGCGCGCGCGGGTGGCTTGCAGCTTCTTGCCACCGGCGGTCATCAGCCAGGTGTCGAAGGGCACGTAGAAAGTATCGGCACCCTGCCAGGACAGGCGGTAGTTCCACAGCACCTCGGCACCGTTCTGCGGTATCGGAAAGGGAATGCCGCCGTAAGCGCCGCTAACTTTTTCGGTGGCCTCTTCGAGGGTGGCGCGGGTGGCGTTCTGCAGGGTGTTGTCGTACACCCACTGCGGCGCGGCGGCGCTGCGATGGGTCGGGTAGACGTCCAGGCGGTAGTCCGGGTACTTCTTCAACAGCGCCTGAGTGCCTTCAGCCAACTGCTCGGCGTACTCGGCCATATTGCTCGCGCTGACCGAGAACAAAGGCTTGTCAGCGGCAAAGGGGTCGGCGCGTTTGTCGCCGCTCTTGTAGCCGGCCGGCACCTGGGTGTAGCCACCGGTCCATTCAGGGATGCTGCCGTCGGCATTGGCGGCGCGTTCAGCCCCCATAGGTGTGAGGTCGGCATTGAGGCGCGCGGCCTGATCCGGGGAGACCGCCGCATGGGCAAAACAGCTGCCCATCAGGGCTATCGTCAGGACAGAGAGACGCAAGGAAAGTTGGCTTTGCATGGCGAATAAAACCTCTTATTAGAATGTGGTTTTCACGTAGACGGAGACGAAATCGCGGTCGGCCAGCGACTGCGCATAGCTGAAATTGCCGTCCTCGCGCAGCCCAGCGCCCTTCTTGCCGAAGAAGTTCACGTAGTTGACGCCGAAGTCCCAGCGCTGCAGGTAGGTGGCCTTGAGCCCGACGCTCCAGTCGCCGGCGTGACTGTTGCCAAAACCGGACTTGCTTACCGCCGAGGAGCGCCCATCGAGCACCACACCCAGGCCCACCGGCACGCTCAGGTCGAGGCCGTCGACCACCTGAAAGTACGCCGGCTCGGCCAAAATGCGCAGCGCCGTGGCGTCGCGGGTGGTGTTGGAATCCAGCGCCGCACGGTTGTCGGTTACGCTCAAGGTGCGGTTCCAGGCCAACTCGGCGAGTACCGAACCGCCATCCCAGAGTGCATTGGGCGACAGCAGGTAGATGGTCGAGAGGTTGACGTGGGCCGTCTTGCCCTTGGCGTAGAGCGCGTCGTCGCTGTTGTCAGCCGCCACGCCGGGCAATACCACCTGCAGGTTGCTGACCAGCGGCGCATCCCAGCGGAGCGAGGCCTCACCGGCGAAGTTGAACGGCCCGGAAGCGGTGGAGAAGCTGACACCGAGGGTTTTGATATCTTCGGCAAACACCTGACGGTAGGAGCCGAGAATCGGCAAGCCGGTGGCCGCGAAGGCGGCACCGTCCAGATAGGCATAGAGGCCGCTGGGCGCCTTGTCATGATACTTGGCGGCATACAGGCCGAGTTCCAACTCGGTGCCCTCCGGCTTGTAGCGCAACTGCATGCCGCCCTGCCCGGAGTTCTTGGCTTCTATATCGCTGGCATGCACCGTCTCGTTGCCGAACACTTGGGTCCAGGAACCGGAACCTTCGCCAATGCCATCGTTATCGCTCAGGTAGCTACCCGCACCCGGCAACGCGGAGCGCTCCCACTCGAACTGGTAGTAGGCGCCGACCGACAGTTGCGGGTTGATCTGCAATTGCCCGGACACTTGATTGACCGGCCGCAGGATTTCCTTGAACTGGGTACCCGGCACGCTGAGTAGCTTGACGATATCGTTCGGGCCCTGGGCATTGGCGATGCCGTTACCACCGTAGAACAGGCTCTCGCCGTAAATCAGGCTGTGCCGACCGAGGCGCAGAGTACCCTGGCTCGACTCGCCTATATTGCCACGCACGAATACGAAGGCATCGAGAATCTCGGCGTCGCGGCCGTGCAGATCGCGGGTATCGTTGAGGAAGTCGCGCTGCAGGCTGCTGTCGGTGTTCTGGTTGTAGATATCGTCGTACCAGGCCGCCGCACTGAGGCGCAGACCATAATTTTCCCGACTCAGATCCATTTCACTGAACAGATCCAGGCGATTGGAGACCAGGCCGCTACTGAAGTTGTTATCGCCCTGACTCTGGATATTCGGGTAGAGCCCGCCGGCAGTTGGCGAGTTGGTAATCTGGTCGTCGGCACCCTGCAGGCGCCAGGCCTGGCTGTACTTGATGGTGTTATCCCAGCGCAGCCGCCACTCACTATCGCCCAAGTCAAATTGCATGGCCTGAGTCTGGGAAGCCCAGCCGGCCAGACAAACCGATAACGCCAGGGCGGAACGCTTGAAGCCTGGGTAGCATCGAGAGTTGTGCATGTTGTCCCTCATTGTTTTTGTTGTTGGAAGCATGTTTTGGGGTATCACCGTTCGCGCTAGCGAGCGGCAGTGTCTTGCACGCAATGCGTTGTCTGCGGCTCCTCGTTCAGATGTAGGTAGACGCCAGGCCGCCATCCACAGGGATGTTCACGCCGTTAATCCAGCGCGACTCATCGGCACACAGGAAGGCAATTGCGGCCGCCACCTCGTCGGCGTAGGCAGGCCGTTTCATACGGTGAGCGTCGGCATCAATGCGCTCTTTACCGAGCATGCTGACGAAGTCACCGAGAATGGGGGTGAACACCGGGCCCGGTGCCACGCAGTTCATCCGCACCGAGGTCTGCATAAACCAGGGCTGAGCCTGCAGGTAGTTCCAGACGATCAAGGCCTCTTTGAAATACTGGTAGCAGCTCGCCTGGGGCACCGGGTTCTCAGCCAGCCAGGCCTGGCCATGGGCAAAACTCTCGGTGCTGGCCAGGGCCTTGTGCAGGTCCAAGCGCAGTGGCCATTCCGCGCCCAGGATCGAAGCCACATTGACGATGGCGCCGCCAGCACGGATGCGCGGCAGCACAGCCCCACAGAGATGGCGCAGGCCCAGGTAATTGACCTGAGCAACCAGCTGCGGATCGGCGGTGCCGGGGACCCCGGCGATATTGCACAGACCATCGACCTGCGCCGGCAGCTGCTGCACGGCGGCCTCGATGGCATCGGGATGACTCAAGTCGGCCTGGACGAAGCCATCCAGGGTCAGGCTGGGTTCGTTGCGGTCCACGCCTATAACGGTGGCACCATGGGCACGCAGGGTTCGGGCAGTTTCGGCGCCGATGCCCGAGGAGACCCCGGTCACGACTATCGTCTTATTGGTCAGCTTCATACGGGTTTCCCGATTCGTGCTTGTGCTGCTGGCGCAGGGGCGGCGGCAGCCAAGGCATATTGTTATTGCCGAAATAGTTAACGTCGGTAACTAGTTCTAGCAAGCGATATGCCAGCTCGGCGCAATAATCAAACAACGCCTCTAGCTCGCATGTTTACGCCGAATATCAGGAAAATAGCCTGCTACAACCAGGCGAACTACGCTTTCAAAAAGTGATGATTTCAGCAAAATCATCCTGCACTATGCGGAATATGATTAATCCGATTAAGGGTTTTCCCATGGCAGATAAGTTGATTTCCCTGGCCGAACTTTCCCGCGCCGCGCACAAGCCCTCCGCCCGCGGTGCCAGCGAACAGTTGCCTCCCGGCGCCGCACCGACCCTGCAGGATCTTGCTGAATCCCTACTGTTTAGCCCCAGTGACGGACGCATCTGGCTCAATGGCGCGCGCATGCTGCTGATGCACAGCAGTGGCATCGGCGCGCTGCGCCGCGAGCTGATCGAGAGCATGGGCCTGGCCCGCGCCCGCGGCATCATGCTGCGCACCGGCTATCACTGTGGCGCGCGGGATGCGGCACTGATCAGGGAACGCTTCCCCGAGGCCGACATCCTGGCCGTGTTCGCCGCTGGGCCGATCATCCATGGCCTCGAAGGTGCGGTGAAAGTCGAGCCGGTGCACTTCGAGTTCGACATGACCCTGGGCACCTATTACGGCGAATTCCTCTGGCATCACTCCAGCGAGGACGACGAACATATCGCCCAGTACGGCATCGGCACCGAGCCGGCCTGCTGGATGCAGACCGGCTACGCCACCGGTTACACCTCGGCAATGGTCGGCCGCCTGATCCTCTACCGCGAGGTCGAGTGCCGCTCCACCGGCGCCAATACCTGCCGCCTGATCGGCAAACCCGTGGAGGAATGGGACGACGCCGAGGAGGAACTGGCCGACCTTAACGCCGAACCCTTCGTCGGCAGCAGCGCCAGCGCGGCCGCAGTCAAACCCAGCGCAAAAAACGCCGACAAGGGCGCCTTGCCGAGCAATCTGCAAGCCGAGCCGACAGCGGCGCAGGACAGCGAGATGGTCGGCATCTCCTCGGCCTTCAATGCCGCCTGCCATATGTTGCGGCGAGTCGCGCCGACTCAGGCAACCGTGCTGTTTACCGGTGAATCCGGGGTCGGCAAGGAAATGTTCGCGCGCATGCTGCACCGCATCAGCCCGCGCCACGATGCGCCCTTCGTCGCCATCAACTGCGCCGCCATCCCGGAAAACCTGATGGAGTCGGAACTGTTCGGTGTCGAGCGCGGGGCCTTTACCGGCGCCACCCAGTCGCGCGCCGGACGCTTCGAACGCGCCGACGGCGGCACCCTGTTCCTCGACGAGATAGCCACCCTCAGCCTGGTGGCCCAGGGCAAGCTGCTGCGCGCCCTGCAGGAAGGCGAGGTCGAGCGGGTTGGCGGCAGCCGCACGCTCAAAGTAGACGTACGGGTGGTCGCCGCGACCAACGTCGACCTGCGCGCCGCCGCCCAGCGTGGCGAGTTCCGCGAGGATCTGTTCTTCCGCCTCAACGTATTCCCGATCCACCTGCCGCCGCTGCGCGAACGCAAGGAGGATATCCCGCTGCTGATGACCCACTTCCTCCATCGCTTTACCCAGCGCCACGGCCGCCAGCTCAGCGGCTTTACCCCGCGCACCGCCGACACCCTGCTGGCCTACGACTTCCCCGGCAATATCCGCGAACTGCAGAACCTGGTGGAGCGCGGCGTAATCAGCGCCCCGGACGATGGGGCCATCGACCTGGCGCACCTGTTTACCAGCGGCGAACGCCTGGCCCATCCGATGTTCTCCATCGGCGTGCGCGGCCAGTTGGCCGCGGCCCCCCACGAGTCGCCTCCCACCCAACAGACCAGCAGCACGCCCCCAGCCCAGCAACCCGAAACCCTGCACGCCCTGCTCGGCGACAAGAACCTCAGCCAGCTGTCATTGCAGGAGGTCGAAGACGCGATGATCGACCACTGCATGGTCGAGGCCAAAGGCAACGTTTCCGAAGCCGCCCGCCGCCTGGGCCTGACCCGCGCACAACTGTCCTATCGCCTGTCTCGCCGGCCGGCGGGCGAGTAGCGAATCGACCGGTGCGCGCGGCGCACCCTACGGGAGGCTGTGCAGCCGTACTGAAACCCACCACGCCACGTAGGGTGCGCCATGCGCACCAGTCTTTCTCGCGTAAATCGCGCCAGGGGAATTGCTCGTCCTATCGCCATGAAATTGGATCCATATAGGACAAGCCGCCCATCTCAAACATCCGCCAGGCACACCACGCAACGCTTAAAAACTAAATAGAACCGCTTAAATCGGCCGATAATCGACCACAAAAACACCTGAACGCAGACTTTTGCTTTGACACCTAGGCACACCAACGAGAATCATTGGATCCAATAAAAACAACCAAGGCCCACTCAGGAGAGCCTCCATGTTCCCGAAAAACACCTGGTATGTAGCCTGCACCCCGGACGAGATCGCCGAGAAACCCCTTGGCCGGCAGATCTGCGGGGAGAGAATTGCCTTCTATCGTGGGCCGCAAGGCAAGGTCGCGGCGGTCGAGGATTTCTGCCCGCACCGTGGCGCGCCGCTGTCCCTGGGTTTTGTCGAGGACGGCCAGCTGATTTGCGGCTACCACGGCCTCGCCATGGGTGCCAACGGCAAGACCGCGGCCATGCCAGGCCAGCGCGTGCGCGGCTTCCCCTGCATCCGCAGCTACCCAGTGGAAGAACGCTACGGCTTTATCTGGGTCTGGCCGGGCGATGCCGAGCAGGCCGACCCGGCGCTGATCCATCATCTGGAATGGGCCGACAGCCCGGACTGGGCCTATGGCGGCGGGCTGTTCCATATCAACTGCGACTACCGCCTGATGATCGACAACCTGATGGACCTGACCCACGAAACCTATGTGCACGCCTCCAGCATCGGTCAGAAGGAGATCGACGAGGTCGCCCCGGTGACCACGGTCGAGGGCGACAACGTGGTCACCAGCCGGCATATGCAGAACATTATGGCCCCGCCGTTCTGGCGCATGGCCCTGCGCGGTAACGGCCTGGCAGACGATGTGCCGGTGGACCGCTGGCAGATCTGCCGCTTTACCCCGCCCAGCCATGTGCTGATCGAAGTGGGCGTGGCCCATGCCGGCAAGGGCGGTTATGACGCAGCCCCAGCCGACAAGGCGGCGAGCATCGTGGTCGATTTCATCACCCCGGAAACCGAGACCTCGATCTGGTATTTCTGGGGCATGGCGCGCAGCTTCAAGCCCGAAGACCAGGAACTCACCGACAGCATCCGCGAAGGCCAGGGCAAGATTTTTTCCGAGGACCTGCAGATGCTCGAGCAGCAACAGGCCAACCTGCTGGCCCACCCAGAGCGCCAGCTGCTCAAGCTGAATATCGATGCCGGCGGCGTGCAGTCGCGACGCATCCTCGAACACCTGATCGCCCAGGAACGCGCGCCAGCCGCGACGCCCGAGCTGATCGTCAGCACCGCCGGTGCAAGGAGCGCCCCGTGATCGAAGTATCAGTAGTCGCCCGTAACAACCAGGCCCAGGATATCTGCAGTTTCGAACTGGCCCGCCTCGACGGCGCGCCTCTGCCGGCATTCACCGCTGGCGCCCATATCGACGTGCACCTGCCTGGCGGCCTGGTCCGCCAATACTCGCTGTGCAACCCACCCTGGGAAAACCAGAGTTACCTGATCGGCGTGCTCAAGGACCCCGCCTCGCGCGGCGGTTCCCAGGCCATGCACGAACAGATGCAGGTGGGGCAGACGCTCTTGATCAGCGAGCCGCGCAACCTCTTCCCGCTGAGCGAGAATGCCCAGCGCAGCCTGCTGTTCGCCGGTGGTATCGGCATCACCCCGATCCTGTGCATGGCCGAGCGTTTGTACCAGCTCGGTGCCGAGTTCGAGTTGCACTACTGCGCCCGCTCCATTGAACGCGCAGCCTTTGTCGAGCGCCTGCAGACCGCGCCCTTCGCCGAACGCGTGCACCTGCATTTCGACGACGGCGATGCCGAGCAGCGCCTGGATGCCGCCAACCTGCTGGCCAATCCCAATCCCGGCACGCACCTGTATGTCTGCGGCCCGGGCGGTTTTATGGAGCATGTGCTGAGCACGGCCAAGGCCCAGGGTTGGCCAGACGAACGCGCACACCGCGAGTATTTCGCCGCCGCACCCATCGATCACGCCAACGACGGCAGCTTCGCCGTGCAGCTCAACAGCAGCGGCCAGATCATCCAGATTCCCGCCGACCAGAGCGTCGCCGAAGCGCTGGAAGCGTCCGGCATTCTGATCCCACTGTCCTGCGAGCAAGGCATCTGCGGCACCTGCCTGACCCGTGTACTGGCCGGCGAACCGGAACACCGCGACCTGTTCCTCACCGAAGCCGAACAGGCACAGAACGACCAATTCACCCCCTGCTGCTCGCGGGCGAAGAGTCCGTTGCTGGTGTTGGATTTGTAGGGCGGACATGCCGAAGGCTTGTCCACCATCCGGGCCACCTACCTCGCTCTGGTAGCCCGGATGCAATCCGGGAAAATCTCCGCCGCGGCAACAAATTTCCCGGATTGCGCTGGCGCTTATTCGGGCTACGAAACGGTAGCAGCCAGCCTGCATCGACACCCGTAGGAGCGGGCCATGCCCGCGATGCTCTTGTGCCCGTATCGAGGGCATGGAGCTAGGCATAATCCCAACGCTTACGACCGCTCTTCTGCCGCGCCCTTCTGAATCACCTTCACCCCTTCACTGGCCCCCTGGGTCGGGCCGAAGATTTCCGCGTAGCGCAGGGTCGCGTTGGCGTGCTCGCGCATAATTGCCTCGGCCCGCGAGCCCTGACCGTTGACTAGGGCGTCGAACACCGCATGGTGCTGCATATGGGCGAAATTGAAGCGGCGGTATTCGCGGGCCATATCGTGCAGGTCGACCGCCAGCGAGCTGACCGAGGCAAACGGCAGGTGGTCGTTGCGCGCCAGGGCCTCGGCGATGGCCGGATTGCCGCTGGCGGCGATGATCAGCTGATGAAAGCGCATATTGAGGTCGTGGTAGCTCTCCAGATCCTCTTCCAGCACATGGCCCTTCTGAAACAGTCGGTCACCCTGCTCCAGGCATTGCTGCAAAGCCTCGCGTACCTCGGCGTTGATGCCGCGTTCCGCCGCCTGGCGCGCGGCCAGACCCTCGAGCACCCCGCGCACCTCCACCGCACCGGCGATATCGGCCGGGCTGACCGCACGCACGGTGTAGCCGCGCCCTGCGCATTTGACCAGCAGCCCCTCCTGCTCCAGGGTACGAAAGGCGATACGCACCGGCGTGCGCGACACCTCGAGCAATTCGGCGGTGGGAATCTCGGCAATGCGCTCGCCCGCGGCCAGCTCCCCGGAGGCGATCATCTTGCGCAGCGCGATCAGAACGCGCTGACCCGGCTTACTCATAACTGTCCCCAGCCAGTTCCCAATGCGCGCCATCATAGCGCAGCCAGGGCGCGATCAACCCAGCGCCCCGCGGGCCATAAAACAGCGGCTGAACATGCCCAGGGCCACCTCGACCCGTTCGCCGATCTGCTCGTCGGACCAGCTCTGCTGCACCCCCAGGGTGAACAGTTTGAGCGGCTGCGAGATCAGCAGCGCGTCAATCAGCTCGACCGCTGGTTCTACATCCTCGCGCGCCAGCAGGCCCTTGCCCGCGGCCTTGCCCAGCCAGCCACGCAGCAGGTTAAGGCAACGCTCGGCACCCTCCTGATACCAGATCCGCGCGATACCCGGCGCATTCTCGCGGCCCTGCGCAGCCATCAGGTAGATGCCCAGGGCCAACGGCGACAGGGTCAGGCGCGCCCACAGGTACAGGTACATACGCAGCTCGCTAAGCAGGCCCTCGGCACAGTCGATGCCGCTTTCCAGCAGCAACTCGAGGGTCGACAGGTCGCGGGCCACCAGCTGCGACATCAGCTCTTCCTTGCTGGCTACCAGTTGATAGAGGGTTTTCTTCGAAATGCCCGCCGAACGCGCGATGGCGTCCATGGTGACATTGGCAAAATTGCCGCTGCCGATCTCGGTCGCCGCGGCGTCCAGCAGCAGGCTCATCTGCTCATCGCGACTGCGCAGCGGCGGCCGGCCGCGTCGGGGGAGCTGAGGGGTGGTTTCAGACATAAGAAATTCTGCTGATCGGCATGACTTGGGATCCTGGCGGCCAGCGCCATGGAGTGCCGCGTAGCTTACCGCGGCATACCGGTAAACGCCGCGTCGATCGAACCGCCCGGTATGCGGCCTGAATGCCAATATCCTGAATGCCGAAATGTAGGAGCCAGGGTGTCCCCGGATCTAGGCCAACGCACCCGCACCTCTCACCTCGGCCACTGCCTCAAGCTGAAACGCCTCACGCAACCCATCCTCCATCAACTGCCAAGCCTGCTCCGCCGAGTCGTCCGGCCCCAGGTGGGTAAACATATGGTCGCAGCCGGCGAACATCCGCTCGGTCACCGTCACCCCGGCCTGGCGCAGCTTCTCGGCGTAGGCTTCACCTTCAAGCCGCAGGATGTCGTACTCGGCGGTAATCAGGGTGGCTGGCGGCATGCCACGCAGCTCGTCAACCGCCAGCAGCAACGGCGAAACCAGCGGATCGCGGGCCTGGGCCGGATCGCTCAGGTAGCAGCTATTGAAGAAGCGCATCAGGCCGACGCCGAGCAAGGGCTTGTCGAGAGTCGAGGTCTTCAACTCTGGTGCCTGACTCAGATCCAGCGCGGCATAGTCGATCAGCTGATGCACCACCCGTAGCCGTTGATGCCCACGCGCCAGGTTGGCCACGCCGGTGGCCAAATTACCGCCGGCGCTATGCCCGCCAACGGCGATACGCTGCGGATCGATGCCCAGCGTGGCGGCCTGTTCGGCCAGCCATTCGAGCACCGCAAAGCTCTGGCGCAAGCCGGCGGGAAAGGGATGCTCAGGGGCCAGCACATAATCGACATTGACCACCAGGCAGCCGAGGTTATGCGCCAGGCGGCGACAATAGCTGTCGTCGTGCTCGGGCACCCCGGCGACGAAGCCGCCGCCATGCAGGTTCAGGTACACCGGCAAGGGCTGCGCCGACTCTGTGTTGGACCAGTAGAACAGCGCCCGCGCCGGCCCCCAGGCAGTCGGGACATATTCCTCGGTCACCTTACGCAACGGATACTGCGCCGCGTCGTAGACGAATTTACCTTTCATGCGTTTGGCAAAGGCGCGCAGCAGCTTGGCCTTAAGGTTTTTTAGCAACGGCATAATCGGACTCCTTAACGGCTCAATCAATTAGCGGTCAGCAGCTGGTCCAGCAGCCCATGAATCATCTCGCCATAAGGCGCGCGCATCGCCAGGTTGGACTCGCCAATCGGGCTCTGCACCACCACCGCCTTGGCGTGGCTAAAGGTGCGGAAGCCATAGACGCCATGGTAGGCCCCCATGCCCGAGTGGCCGACGCCGCCGAAGGGCAGTTCTTCGAACAGCACATGGCTCATGCAGTCATTGATCACCACTGCGCCCGAGGTGGTGCGTTCGAGCATCTGCTGGCGCTCGCCGGCATCCTCGCCGAAGTAGTAGGCCGCCAGGGGCCGTGGCTGCTGGTTGACATGGTCGATGGCCGCGCTGAAATCGCGGTAGGTCTTGATCGGCAACAAAGGACCAAAGATTTCCTCGCGCAGCACCTGCATCTGCTCGTTGGTATCGAGTATCAGGGTCGGGGCGATCTTGCGAGTCTCGCGGTCGCTCAGGTCTTCCTGCGCCGGGTTGATCTCGACCAAGTACGCGCCCTTGGCGTGGGCATCGGCGAGGTAGCTGCGCAGGCGATCGAAGTGGCGCGGGTTGATGATCGAGGTGTAGTCGGGGTTGCTGCGCAGGGTTGGATACATCTCGCTGACAAAACGCACGGCCTCGGCGACGAAGTCACCCAGCAACTCCTCCGGCAGCAGCAGATAGTCCGGGGCCAGGCAGATCTGCCCGGCGTTGAAGGTCTTCACCGTCATCACCCGCTGCACCACGGTGGCCAGGTCGGCGCTGCGTGAGACCAGCACCGGCGACTTGCCGCCCAGCTCCAAGGTTACCGGCACCAGGTTGTCCGCGGCGGCACGCATGATAAGCCGACCTACCGCCGTGCCACCGGTAAAGATCAGGTGATCGAAGGGCTGTGCACTGAACAGCGCACCAACCTCGGCGCTGCCCAGTACGGTGCTCAGTTCGTTAGCATCGAAGTAACGGGCGATCAGTTCAGCGAGCAGCGCCGAGGTGCACGGGGTCAGTTCGGAGGGTTTGAGCATGGCGCGGTTGCCGGCTGCGAAGATGCTCGCCAGCGGGCCGAAGGCCAGGACGATGGGGAAGTTCCACGGGCTGATCACCCCGACCACGCCCAACGGCTGGTAGTCGACCCGCGCTTCGCAGCCGGGGAACGGTGCCTGGTGGGCATCGGACTGCATCCACTCAGCCAAGTGCTCGCGGCAGTGCTTGAGGCTGGCCACCGAGCCGGCGATATCGGACAGCAGGGTCTGCTCACGGCTGCGGTTGCCGAAGTCCGCGGATACCGCGGCGACTATCTCTTCACGGTTATCCAGCAACAGGGCGATGGCCCGGTCAAGGCGGTCGCGGCGCAGCTCCAGGCTGGCCGGGCCCTCGGCCAGATGGGCCTGTTTCATGGCGGCGAGGGCCGCAGCGAGTTGTTCGGCGCTGACCGCCGCAGTCTGGTGACCGAGAATGCTCATGGGGTAATTTTCCTGCTGGTTGAATTGTTATTAGCCAGCACTAAGTGCTGGACCAGCCGGCACCTCTGCCGACTCGATGGCTGGAGTATGGCAAAAAACACAACAAAGGAAACTACCAGGTTTCCTTATTTTTAAATTTCTGACTAAAGGCTCTACCCCTTCAAACAAGGGGCCATTGAATAGTCCTGGGCAATACCACGCCCGCCCATGGATTTCCCCGAAACGCCGCGGGCGGTTTTAGCAACTGGCCAAACCCTGGCTATTGGTGCGAAACTGATTAGGCTTATTAACCAGTATCCATTTCGGCAACCCCTAGCGAGCACCCGGTTCCAGCCAATGGCCAAGAAAAGCCCCCCCACCCCAGAAGTGAACAGCCCAGCCACCGAGCCGAGCGACACCCTGCTCAGCCAGCTGATCGGTTACGCCCTGCGCCGCGCGCAGCTAAAGGTTGCGCAGAATCTGGTCGAGCAACTCAACCCCTTCGACCTGCGCCCCGCCCAGTTCTCCGCCCTGCTGATTATCGAGGCCAGCCCCGGCCTGATGCAGACCGACCTGGCGAGCATCCTCGCCATCGAGCCACCGCAGGTAGTGACGCTGCTAAACAAGCTGGAAAAACTCGGCCTCGCCGTGCGCGTGCGCTGCAAGCCGGACAAACGCTCCTACGGCATCTTCCTCAGCAAGGCCGGGGAAACCCTGCTCAAGCAACTCAAGGAAATCGCCGCCACCAGCGACCGCGAAGCCACCGCTGCGCTCGATGAGGGCGAACGCCAGCAGCTGCTGCAGTTGCTGCACAAGGTCTATCGGCAGGACGGCAATGGCACGGATTGAGCGCCGCCCCTCGGTGCGCACGGCGCACCCTACAAAACTGATCGTCGAGCCTCGCTGATATGCGCCCAACCCTTGGGAGAGACTGGGCGGCACCCCGCTTTAGCCGCGATAACAACGATTGAAAGCTCGCCGCTAAAGCGCCTCCCACGCCGTTGCGCCGTGGCGAAGCTCGCGGCCAAAACCCACGCTCTGTTAACCCCGCTCGAACGCCGGATTCTCGAGCAGCACCGCCATACCCTGACCACCACCGATACAGGCGGCGGCGATGCCGTAGCGCTGGTTGGCTGCGCGCAACTGTCGGGCCAGGCTCAGGGTCAGGCGCAAGCCGGTGGCGGCCAGCGGATGGCCGAGGGCGATGGAGCCGCCTTGCGGGTTGAGGCGCTGCGGGTCGAGCTGCAATTCACGCTGCACCGCCAGTACCTGGGCGGCCTGGGCTTCGTTGATTTCAAAGCGGGCGATATCGTCCAGACGCAAGCCGCTGCGTTCCAGCAATAGGCGGATCGCCGGGGCCGGGCCGATGCCCATTAATTCCGGTGCCACGCCCACCACCGCAGTCGCCAGCAAGCGCGCCAATGGCCTGCGCCCCGCTGCCGCGCTGGCGGAGCCGACCAGGGCCGCCGCCGCGCCGTCGACCACCGCGCAACTGTTGCCGGCGGTCTGCACGCCGCCGGCATGAATCGCGCGCAGGCGTGAGAGCGCCGCCAGACTGGTCGGCCGCGGATGGCTGTCTTGGGTGAGCGATTCGACCCCACGCGGCAAGACGACTCCACGGGGTTGATAGCCGTCCAGCGCGAAGGATTCGCTGTGCACACTGACAATCTCGTCGGCGAACAGACCCTCGTTCTGCGCCGCCAGGGCCAACGCGAAACTGCGCAAGGCGTAGGCATCGGCCTCCTCGCGAACAACCCCATAACGCCGCGCCAGGTTTTCCGCGGTGCCGATCATGTCGATATCCGCCGCCGGGTCGAACAGCGCCTCCCAGAGGAAATCCTTGAACTCCACCCCAGCACCGAGGCGGAAACCGCCGCGGTGGGTATAGGCGGCGATAGGGTTGCGTGACATCGACTCGGCCGCGACGCACAGGGCCAACTCGGCTCTCCCGGCGGCAATCTGCTCGCCGGCCTGGCGCAGCAGCTCGAAACCTGTACCGCAGATGCGCTGCACGCCCAAGGCCGGCACCGTCTGCGGCACGCCGCTGTACAGGCCGATATGGCGCGGCAGCATATAGGCATCGAAACTCGCCTGGGCCACGCAACCGGCCAATACCGAGTCCACCGCAGCTGGATCGATCTCGGCGCGGCGCAGCACTTCGCGGCCGACCTTGATCCCCAGGTCGGTCGGAGAGACCAAACCCAGGGCACCGCCGTAATCGCACCAGGGCGTGCGCACGGCCTCGAGCATCAGCACATCGTCGAACGCCGAATAGAGACCGCCGGCCATGCTTAGCGCTCCGCCGTTACACGTTGCGGATCTGCGCCCTGGTAGAGGGCGTCGATGCGCTCGGCGCGGCAACTGAGGATCACCCGCTGGTTGAGCGAGCCCTTGTCGGTGACCTCGCCCTTGTCCAGCGACGGCGGTTCGCTCATCAAACAGGCCCAGGCCAGGCGCGAGGCGCTGCCGGTGGCCTGTTGGTTGAGCTGTTCGAGCAGCTCACTCAGCCAGGCCCGCACCTGCGGCGCGGCCAACACCTGCTCGGCCGTGGCCTTGGGCGACAAACCGGCCAGCTCGCGGCAGGCCGCCAGCTGCGGGAACACCAGCAGGCCGATACATTCGCGGTTCGGCGCGGTCACCACCACATCCTGGATATAGGGCGCGCCGGCCATGATCACCCGCGTGCGCAACGGACCGACGCTGACGAACACCCCGGTGTTGAGCTTGAAGTCCTCGGCGATGCGGCCGTCGAACATCAGGCCCCATTCCGGGTGCTCGGGGTCAGCCAGCTTCAGCGCATCGCCGGAGCAGTAGAAGCCCTCCTCGTCGAAGGCCGCGGCGCTCTGCTCGGGCGAGCGCCAGTAGCCGGGCATCACATGCGGGCCACGGAAACGCCCTTCGAGCTTGCCGTCCACCGGCACCAGCTTGACCTCGCAGCCCGGTGCCGGCAGGCCGACATAACCGGCCATCGACAGCGGCCCGGTGGTAAAGGTGCAGGACGGCGAGGTCTCGGTCATGCCGATGCCCGCCATCATGCGGATGCGCTCGCCACAGTGCGCCTCGGCCACCGCATCGAGGCGATCCCAGACCGCCTGCGACAGCCCGGCACCGGCGAAGAAAAACAGCTTGATTTGAGCGAAGAAGGTTTCGCGCAGCTCGGCATCCACCTCCAGGGCGGCGACCAGCTCTTCCCAGCCCTTGGGCACGGTGAGGTAGGCGGTCGGCGAAATTTCGCGCAGGTTGCCCAGGGTCTCGGCGAAATGCTGCGGCGTCGGCTTGCCGTCGTCGATATACAGGGTGCCGCCGTTGTACAGGACGATGCCGACGTTATGGCTGCCGCCGAAGGTGTGGTTCCACGGCAGCCAGTCGACCAGCACCGGCGGCGCCTCGCCGAACACCGGGAAGGTCTGCAGGAGCATCTGCTGGTTGGCGCAGAGCATGCGCTGGGTGGTGATCACCGCCTTGGGCAGCTTGGTCGAACCGCTGGTAAAGAGGAACTTGGCGATGCTGTCGGGGCCGGTCGCGGCAAAGGCCGCATCCGCCTTATCGCAGGCCTCATTGCCAAGCAGGCTGGCGAACGAGTGACACTCGCGCCCCGCCACCTCGCCCGCGGTCAGCAGTAAAGGCGTGTCAGCCAGCACCACCGCCTCGATAGCGCGGGCGAAGGCCTGGCCATCGGCGGCGAACACCAGCCCCGGCTGCAACAGCATGCAAATATGCTGCAGCTTGGTGTAGTCCTGGGCCACCAGCGAATAGGCCGGCGACACCGGGCAATAGGGCACGCCGAGATACAGGGCAGCGCAAGCCACCTGCAGATGCTCCAGATCGTTGCCGGAGAGAATCAGCAGCGGCCGCTCGACCGACAGATCGAAGCCGAGCAGGCCCTGGGCGATACTGCGTACTCGCCCGAGCATCTCGGCATAGCTGATGCGCTGCCACTGGCCATCCGCACCGCGCCGCGCAATAAAGGTCTGTTCGGGACGCTCCTCGGCCCAGCGCAGCAGGCGCTCGAGCAGGCGCTGCGGATACGCCTGCAGCGGCTCCAACGCTTCCATATACAGCGCCTGCCCGACCTCACGCAGTTGCACCGCAGACTTGCCGATCGATACAGGTCGGTAGACGGGTTCGACGCGACCGCTAGATTGGCTATTCACCTGTGAAACTCCTCAGCAAAGCATTCCCGGACTGCCGGCCGCCCCACTTCATGGAGGCGCGACCGGGCCCGAGCTGATTGTTCTTGTCGTGCTGCTTGCCTGTTAAGGATCTGCGCAGCAGATCCTGTGCAGGTTTTCAGATCGGGTAATGACGCGGCCCGTTCTGAATAGTCACCCAACGCAACTGGGTGAAGAAATCGATCGACGCCTTGCTGCCAAAGCTGCCGTAACCGCTGGCCTTGACTCCGCCGAAGGGCATCTGCGCCTCATCGTGCACGGTCGGACCGTTGATATGGCAGATGCCCGATTCGACCCGTTGCGCCAACAACAAGGCGCGCGACACATCGCGACTGAAGATCGCCGCCGACAGGCCGAACTCGGAATCGTTGGCCAGGCGCAGCAGCTCCTCGTCGCCCTCGCCGCGCAGCACCACCGCCACCGGACCAAAAGACTCCTCGTGGTACAGGCGCATATCCCGGGTGACACCATCGAGCAAAGTCGCCTGCATGATGCTGCCGTCCAGCTGGCCGCCAGTGACCAGACGCGCGCCTTTGGCCAGGGCATCGTCGACCAGCGCCTTGATCCGCTGCCCGGCCGACACATCGATCAGCGAGCCGAGCACCGACAGGCTGTCACTCGGATCGCCGGCATGCAGGCTTGCGGCCTTGCTCGCCAGCTTATCGACAAAGGCATCGGCCACCTTGGCATCGACCACCAGCCGTTCGGTGGACATGCAGATCTGCCCCTGGTTGAAGTAGGCACCGAAGGCTGCCGCCTCCACTGCCGTATCCAGGTCCGCGTCGTCCAGCACCAGCAAGGGTGCCTTGCCGCCCAGTTCCAGCAGTGCCGGCTTCAGGTGCCGCGCGGCCAGCTCGCCGATAATCCGCCCGACATGGGTGGAACCGGTGAAGTTGACACGCCGCACCGCCGGGTTGGCGATCAGCCGGGCGACGATGGCCGGCGCGTCTTCTGGCGCGTTAGTGATCACGTTGACCACGCCATCACCGAGGCCAGCGTCCTGCAGCACCTGGCCGATCAAGCGATGCACCGCTGGACTCAGTTCGGATGCCTTGAGCACCAGGGTATTGCCGCAAGCCAGCGGCATGGCCAGCGCCCGAGTGCCAAGGATCACCGGCGCATTCCAGGGCGCGATGCCGAGCACCACGCCGCAGGGCTGACGCAGGGCCATGGCGAAACTGCCGGGCACGTCGGAGGGGATCACCTCGCCATATATCTGCGTGGTCATCGCCGCCGCCTCGCGCAGCATGCTAGCGGCCAGGTGCACGTTAAAGCCGTACCAGTTGGCCATCGCCCCGGTCTCGCCGGCCACCGCGAGGAATTCCGGCGCACGATCTTCGAGCATCTCGGCGGCCTTGAGCAGGCGCGCGCGCCGCTCGTTGGGTGCCAACGCGGCCCAGGCGGGAAATGCTGCCTGCGCAGCAGCCACGGCGGCATCGGCGTCTTCCAGGGTGGCGGCAGCGACTTGCGACACCACTTCGCCGGTCACCGGATTGCAGCGCTCGAATACGCGACCATCGGCAGCCGCGCGCGACTGACCGCCAATCAGCAAAGGCACCTCGAACATGGGGAATTCCTCTTATTGTGCTTATTCTGGAAGCGCGCCAAGCCTGCTCAGGCCTGGCGCCAGGTTAGCGTTTTAGCGCTTGTAGGCCTGCAAGCCGGGCTTGATGCTCTTCTCGTCGAGGAACTGCTTCATGCCCTGTTCGCGGCCGCCTTCGGTGTCGAGCAGACGCGACTGGTCGAGCTTGGCGTACAGGTAATCCTCGTTCTGCTCCCAGGTCAGTTCGCGGCAGCGCTTGAAGCCGATCTTCGCCGCACGCATGACCACCGGGTTTTTCTCCAGCAGATTGCGCGCCAGCTCGATGGTGGTTTCGCGCAGCTGCGCCAGCGGCACGCTCTCGTTGACCAGACCCATCTGCGCGGCTTTCTGCCCGTCAAAGGTCTTGCCGGTCATGATGTAGTACAGCGACTGGCGGTGACCGACGGTATCGGCCATGGCCTTGCTCACCAGGTTGCCCGGTGGGATGCCCCAGTTGATTTCCGACAGGCCAAAGGTCGCTTCGTCGGCGCAGATCGCCAGATCGCAAGCCACCAGCGGGCTGAAGCCACCACCGAAGCACCAGCCGTTGACCATGGCGATGGTTGGCTTGGTGTACATACGCAGCAGCTTCCACTGCCATTGCGAGGCCTCGCGGCGGATCTTCTCCTGGAGGATTTCCGGGCCGGCGTCGATTTCGCGGAAGTATTCCTTCAGGTCCATGCCCGCAGTCCAGGCTTCGCCGGCGCCGGTCAGTACCAGCACGCCAACGTCAGGATCCTGCTCCAGAGTCTCCAGCACCTCGACCATTTCGCGGTTCAGGGTCGGGCTCATGGCGTTGCGTTTTTCTGGGCGATTGAGAATGACCCAACCAATGCCCTCTTCAACCTCAACCTTCACCGTCTGCCAGCGATTCTCGTAGCTACTCATCTCATACCCCTTCTTATGGTTGTCAGCACCTGGAGACAAAATTATCTCGCAAATATAGTTATGTCAATTAACTATATTTCATAAAAATAAGTATTTTGATCACGCAAGGCGCCATGAGCGCACGTACAGAGTGAGGAATAGCGAGTAAAAAAGACAATTCAGCATAAATCGCAAAAAATTACGTTAACGACAATAATCGTTATGTTGAGCAGAAATTGATCAGCCCACCCTGATGTGCTGCCTAGACAGGCGCAAAGAAATACCTGCCTGCACCCGACCATTGCTGAGGTGAATTGGGCCTCCCTCTACGTGACACAGAAACCTAATCGCCACGCTAGCGACGTTCCTCACCGACGCCACTGAGGCGCCTCCAATAACTCTCGGTAAGCAAACAGTCCTGCGGCTAGAGCAAAGCCTGTAGCTCTAGCTGGCATGCAGCGCTGCAGACAGGCAAACGCATCGAATAAAACTCCGCCTGTCCCATCTGCTGCCTTTTGTGGCCGTAAACCGCTACAATCGCGCCCCTTTCGCGCCCGTGCGCCCGTTTATCCTGGACCAAGATTCGTGATCTCCACCGCCAACATCACCATGCGAGAAATTGTGTGTTTGTGTGGGTACCTGTGCGTAGGAAACATGCGGTTTTCAGCCACTTGAGTACCCAGTAAAACTCAGTGATTGGTATCAAAATCGGTATCGGATTTGGTTACTTCCTACCCATTTCGATTATCTCGACTGATCACCCTTGCCCAGCTCACGCGGGCAGCAAAGCTGTATTTGGAACCCTCAGCCAACCTCTCGACCTCGACTTGCAGTTTTCAAAATGAATAGACACTGGAACTGCCAGACCAATCTGGCTACCCACGCAAGTGAGCCTTCCAGTCGAGGGGCAAGTCATGCTGAATACTCTGATCGCCAAACTCACCACATCCCTGCTCCGCCCGAAATTCAATCCTGGCTACCAGACCAGGGTTTATCCGCGATTGGGTGAGATGGTCATCGTCCATGACTCGCTGGACTTTGGCCCCATCGCGACAGCAGACGAGCTAAAGCCGATCGACGATTTCTGGCTAAACGATGAAATGCCTATCACCGGCCTGCTCACCCATAGGCGCTGACCGCCCTTTCGTTTACTACTTCTTGGTCCATCCCGCCCGCCTTTAAGTCCATGAGTCAGAGGCAAGATGCTACTCGCAAGACGAGCATCAATATTGCCGTCTCCGCTCTGTTAGCTCATGTGCAGGTATCGTTCCAGACAAGGCGTGCAAGGACACTGCCGATTTGGGCTAACGCACCGTCTTGCGTGCTTTCTATAGTGGCTGCACAGCCGCGCGGCGAAAGCACCACCCGCCTTTTGCGCCCCGATAAAAGAACAACAATCCGAGGCCTGAAACCATGATCCGTGGCAGCATCGTTGCACTCGTCACCCCCATGAGCGAAAACGGCGCAATTGACTACTCCGCCCTGAACCGTCTGGTTGACTTTCACTTGCGCGAAGGCAGCCACGGCCTCGTCGCAGTCGGCACAACCGGTGAATGCTCGGCCCTTGATTTCAAGGAGCACCTCAACGTCATACGGCACATCGTCGAGCGCGTTGGCGGACGCTTGCCGGTAATTGCGGGTACCGGCAGCAACAGCACCCGAGAAGCGATTGCCCTGACAGCCGCAGCTGCCGATGCTGGCGCAGATGCCTGCCTGCTGGTCACGCCCTACTACGTGCGCCCGACTCAGGAAGGGCTGTATCAGCACTTCGCAGCTATCGCCAAGGCCGTACCGATCCCGCAGATTCTCTACAACGTGCCGGCACGTACTGCCTGCGACCTGTTACCCAACACGGTGTCCCAGCTGGCCGAACTCGACACCATCGTCGGCATCAAGGAAGCCACGGGGGATCTGGTCCGCGCCCGGGCGCTGCTGCCACTGGCTGCAGACGGCTTTGCCCTGTACTCGGGCGACGACGCCAGCGCTGCGGAATTCATGCTGCTGGGTGGCCAGGGCAACATTTCGGTCACGGCCAACGTCGCCCCGCGTGCCATGGCCAAGTTGTGTGAGGCCGCATTGGCCGGGGATGCGGCGCAAGCCCGCGCCCTACAACGTTACTTACAACCCTTGCATGCCGCGCTGGGTGTGGAAACCAACCCTATCGCCGTGAAGTGGGCGTTACAGCGGATGAAGCTGATTGGTGCAGGCATTCGTGCACCACTGACCTGGCTTGGCCACGCTCACGAAGCCCTCCTCTGCCAAGCCATGGACGACTGCCTCATCCCCTCTCAGCCCTGACATCCAACATCAAGCATCACTCGAGGTTCGACCATGTCTTTTGAACGCATAAGCATTCAGTGGCGCATCAGCCTGCTTAGCGGTTGCAGCCTGCTCGCCGTCGTCGCCGTGGTACTCGGCATCACCCTGTATCAAGCGCACCGTAACGCCGAGCTGTTCAAGCGCGAGAGCACGCGCATCCTTGATGAATCGGCGCAGGCACGACTTGAAGCCAGCGCAGTGGCGCAGAAACTGCGTATCGAGCACTTCTTTCGCAGCATGGAGTTGTACGGCGACGGCATCGCCGGGCAGGTGCTGCAATTGCGCACGCAGCACGCGGGCGGTGCCGGTTCGGCCGATACGCTGCGCCGGCAACTGGTCGCACTGATCCATGACGCCCTGCTTGCCAGCCCAAAGACGCTGGGTATCTATCTGGTGATGCAGCCCGACGCCCTCGATGGTCAGGACAGCGACTTCATCGCCCAGGAGCCGATGTCGAGCAATGAGAAAGGCCGCTTCGCCCTGTACTGGTCGCAAAGCGAACCCGGCAAGCTGGTGCAGGCAACACTGACCGAGGAAAACATCAACGCCAACCCGACGCCCGCCGGCGCAGAGCCGCAGAACGCCTGGTACGTCTGCCCGGTACAAAGCGGAAAACCCTGCGTGGTCGAGCCCTATGCGGTAGAGGTGGAAGGCCGCAGTACGTTGATGAGCAGCCTGTCCATTCCCCTGATTGATAACGGCCGGGTGATCGGCGTGCTGGGTTTCGACATCAGCCTGGCCACCCTGCAACGCCTGACCGAGACGCTCAGCGCCGAGCTGTATCAGGGTCAGAACGCCGTCTACATTCTCTCCGCCACTCACCTGCTGGCCGGGCACAGCGCCCAGCCCGACAAGCTGGGTAACCCGTTCGCCAGCGCGCCCACCCCCGACAGCGTGCAGCTGAGCCAGGTCTTGCAGCCCCTGGCCGATTCGCGGCCCTGGCACCTGCATATCGATATGCCCAACGCGCAGCTGCACGCCCCCGCGCAACGCCTGCAGACGCAGATGGACAACGGCCAGCAGGATGCGCTGTGGCAAAGCCTGGGCCTGGGGCTCGGCGTCAGCCTGCTTGGCGTGCTGCTGATCGGCCTGAGCGCACGCAGCATCAGCCGCCCACTGCAACGCGTGGCCGAGATGCTCGACGAACTGGTGGAGGGCGACGGCGATCTGACCCGACGCCTGCCCAGGCAGCGCAGCGATGAGCTGGGCCGGCTGGTCACCGGTTTCAATCGCTTTCTCGACCACCTACAACCCATGGTCGGCGAGATCCAGAGGGCCGCCCTCGGAACCCGCGAAACAGCCGACCGAGCGGCCGGCGTCGCCGAGGACATCAACGCCGGCATGCACCGCCAGCACCAGCAGGTGGAGCAAGCCGCCGTGGCCCTGCAGCAGATCAACGCCAGTGCCCAGGAAGTCGCCGGCAGCTCGGCCCTGGCCGCCGACGCGGCGCGGGCCGCCGACCAGGCCGGCCAGCAAGGAGTGCTGTCATTCGCCAAGACCACAGAAACCATCACCCAGCTGGATCAGCGTCTCGAAGACGCCATGCAAGACGTGCAAGCGCTGGCCGGCAGCAGCGAGGAAATCGGCCAAGTACTCGATGTGATCTGCACCATCGCCGAGCAGACCAGCCTGCTCGCGCTCAACGCTGCCATCGAGGCCGCACGGGCAGGAGACCAGGGCCGAGGCTTCGCTGTAGTGGCCGATGAAGTACGCCACCTGGCGGACAACACGCAGAACTCGGTGGGCAAGATCCGTCTGGTGGTGGAAAACCTGCAGCAGCTCAGCCGTGACGTGGTCAGCGGCATGCACCGCAGCCGTGAGCAGGCGCGCAACAGCGTCGGCCTGCTCGACGACACCCATACCGCGCTGCACACCATCGGCGAAGCCATCAGCGTGATCGACCGCATGAACCGGCAAATCGCCGAAGCCTCCCAGGCGCAAAGCGCTGGGTTGGAGGACGTGGCCCAGCGTGTCGATGGCATCCGCAGCATCAGCGCGACACTCACGACGCAGATTGAGGCGTCATCGCATATCGGCCGATCCCTGCACGGTATGTCTATCCAACAACAGCGTCTGGTGGAGCACTTCCGCACCTGACTCGCCCACCCAAAGGAGCCACCCTATGAGACGTCTGCTCTATCCGCTGCTGCTGGTCGCCGGCCTGCAGGCACAGGCCCAGGACGTGATTCGCTTCTACAGCTGGAAAGATTATTTCGACCCCGCGGTGCTCAAGGACTTCGAAGCGCAGACCGGTATCCGCGTCGACTACCAGGCCTACACCACCGTACAAGAGCTCAATCAGGCGCTGCGCGATGGCGAAGCCTATGACCTCATCGTGCCGAGCCACTTCATGCTCAAACAGTTGATCGCCGAGCAGCGCCTGACCCGCCTTGATGTCCGACGCCTACCCAGTTACTCGCAGCTGGATCCCTGGTTGCTCTCAATGCTCGCCGGTATACCAGCAGCCAACCAGTACAGCGTCCCCTACCTGTGGGGCTCAATTGGCCTGGCGATAAATACCCAAACAGCTCAGGCCATCTATGCCGACGCCTTGCCCAACAGTTGGGCACTGCTGTTCGATGAGGCACATTCAGCCCAGCTCAGCGCTTGTGGTATCGGCCTGCCGGACGCCCCTGAAGAGGTCACATCCGTGCTGCTCAACTACCAAGGGCGTCGCCTGTCCGCTAGCGGAAACAGGCAGATCGCCCGTAGCGTGCAAACACTCACCCCGCTTGCACCTCTTCTACGAGCTCTGGACAACTGGGAGCATATCGACGCGCTGGCGGCAGGCCGCCTTTGCCTTGCCATGACCTGGAGCGGTCACGCCCTCAAAGCCATGCACGACAATCCGCGATTGACCTATCGCATCCCGCAGGAAGGCAGTGCGATCTACATCGATACCCTGGCCATTCCCAGCAATGCCAGCCAACCCGAGCTAGCCTACCGGCTGATCGACTTTCTGATCGCACCGGACAACATCGTCCGCAATGCCCTCGCCACCAAGTTCTATGCCCCGCTGCCCAGTGACGCCACTGCGCTGCAGACGCTGATCGAGGAAAACCCGCTGCAGGTGCTGAGCCCGGCGCAGCGGCGCCGGAGCTATCTGCTGGAAAGCCTGCTGCCAGCTCAGAAGCAGACGCTGGAACAGAGCTGGCAGCAGTTCAAGAGTGCCGCCAGCAAGGTGCAGCCGACACCCTGAGGGCGAGAAGCAGCGCTAGGCGCGCCGCGTTTCGGAGGGGTATTCGCCGAACAGGGCGCGGTAGTGAGTAGCGAAGTGACTGAGGTGGTAGAAGCCCATCTCCGCCGCGACTTCGCCGACCTTGAACTGGCTGGCCGGCGTACTGATCAAGCGCCTGCGCACCGCGTTCAGGCGCAGGTTGCGCAGGTATTCCACCGGCCGCGTGCCGGTAATCACCTGGAAGCTGTTCTGCAAGGTGCGACGGCTGACGCGCAGCTGCTCGCAGAGGTCAATGATGCTGATCGGTGAATCAACGCCAGCTTCCATCGCCAGTTCCTGGCTACGCTTGACCAGATAGGCGCAGACTGCCGAGCTACCACGGCGATCACGGCCTTCATCTGAGGCATTACTGAATACGTCGAGAAAGACATCAAGCAGAGTGTCTTCGAGCATTTTCTCGACTGCCGCGTTGACCGGTTCGGTGCGCTGCAGCAGTGACTCGAAGACCGGATAGATACGCTGACGCACACGCTGCTGCACCGGCTCGCTGAGCGACAGCTGGGGCATCGACTTGAGCAGTTCGATCTTGTTTGAAGAAAGCTCCAGCGCGGCCAGTTTGGCGAAGCGCACCAGATCGACATTGGCACCGAGAAAGCACAGGCCTTCCGGCGAGTGCAGGAGAAACTCTTCACCGTCGCGCAACACCATCACGTTATGCGCACCGACCTTCTGCCCAAGCACCAGCGGTGAGCGATCGGTACTCATCAGCAAGGCAATGCACAGCCGCCCCTTGGGCGAACGGCCATGCTGCACGGTGCGCTTGCCCAGGCTCTCCTGGAATATCTGGAAATGGTCGGCCACCACCTGCCGCAGCTCACTGGAAAAGCTTCCGCAACTCTGCTGATCGTAGACCTGCTGCCAGCCCAGGATAGAACTGGCATGTTGCTGCGGATCGGAAAAGGAACGAATTTCGCTGAACATGACTATCGCCTCTCTGCGCTATTCACCGCCAGGAAGAGTCATCCCTGAACCGCTACGCGCTTTCTTAACTTATTTATTCGAAGCGTACTACCAACTCTACTCCCATCATCAGCAGGCGGTATTCCCCCTGCTGAATATCCACTGGCGCTAACAGCGCACCAGAGAGAATCACCTGCCCAGCGCGCAGCGGCTGGTCGTCGGCCAACAGTCGGCGCAGCAGCCATAGCAGGTTCTGCTCAGGGGCCTCGCCGGCCTCGGTGCTACCAAGCACAGCGTCTTCATGCAGCAGACGGCAGCCGATCTGCCGGCAAGCCTGTGCGTCGAATGCCTGCCAGGGCCCCAGGCAATACAATCCTGCTGCCGCATCGTCAGCGAGAAAGGCGCCAACGTCGAAACGCCAGCCCTGCCAGCGGCAGTCGGCGATCTCGAAGGCCGGCGCCATACGGGTCACGGCGGCCAGCAGCGCCTCATCCTCATGTAAGCCGGGTGCAATATCGTGGCCAAGCTCAAAGGCCACTTCGACCTCCAGCTTGGGAGCGATTAGCTGCGCCAGCGGTAATACGCTACCGGGGCTACGCGCCATATCGACACTCAGCCAACCGTAGACAGGCTCACGCAGGCCCAGGCGCGCCTGGGCGGGTGCGCCGCTGAGCGCGACCTTCCAACCACCAAGCACCTGCCCACTTTCCATGAGGGCCTGACGCTGCAGGTCATAGCCCTGCTCCAATGACAGTGCCTGTTCCAGCTTTACCAGCGGCTGAGCGTCCCGCTGCGCCTGGCGCAGCGCTGCAGGCAGATCGCTTGGCGCGCTCATGACAGCTGCCTGGCCAGTTTGCCGAGTACGTCATTCAGGCGCTCGGGCGTCGTGAGGGCGGCCACGAAGCGATCCGGGCGGACCACGACAATGTTGTCGCGCGCCTTGGAAAACCATTCGGCCAGACAGTTATCCACATCCTCCACGCTGATCACCCCTGCGGTGCTTAGCGGCTGGTTGCGTGAACCGCTGCGCGAGCGGTTGACCTGAATAAAGCGGGTCTCCAGGCCCGCCCAGAATGCCTGGGTCTCCTCACTCAGTTGTTCGAGCGGGTTGCAGCGGTAGGCCAGCACCGCATACCAGGGGCCCAGCACCTGATCCAGGCGAATGCGCTCGCCGCTTGCATCCTCCACGTCTGGCTGAATGAATAGCTGACCCACTGGATCGTCCTCACGCACATCTTGGCGCTCGTGATGTACCAAGCCTTTGGCAAGAGTAGCCCTAGGTTTGAACTTGAATTCAGAGAGGTGCGAACGCAGGTTATCCACCGTGTTCACCGCCTGGAACAGCCAATCCCGCACGCCGGCGACCAGGGGATTGGTCATCCCGAGCATGGCGCCCATGTTGTCGGCCAGGGCAATCAGGTCGGTGGCATGGCCACGACGCTCCTGATCGTATGTCTGGATGATTGCGGGATTGGCCCGCCCTTTGAGTACCGCTGCCAACTTCCAGCACAGGTTGGCAACGTCGCGCAGCCCGGAGTTGAGGCCTTGGCCGGCCCAAGGTGGGGAGATGTGTGCGGCATCGCCAATCAGCGCGACACGGCCAGAGACGAAGCGCTCAGCCACCCGCGAGTTATGGGTGTAAGCGCGGATACGCACGATCTCGAGCTGATCGACTGCCTCGCCGATATGCCCACGGATCATGCGGCGGATGTTGCCCTCCTCGCACATGGCCTCCTCGCTCTCGCCTTCGAGCAACATAAACTCCCAACGGCGTTGGCTGTACGGCAAGTAAATGCACACAAAGGGTCGCTGCGGGTCGGCGTGCAGCGCGGTGTAAGGCGCATCCAGGGTGTCGTTGGTGGCATCAACCACCACCCATTTGCGCGGGTGGGTCAGGCCGATCAGGGAAATACCCAGTTGCTTGCGCACGCAAGAGCGGCCACCGTCGGCGCCGATCACATAGCGCGCACGCAGCTCGTACGCCTCGCCATCAGCATCTCGCACCTGCAGGGTGACGCCGTCGTCGTCCTGCTCCAGCGAAAGCATCTCGTGGCCTTCGCGCAGGTCAACGCCCTCATGGCGCACCAGCTCCTCGCGCAAGGTGCCTTCGAGCAACTGCTGCATAAAGATATTGCGCATTGGCCAGCCATAGGTGGCAACGCTTGGCTTGACCTCGGCGAAGCACACACCACGCGCGTTGTAGTAACGCAGCGGCACGTTGGCGATCATGTCGCGGTGCGCCCGCTCGGCCACGCCGACGGTCTGCAGCACGCGTAGGGCCTCATCGTCCATGCCCACCGCACGCGGGTACGGCAGGATGCCCTGAGCAAGTTCCAGCACCACGCAATCGATGCCGTACAGGCCCATGTAATGAGCGGCGGTGATGCCATTGGGGCCGCCACCAACGATTACGACCTGGGTAGTTTCCCGTTTCATCTTTTGCTCACCCGTTTCTTATTCTGATGGCTTGGTCATGTCCCGGAGGTATCCGGCGACAGTACGGTTGAACGCTTCGCCCTGGTCATCGTGTACGTAATGGCTCGCGCCAGCGATTTCCACGGTACGGATGTTGCTGTTTTGTTCCTGCATGGCGGCCAACGTCGCAGGCGGTAAGAAGTCCGAATTGCCACCGCGCACGAACAGCGTCGGACAATCCAGTGCCCGTACGGCCGGCCAAAGATCGACCGGTTCGATGCTCAAACGCGCATCGGCAATGCCCAGCTGGTCATGCCGCCAAACGATACCCTGCGCTGTCTCACGCATGGAGTGGGCCAGACGCAAACGCAGGCCCTGCTCCGACAACCCAGGACGCGACTTAACCCAGAATGCTCGCGCCGCTTCCCAGTCGGCAAATAACAACGGCGTTTGGCGCATCTCGCGGCGGATGCGCTCGGCACCATCGCCAACGCTCGACGAACCAGGACCGATGTCCTCGACCACCAGCGCCAGCAGGCGCCCCGGATTTTGCCGTGCGTATTCCAGCGCATTGGCCCCGCCAAGGGAATGGCCGACCAGGGCGAAATGCTGCAGCTCCAGGTGCGCGACCAGGTCTTCCAGATCGTGCACGTAGGATTGGGTGTGGTAGCTGCTGCTCTCGGCCCAGTCGCTCAGGCCACGCCCGCGCTGATCCAATGCGTAGCAGCAGAAGTCATCGCCCAGCGCCTGCGCCAAGGATTCCCAGGTCTGCGCATAGGCACGCAGACCGTGCAGCAGAATCAGCGGCGTGCCCTGCGGGTTGCCCCAGCACAGGACATGCAGGCGCAACCCGCTGCGGTTGTTGAAGAACTGGCTGTGCACGGTCATCGCAATGCTCCCGATCAGGTCAGGCCGTTATCGCCCTTGATGTCTTCTGCGCGCAGGCCGCCCAAGCGTGCATGCAAACGCCCCCGGGTGGCGAAGGCCCAGATGATGATCACTTCGTCCGGCGCCGGGCCGTCACCGAAAGTCACCGACACGGTGTCGTACTGGGCGCGCACATAGAGCGCATCCTTGTGCGCCAGCGGCACATCGATGGTGCAACCCGGCGCGCCACGTTTGCCGGTGGACGGCACCCAGGATTTGCCACCGCCCAGTGCCACGCGGATCGGGTCCGCTGCCGGGTTGGTGAGAAAGGCGTTACCGTGCTCGTACTCGCCATTGGCGCCGACCAGACAGGCCTTGCCGTAGCTGAGAATTTTCCGCTCGCCGGCCAGCTCACGGATGCGCCGGCCGAACTCCTCACCCAGTGCTGGCGAGTCGTCGATCAGTGCGCTCAGGTCCTGGCTGAAACGCCCGGCATAGGGATTGTGCACGGCAGCGGCAATCACGTACTTGAATAGCGGCTCGCCATCGGCCAGTTGCCCGGACTCATTGGCCAGGGTTTCCTCGGTGAAGCTGTACCACTTACGGATGTGATAATTGGCGAAGTTGCTCGGGTTCATAGCATTGTCCTCAGAGGGGGTCGAGAGTGATGTTGCGACTGGGCGCGCAAGCGGCCTTGAAGCGGGCCTTAGCCCGGTCGTCGTCGTGATCGGTCTCAAGGAAGAATTCCAGACGGTTCTCGTCCGGGTCGTTGAAGTACAGGCCGTTGCCGATTTCGTGGTCGGTGATCTTCACCACCTCCACGCCCTTGCTCAGCAACATGCCGTAAAGCTGACGCAGGGTGGTCATGTCACCCGCGATCTCCAGCCCATAGTGCTGCAGACCCAAGCCGCCCTGGTGAGCACCGGGCGCGGCTTTGATCAGGGCGATATCGTGGTGCTTGCTGCCGAAGGCCATCATCACCCAGGCCTCACCACGGGCACTCTCGTGCATGCCGAGTACATCGGCATACCAAAGTGCAGAGGCATTCGGGTCGGTAACGAACAGGGACAGGTGGGTACGCACGATTTCGACTTTCATGCAGAGCTCCTCACTTCTTGCTGGCGACAGAGGTATGGGCCGGCTTGATCTGCGCGACGGCCGGCGTCCACAGCACATCGGCAATTTCACTGAAATCGCGCCACTGCTTGAGCCAGCCGTCACCGCCGTTCGCTGAGGTGAACAGGTGGCCGTACTTGGTACCGGCGATGATCTGCTTCGGGTTGTTCGGGTTGATGCCAATGACCCAGACGCAAGAGTTGGGCTGTTGCGGCAGCGGCAGCACTTCCCAGGTCTCGGCCGCGTCGCGCGAAACGAGGATCTTGCTGGTGGTGCCGGGCGTACCATCGGAGATGCTCAGGTAGACGGTGTCTTCACTGCCCAGCGGCGCGTTCATGGCGCGCACGTAGTACAGGCCAAAGTCATCCTTGGCCAGTTGCCCGCTCCAGCTCAGGCCTTCATCTTCACTGCGGTAAATGGCGTTGACGCACACCACCACGATGATCTTCTTGCCGTGATTGGGCATGACCAGGATGTTGTGGATGTCCGAGTTGTAGTCCCACAACAGGCGTTCATCGACACGGGTGAAGGTGTCGCCGCCGTCGCGGCTGTGGAACAGGCCGCCCTCCTCCAGGCCGAACCAGACCTGATTGCGGTCGGTCGGGTCATAGGCGAAGGCCAGCAGCCGCGGTTTGCTCACACCTTCGCAGAATTCGGGGATCTCCACCGGCACGCGGTACCAGCTCTGACCACCATCAAGTGTGCGCCACAGCACCGCGCGTGAGGGTGCGCCAGTACCGACGAAGATGCGCTGCGAATCCTGCGGATCGACAGCTACTTTCCACACGGTCTGCCCGTTGAACGGCGCGTCCACCAGCTCCCAGTGACTGCCGACGTCGCGGCTGACAATCAAGCCAATATCGGCGCCAGCGTAGATCACTTCCGGCTGCTGCGGGTCGAGGCTCAGCGAACGGGTGATGGCGTCGAACTCCAGCGGCTGGCCAAGGCCCTGACGGTGCCAGGTGGTGCCGTTGTCAGCGCTGCGGATAATGGCCTGGCCAACCGTCGCGACCAGAAAGGTTCCGTTGCTCATAGTTGCTTGCTCCTCAGATGAAGATGCCGCGAGTCAGGCCGCCATCGATGCCGATTGATTCACCGGTGATGGAGCCCGCCTTGGGCGAGGCGAGAAAACCGATCAGCCAGCCCATTTCGATCGGCTGCAAGGTGCGGCGGATTGGCGTGGCGTCGATATAACCCTGCTCAACCTGCTGCGGGGTCTTGCCCTGCTTGACGCCCTCACGCTCGTACAGCTCCTGGATGTGCGGGGTGTCGACCACGCCCGGGTGGATCAGATTGACGGTGATACCTGCCGGGCCGAGCTGGTCGGACAGAGTCTTGGTCATATGGGCGATGGCCAGGTTGCGCATGCCGGAGAGCACCTTGCTGCCACGGCCGGTCAGGCCACCGATGTTGATGATGCGACCGAAGCCCAACTCCTTCATGTGCGGGGTTACCGCCTTGGAACAGCGGAAGTAGCCGATCACCTTGGTGTTCAGGTCCGACAGCAGCTCGTCGTCACCGGCATGTTCGATGTCGTTGCGCACCACGCCAGATGGAGCGGCAGCGCCGTTGACCAGAATGTCGATGCGGCCGAAGTGACGCTTGGTCTCGGCGACCATCTCGGCCACCGCACTCATCTCGTTGGTGTCGCAGAACAGCGGCAGCACTTCGTTGCCGGTCTCGGCGCTGATCTCTTCGGCAGTCTGCTTGAGGTATTCCATGCGCCGGGCACAGATCACCACTTTGCAGCCTTCCTGGGAGAGAAAACGCGCCACTTCCTTACCGATGCCCATGCCGCCGCCGGTGACGATGGCCACGCGGTCTTTGAGTTGCAGATCCATGATCAATCCTCTTGTTTTCGTTGGGTCAGGCGAGATCGACGAAGACGCTCTTGGTCTCGGTGTAGGCGTCGATCACGTGCTTGCTCATTTCCCGGCCCCAGCCGGATTGTTTGTAACCACCGAATGGCGAGGCCGGGTCGACCACGTTCCAGCAGTTGATCCACACCGAACCGGCCTTGAGCTCGGCGGCCAGGCGGTGGGCGGCGCGCAGGTCACGGGTCCACAGGCCAGCGGCCAGCCCGAAGGGTGAATCGTTGGCACGACTGACCAGCTCGTCGGTGTCGGACCAGCTCATCACCGTCACCACCGGGCCGAAGATTTCCTCGCGGGCCACGCAGGCTTGTTCGGCGCGATCGAGGAATACGGTCGGCTCAATAAAGTGGCCCTTGTCCAGATGCTCGGGACGTTTGCCGCCACATATCAGCTCGGCACCCTCTGCCTGGCCACGCTGCAAGTAGCCGCTGACGCTGTTCAGTTGCCGACCGGAAACCAGCGGCCCCATGCTGTTTGCCGGGTTCAGGCCGGAGCCGAGCACGTAGGCCGTGGCATGTCGGCGCAGTTCGGCGAGCACCTGATCAAGCACGCTCTCATGTACGTACAGGCGCGAGGCGGCGGTGCACACCTGGCCTTGGTTATAGAAAATGCCGTCGGCGGCGCCCTTGGCGGCGCGAGCAATATCCGCGTCCGGGAGGATGATGTTTGGCGACTTGCCGCCCAATTCCAGCGAGACCTTTTTCATGTTGCTTGTGGCGGCCTGGGCGATCAGCCGGCCGACCTGGGTCGAGCCGGTGAAGGCAATCTTGTCCACGTCGGCATGCTGTGCCAGCGGCGCGCCGGTGCGCACGCCAAGGCCGGTGAGCAGGTTGACCACGCCAGCGGGAATGCCCGCCTGCTCGATCAGCTGCACCAGGCGCACAGCTACCAGCGGAGTCTGCTCGGCGGGCTTGAGCACGGCGGTGCAGCCGGTGGCCAGCACTGGGCCGAGCTTCCACACGCACATGGTTAGAGGGAAGTTCCACGGCACGATCAGCGCACACACACCCACGGGCTCGCGCAGGGTGTAGTTGAGCATCGGTGCGCCGCTGGCCGGCGACACCGGCACAGTGCTGCCTTCGATCTTGGTCGGCCAACCGGCGAAGTAACGGATGATGTTGGCCGCGCTTGCCGCCTCGCCACGGGCGTTGGCGATGGGCTTGCCGTTCTCCAGGGTGATCAGTTGCGCCAGCTCTTCGGCGTACGCCTCCAGCAGGTCAGCCAGGCGCATCATCAACAGGCCACGTCGGGCCGGCGTCTCACGCCGCCAAGGGCCCTCGAAGGCCGCGCGGGCCGCGGCCACAGCAGCGTCGACGTCGGTTTCCGAGGCCTCGGCGACTTCGCAAAGCACCTGCTCGGTGGCAGGGTTCTCCACGGCAAAGGCCTGCCCGAGGGCGGCGTCCTGCCAGGAGCCGCCGATGAACAGGCGGCGCGGCGTGCTGAGAAATTCACGTACCGCGGGCAACAGCTCGATATCGCTCATGGTCTTACAGCTCCATTTCGATCAGGCAGGGGGCAGCCGAGGCAATGGCACGCGCCAGGGCCTGCTGCAGTTCGGCATTGCTGCGCACGCTGCTGGCCGCGACGCCGTAGCCTTTGGCCAGGGCTTTCCAGTCCACGCGTGGGCGATCCAGCTCAGTCAGGGCCAGGGCCTGCGGGCCGAACTCGGTGACGCCGAAGCGGCGTAGCTCGTTTTGTAGGATCGCGTAGCGGTGGTTGGCAGCGATCAGGATGACTACTGGCAATTGCTCGCGGGCGATGCTCCACAAGGTCTGGATGGTGTACTGCGCGCTGCCGTCTGATTGCAGGCAGAACACGGTATTGCCCCGCTCGGCCAGGGCCGCGCCAAAGCCGGCCGGGATGCCCTGGCCGATTGCGCCGCCGGTGTTGGTCAGCACGCGATGGCGCGCCGCCCCCGCCGAAGCGGTGAAGAAGGGATAACCACAGGTGCCACCTTCGATAGACACGATGCACTCATGCGGCAGCGCTGCGGCCAGCACGCGACCGACTGATTGC
The DNA here is from genome assembly GCA_035655415.1 of Pseudomonas sp. Lineage (GTDB taxonomy): Bacteria > Pseudomonadota > Gammaproteobacteria > Pseudomonadales > Pseudomonadaceae > Aquipseudomonas. The sequence continues at coordinate 116,577 of DASRUM010000251.1, forward strand.
GGCGTCAGCGCCTCGTCGGCCGGTGGCAGGTCGATGCCCTGCACACTCGGCACATGAGCCGGCGCGCCGAGGGCATCGGCCAGGGCGCGGAGTGCACCGACCACGTCGTCACCGACCTCGGCCAGCGACAGCAGGCGATCACGCTCAGCCAGGCGCGAGGCGATGCCTTCGTAGCCGAAATAGCTGATCGGCTCCGGCACCCCGGCACACACCACCAGGTCGAACTGATCAAGGATTTCGATGGCCACTTCCGGGAAGTACGGCAGGCGATCCAGATCCGGCAGGCCACCACCTCGATGGCTGACCCGCGGGAAGGTCTCGGCGAACAGGCGCACGCCGCTGAGCTGCGCCAGGCGACCGGCCGCTTCCAGGCCAGCAGCCGTCAGGCCGTTATCACCGACAATAAACACCAGGCGCTTACCGGCCTTGAGTTCAGCCGCCACACGCTCGACCTTATCGCCAGCAAAGCGGCGGATCGGCGGTTGCATCGGGGCGAAGCGCAGCGCCTCGGCCGTGACCGCGCTGGCTTGTAGGTCCATTGGCAGGATCAGGCTGGCGATCTGCCCGCGCGGCTGCCAGGCGGCCTGCACGGCGCACTGCAGGTCCTCACCGATGCGCTGGGCATGGCGCGAAGTGCGCACCCAACCGGACACAGTGCCGGCCAGGGCTTCGATATCGCTGGCCAGGGGCGGATCGTAGTTGCCGTGCCAGGAGGCGTGATCACCGATCACGTTGACGATCGGCGTATTGGCACGGCGGGCGTTGTGCAGGTTGGCGATGCCATTGGCGAAGCCTGGGCCAAGGTGGGTCAGGGTCATGGCAGGCTTTCCGGCGATGCGCCCATAACCATCGGCGGCGCCCGTACAGACGCCCTCGAACATCGACAGCACCGGCTTCAGCGCAGGCTCAGTGCCCATTGCGGCAACCAGCGGTATCTCAGTGGTTCCGGGGTTGGCGAAGCAGTACTCGACACCGCTGGCAACAGCGGCCTTGATAAGCAATTCGGCACCATTCATTTGGCAATCCCATGGCATGCGTTGACGATTGCGAGATTTATTGCATCGCACTGGAATCACAACAAGTATTTTTTAACAAAAGGCTCAAAATACGAGATAAATGAGATTTTTAAACCTAAAAACATCTCGAAAACAGCGCTCAATCCCAGCTATGCTTTCTCGCAGTCGTCCACCGGCGCCTTCTACGCAGGGCGTAATCTGAAAGGAATAAAATGAGCAGCTTGAGCAAGACCCTGGGGGTGCTGGACCTGTTCGGCCCGCAGCAACTACAACTGGACCCGGAAACCATCGCCGAACGCATGGGACTGTCGCGCGCCACGGTCTACCGCTACGTCAAAGACCTGTGTGAGGCCGGACTACTGAGCCGCGTCGGTGCCGGCAACTACGCCCTCGGCCCACGCATCATCGAGCTGGACTGGATGATGCGGCAGTACGACCCGATCCTCATTGCGGGTCGCGAGCCGATGCAGCGCTTGTCTGAGGAGACCGGCCTGGCGGTGTTCGCCAGCGTTTTCTATGACGGCCACATCATCAACACCTACATCACCGACCCCAACGAGCAGCACCATTTCGCGTTCGGCCGTGGTCATCCGCTGCCACCGTTTCGCGGTGCACAGTCGAAGGTGCTGGTGGCCCACCAGAAGGGTCGGCGCCTGCTGAAACTGTTCGAGGAACAGATTTCCAAGGACCCCAATAATCCCTACAGCACGCGCAGCTGGTCGGAGTTCGCTCGGGCGGCGAAGAAGATCCGCAAGGACGGCTACTGCATCACCCATGACGAACTGAACCTGGGACTCACCGGTATTGCCGCGCCGATCATCGTCATGGACGGCAAGGAGGTGGTCGGCAGCGTCTCGGCGGTCGGCACCACCGATACCTTCAAGCTGCTGCGCCAGGAGCGCGTTATTGACCTGGTGATCCAGACCGCCAAGCTCATCGCGACCAACATGCAAAAGCCGCAGAGCACATCAGGCCCTTCGTAAACCAACCAATTTACCGATATAAAATCTCATAAATCTCTTATATTGAGCATTTTTCTAAAAATGATTTGATAATAATCACGAAAATATAAAAAAATCTCCGAACAAATCGCCACCGGCACCTTGGAGGCGCACACCATGTCCGCCCTTTCCATGCTACCGGCGGTCATGTTTCTTTCGGAGCCATGCGATGAAACTCAACCACACCAACTTGCTACGCGAACAGGCCTATATCGACGGCCAGTGGGTCGACGCCGACAACCAAGCGCTCTTTTCCGTAACCAACCCGGCCAACGGCGAATTGATCGCCATGGTCGCCTCGGTCGGACAGGCCGAAACCGCCCGCGCCATAGCCGCCGCCAAGGCCGCCCTGCCCGCCTGGCGCGAGAAGACCGCCAAAGAGCGCAGCGCCATCCTGCGCAGCTGGTACAACCTGATCATGGAAAATCAGGAAGACCTGGCCCGCCTGCTCAGTTGGGAACAGGGCAAACCCCTGGCCGAGAGCCGCGGCGAAATCGCCTACGGTGCCAGCTTTATCGAATGGTTCGCCGAGGAAGCCAAACGCATCTACGGCGATGTGATCCCCCACGACAAGCAAGGCCGTCGCCTGGTGGTGATCAAGCAGGCCATCGGCGTGGTCGCGGCGATCACCCCGTGGAACTTTCCCAACGCCATGATCACCCGCAAGGTCGGCCCGGCCCTGGCCGCCGGCTGCACCGTGGTGGTCAAACCGGCCTCGGAAACCCCATTGTCGGCCCTGGCCCTGGCGGTGCTGGGCGAGCGCGCCGGGATTCCCGCTGGCGTGCTGAATATCGTGCCCGGCACCGACTCGCGCGCCATCGGCGGCGAGCTGACCGGCAACCCGGACGTGCAGAAGCTCTCGTTCACCGGCTCCACCGGTATTGGCAAACTGCTGATGGCGCAGTGCGCGGCGACCATCAAGAAGGTCTCGCTGGAGCTGGGCGGCAACGCGCCCTTTATCGTCTTCGACGACGCCGACCTCGACGCCGCCGTGCAAGGCGCGCTGGGCTCGAAGTTCCGCAACAGCGGGCAGACCTGTGTGTGCACCAACCGCTTTCTGGTGCAGAACGGCGTGTACGAGGAATTCAGCCAGCGCCTGGTCGCCGCGGTAAACGCCCTCAAGGTCGCCCCGGCCGATGAAGACGGTGCTCAACAGGGCCCGTTGATCAACGCTAATGCAGTGGCCAAAGTTGAGGAGCATATCGCCGATGCGGTCAGCAAAGGTGCCAAGGTACTCGCCGGCGGCCAACCGCATGC
>DASRUM010000252.1:0-20938 GCA_035655415.1 Pseudomonas sp.
AGCGCTCGGGTGTTTTCAACACTTAAAAGTCCATTTAGAGGAATCTTCGATGATCCGTAAGCACAGCTTTCGTGGAGTAATGGCCGGCTTCGCAACCAGCGCTCTGGCCCTGGCCGTTTCCGCCCAGGCTTTCGCCGGTACTGTCAGCACTGACGGCGCCGATCTCGTGATCAAGACCAAGGGTGGCCTGGAAGTCGCCACTACCGACAAAGAATTCAGCTTCAAACTGGGCGGTAAGCTGCAGTGGGATGCCACCAACTTTGATGGCCTGCAGGCAGCCGATCAGAACAATCCGTTCGATGACACCTTCAATACCTTTATCCGCCGCGGTGAAATCGGCCTGGAAGGTGTGGCCTACAAGGATTGGGGCTGGGGCGTGCGTCTGTCCTATGACGGCCTTGCAGAGGGCACCGATGTCGATCGTGCCTATATCACTTACACCGGTCTGGATCTGGCTACCTTCACTGTCGGCCGCTTCGGTGTTGACTACGGTTTGGAAGGCACCACCAGCTCGTCGTGGATCACCGCCATCGAACGTCCATTTATGTACGACTTCCTCCACGGTGATGAAGACGCTCAGTTTGGCGTAAACGTTAAGCACTCTGGCGACAACTACGGCCTCATGGCTCAGGTTGCCACCTACGATGAAAGTGACAACGCCAACAACTACGAGTCTGATGACAACGACGAACTGTTCGGTTACACCCTGCGTGCTCACTGGGCTCCGTACCTGAATGGCACTGATGTTGTTCACCTGGCTGCCAACTACCACGACAGCAGCTCGGACGATGACCGTGCTCGTGCCCGTACCCGTATGGGTATCCGCAGCGACAACGATTTCCGCCTGACCTTCGGTGATGTGCGCGTGGCTGACCAAGACAGCGAATGGCTGTTGGAGTCGGGTGTTCAGTTCGGTGGCCTGCGTGGCCAGGCTGAATACTTCCAGCGCAGCATTACCGGTGAGAACCTTGTTGGTGCTGATTCCGATGTGGATATGAGCGGTTACACCGCGCAGGTTTCCTACATGTTCGGCGCGGCTCGTGGTTACAAAGGCAGCGACGGCAAGTGGGACAAGCCGACCGATATGAAAGGCACCTGGGAAGTCTTCGCTCGCTACGAAAGCACCGAGATTGACTCTGATGCGACCGCCATTCCAGGCAACCTGGGCCTGGCCGGTGTTGTGGCTGCGGATGCCGGTGACGAGTTCGAAGCCAGCGCCGTGGTGGTTGGTGTGAACTACTTCGCCACTCCCGCTGTACGCATGAGCCTGAACTACGTTGACTACCAAGTAGATAACATCGACACCAACTCGCAAGTAGGTGGTGAAAACGTGCAGGACGACGGCAAAGCCATCATCGGCCGTCTGCAGTACGTGTTCTAAGTAATACCGCTCAACTGCTGCTCCTTTCTTTGAACCCCGCCTAGTGCGGGGTTTTTTTTCGAGTTTTTATGGGCAGAAGGACTGATGCGCGTCTGTGCTCTGCTGTTACTGGTAATGGGGTTGAGCGCTGTGACCGTAGCTCGCCAAACCGGGTGATTGGTTGTCGGTGCGCTTTGAGCCGTTCTACTCAATGCAGGCGGTGGTGGCTTGCTTGCTTGCCTTGCCTTGCCTGGATTTTCAATGATCTGCCAGTAAAGCCATCGCAGCGCCCAGGCATGCGGCAATATATAGTGCAGTCTTGCCTGACTCGCCGAGCCGTCGATGTTGCTGAGCCAACTGAATTCCATCAATGAAATTGCCGCCAGTCAGTGGGATGCTCTGCTGACTGATGCGCAGCCTTTCTTGCGCCACGCCTTTCTTTCTGCACTGGAAGACAGCGGCAGCGTTGGTGGGCGCAGTGGTTGGCAACCTGCCCATGCGGTTTTAAAGGGCGAGCAGGGCCAACTGCTGGCCGCGATGCCGAGCTATGTGAAAAGTCACTCCTATGGCGAATACGTGTTCGACCATGGCTGGGCGGATGCCTGCCACCGGGCCGGTATCGAGTATTACCCCAAGCTGCTCGGCGCGATTCCCTTCTCCCCGGTTACCGGTCAGCGCTTGCTGGGCGCACCGCAGGCGGCCGGGCAACTTCTCGATGGCTTGAGCGCCGGCTTGGAGCAACAGGGCCTGTCGAGCCTGCATATCAACTTCACCACTGAGGCTGAGAATGCCCTGCTGCAGGGCCGCGACGGCTGGTTGCAGCGTCTGGGGTGTCAGTTTCATTGGCGCAACCGCGGTTACAGGGACTTTCAGGATTTTCTCGATGCGCTCAGCTCGCGCAAGCGCAAACAGATGCGCAAGGAGCGCGAGCAAGTGGCGGGGCAGGGCATCGAATTTGACTGGCGTGAGGGCCATCAGCTCAGTGAGCTGGAATGGGATTTTGTCTACCTGTGTTACGCCAACACCTACCGGGTGCGTGGCCAGTCACCCTACCTGACGCGCGCCTTCTTCAGCCTGTTGGCCGAGCGTATGCCCGAGATGATCCGCGTGGTGCTCGCTCATCAGGCCGGTAGACCAGTGGCTATGGCCTTTAGCCTGGTCGGCGGCGACAGCCTGTACGGACGCTACTGGGGTTGCCTGGCCGAGTTCGACCGGCTGCATTTCGAGACCTGTTTCTACCAGGGTATGGACCATGCCATCGCTGCTGGCCTGCAACGTTTCGACGCCGGTGCTCAAGGCGAGCACAAGCTGATCCGCGGCTTTGAGCCGGTGATCACCCACTCCTGGCACTACCTCTGCCACCCTGGCCTGCGCAATGCCGTGGCGAACTTCCTCGTAGAGGAACAGCACGGCGTGCGCGGTTATGCTGAGGATGCACGCGGTTTGTTGCCGTATCGGCAGGACTGAGAGTTTTCGCGGGCATGGAGCTAAGCGTCCCCTTGCCCTTCGATCAGGGCTCACACGCACGTATCTGAAACCGCTTCGCGGGCATGGCCCGCTCCTACAGGATGACCACCGCACTACTAGTAGGAGCGGCCATGCCCGCGAATTTCTCAAGGAGAACGCTTATGGATGAGCGTTACAGCTACAAAAAAGCGCCAGGACACGCGGCCTTGCGTAGAGGTCGTGTTTCCCTGAGCAATACGGTCTATTTGATAACTGCAACTAGCGAAAACCGCGAGCCGCTGTTCGCCCATTTCCCTACGGCCTGCGCAGCCGCACGCTGTTTTGAAGACCCCGCCTTACTCAGAAGTAGCCGCATGCTGGCCTGGGTGTTGATGCCGGATCATGCGCACTGGTTACTGCAGCTTGGCGATGCCGACCGCCTCGGCGATCTGGTGGGTCGGCTTAAATCCGCCAGTTCCCGCCATGCTAATCAGAGTCTGAACAGGACCGGTTCGCTGTGGTCGAAAGCCTTTCATGATCATGTCCTGCGTAATGAGCAAGACCTGCAAGCAGTCGCCCGTTATATCGTGGCCAATCCGTTACGAGCGGGGTTGGTTAAGCGGCTCGGGGATTATCCGTTCTGGAATGCCATCTGGTTTTGATACGGCCCCGCATTGGTGGTGTATCTACATCTTTTCGCGGCCATGGGCCGCTCCTACGGGGGGAGTGGTGTATCCGCGTTCTGCGTTTTACTCCACTCCGACAAATCCGCCGGTCTGGTGCTGCCAAAGCCGCGCGTAGAGGCCGCCTGCGGCAATCAGCTCACTGTGGCTGCCGGTTTCGATAATGCGCCCCTGATCGATCACCACCAAGCGGTCCATGCGCGCGATGGTCGACAGGCGGTGGGCGATGGCGATCACCGTTTTGCCCTGCATCAGGGTATCCAGGCTTTCCTGGATCGCCGCTTCGATTTCCGAGTCCAACGCCGAGGTGGCTTCGTCCAGCACCAGGATCGGTGCGTCCTTGAGCAGCACGCGGGCGATGGCGATGCGTTGGCGCTGGCCACCGGAAAGTTTTACCCCGCGCTCGCCGATCTGCGCGTCGAACCCATGGCCGCCCATGCCGTCGTCCAGTAGCGGGATAAAGCTGTCGGCGCGGGCCTTGCGTACGGCGTCGAGCAGCTGGGCTTCGCTGGCTTCGGGTTTGCCGTAGAGCAAATTGTCGCGGATCGAGCGGTGCAGCAGCGAGGTGTCCTGGGTGACCATGCCGATCTGCGCGCGCAGACTTTCCTGGGCTACCTCAGCGATGTTCTGGCCGTCGATCAGGATGCGCCCGCTCTCCAGGTCGTAGAGGCGCAGCAGCAGGTTGGCCAGGGTTGATTTGCCGGCGCCAGAAGGGCCGATCAGGCCGATCTTCTCGCCGGGCGCCACTGTCAGGCTCAGGCCGGCGATCACGCCGTTGCGTTTGCCGTAGTGAAAGTGAATGTTGTCGAACTGCACGGCGCCCTGGCTGACTTGCAGCGGTTTGGCCTGCGCCTGGTCGAGCACCTGGCGCGGCTGGACGATGGTTTTCATGCCGTCCTGCACGGTGCCGACGTTCTCGAAAATGCCGTTGACCACCCACATGATCCATTCGGCCATGCCGTTGATGCGAATCACCAGGCCCAGCGCCAGGGCGATAGCACCGGTGCTGATCAGTTGCTGGTCCCACAGCCACAGGGCCAACGCGCCGGTGCCGACGATCAGCATGCCGTTAAGGCAGGTGATCAGGAAATCCAGGGTGGTGATGATGCGCGACTGCAAACGCACCTTGCCGAGCAATTCCTGCATGGCTTCGCGGGCGTAGTGTTCCTCGACCTGGGTGTGGGCGAACAGCTTGAGGGTGGTGACGTTGCTGTAGCCGTCGACCACCCGGCCCATGACTTTCGAGCGCGCCGCCGAGTCCGCCGCAGAGCGTTCCTTGATGCGCGGCACGAAATACCAGAGCGCCGCGCAGTAACCGACTATCCACAGCAGCAGCGGTGTGATCAGGCGCAGGTCGGCGGCGGCAAACAGGTACAGCGCGCTGACGGCATACACCAGTACATGCCAGAGCGCGTCGACCACCTGCATCGCTGAGTCGCGCAGCGAGGGGCCGGTTTGCATGATGCGTTGGGCGATGCGCCCGGCGAAGTCGTTCTGGAAAAAGCTTAGGCTCTGCTTGAGCACATAACGGTGGTTCTGCCAGCGGATCAGGTTGGTCAGGCCAGGGTTGATGGTCTGATGCGTCAGCAGATTGTGCAGGCCGAACACCAGCGGGCGGATGACCAGCGCCACCAGCAGCATCCACAGCAGGGTGCCTTGATGTTGCTCGAAGAACTCGCCACTTGGGGTGTTCTGCGTCATGTCGATCAGCTGACCGAGGAAGCTGAACAGCGCCACTTCGATCAGGGCGGCGACAAAGCCGACCACCAGCACGGCGATCATCAGCGGCCAGACCTGGCGCAGGTAGTAGGCATAAAACGCCAGCATGCCGGCCGGCGGCTCGACATCCGGGCTGGCTTTGAAGACGTCAATAAGGTGTTCGAAGCGGCGAAACAACATGTCAGGCATCCTGCCTAGATCAGGGAATAGCGCCCGATTCTAACGAGTTTGCCGGGGAGGGTGTTGCGCAGAAAAAAGGAGGGTTAAAGCGCACGGGGTGAGCAGGCCCACCCCGCGTGGAGTTATCAGAGACGCTTGGCGGCGGTGATCAGCACCGGCTCACGCGGCACATTCTGATGGCCGCCACGGTTGGCAGTCGGCACCTGGGCGATCTTGTCGACCACGTCCATGCCCTTCACCACCTTGCCGAACACCGCGTAACCGAAGTCGCGCGAGCCGTGGTCGAGGAAGGCGTTGTCCTTGTGGTTGATAAAGAACTGGCTGGTGGCCGAATCGCGTACCTGGGTACGCGCCATGGCCAGGGTGCCGCGCACGTTGTGCAGGCCGTTGTCGGCTTCGTTCTTGATCGGTGCCTGGGTGTCTTTTTGCTGCATGTCGGCATCGAAGCCGCCGCCTTGCACCATAAAGCCTGGAATTACCCGGTGGAACTGGGTGCCGGCGTAGTAGCCGCTGTCGACGTAGGCGAGGAAGTTGGCGGTGCTGATCGGTGCCTTCTCGGCATCCAGTTCGATCTCGATGTCCCCGAGGCTGGTGGTCAGCAGCACTTTCGGGTTCTCGGCGGCCAGCAGGCTGCCGGCAAACAGGATGGAGCAGGCGGCGAGGGTGAGGGTCTTGAACATGCGTGGTAGTCCTTATTGTGGCTTGGCAGTGGGAGCGGCCTGTTCGACTTCGGCAAGGAAGGCCAGCAGGCTGCTGTTGAATTGTTCGGGTTGGTCCAGCGGTGTGGCGTGGCGCGAATCGTCGATCACCAGCAGGCGCGCATTGGCCATTTCATCAACGTAGGCCTGCTTCTGCGCCACCGGGGTGTAATCGCGGTCGGCCGTGATCACCAGGGTCGGACAGCTGATCCGCGCCAGGCGTTCCCGCACGCCCCAACCGATAATCGCATCCAGGCTGGCAAGGTAAGCACGCTTGTCGTTCTGCGGCCAGCGCGCGAGGATTTTCTGCCGCAGCTCTTCCTGCTCCGGCTTGGGGAACAGCAGTCTGCCCAGGGCTTTGGCAATGGTGTCGAGGCTGAGCAGGCGGGACAGCGTCCAGCGTTTGGCGATCTCGATATAGTCGCGCGGGCTTTTCGCCTTCACTTCCGGGCCGCTGTTGACGATGCACAGGCTCTTCAGCAGTTCGGGGCGATCGACGCCCAGCTGAAAGCCAATCATGCCGCCCATGGAGATGCCCACCAGATGCACCTGTGGTAATTGCAGGTGCTCAATCAGCGCTGCCACATCCTCGGCAAAACCTTGAATGCTGTAGCGCTCGCGGGGTTTGTCCGAGCGGCCGTGGCCGCGCACATCGAGGGCGATAACCTGGTAGTGACGAGCCAGCTCGGGGATCTGATATTCCCAGTCGCGGGTACTCGAACCGAGGCCGTGGACCAGCAGCACGGGCGCGCCGTGGCCGTATTCCTCGTAGTGCAGCTGGCAGTCGTCGTTATCAAAAAATGACATCTACAGGTTCCTCTCAGGCGGAGGGCAGGGGCGCAGCAAAGGCTGCATTCAAAGGGGCGGCATCGAAGCGCTGGATCAGCTCGACGAGAATCTGCGTGGCCGGGCCCAAGGGTTTGTCTTTGTTCGAGTACAGGAAGAACAGCGGATTACGGCTGCCGCCCTGATCCAGCGGTAGGGGCTTGAGCTGGCCATCCTTGAGTTCTCGCTCGATCAGGTGACGCGGCAACCAGGCAAAGCCCAGGCCATTGCTGACAAAGGTGGCGGCGGTGGCCAGGCTGCCGACCGTCCAGCGTTGTTCGGCGCCGAGCCAGCCGACATCGCGCGGCTGCTGGCGCCCGGAATCGCGGATTACTACCTGCATCTGGGTTTCCAGATCCTGAAAGGTGACGACGCGCTGCAGACGGTGCAGCGGGTGATCGGGGTGGGCGACGGCGACAAACTCCACGGTGCTCATTTCCGCGCCAAGAAAACCGGGAATGTTCAGCGCGCTGATGGCCAGGTCAGCCATGCCGTCCTTGAGCACTTCTTCCACGCCGGACAGCACCTCCTCGCGCAGGCGCACCCGGCAACCACGGCTCTGCGGCATAAAGGCGGTCAGTGCGCGCACCAGGCGGGCGTTGGGGTAGGCAGCATCGACCACCAGGCGCACTTCGGCCTCCCAGCCCTGCTCCATATGGTGGGCGAGGTCTTCCAGTTGGCTGGCCTGTTTGACCAGTTGCCGCGAGCGGCGCAGCAGTACGTCACCAGCTTCGGTCAACACCGCCTTGCGCCCGTCGATACGTAGCAGCGGCACGCCCAACTGCTCCTGCATGCGCGCCACGGTGTAGCTGACCGAGGATTGCGAGCGGTGCAGCACTTCGGCCGCCTGAGCAAAACCGCCGTGATCGACCACCGCCTGCAGGGTGCGCCATTGGTCGAGGGTTACGCGAGGGGCTTTCATATTCAGTTCCTGTGCTCACTCAAGTTCCTGGGTGTAAATAGCGACTCAATCAACCTAAACTGGCCGTCTTTTGCCGGAGACTGCCTGATGAAAAAGCTCTGTTGCGCACTGCTGGCCTGCCTGCCGCTGACTGTAATGGCCTACCCGATCGAGGTGGAGAAACAGCTCAATGGCGCTGAAGTTTCGGCCACCACCCAGGAAATCGACCACAACATGGGCGGTTTGCAGCTATACAACTATGGCCGCAGCGATGCCAAGTGTGCGGCGGTATTCCGCAACGGCCCGGAAGCGCCACGCACCCGCAAGGTCAGCCTGGCTGCCGGTGAAAGCAGCAACCTAGCGGTGAAGTTCAGCCGCAGCATTATCAAATTACGGGTCAAGCTGACCTGCGAGCTCAGCTAGACAGTCCTTGGCCGCAACAGCCCAGAGACTAAGCCTGGGCTGGCTATAAATCAAATTATTAGATTGTTTGGCGCAGATATTTGCGCTTTTTAATCGGATTGTGCGCTCCTATTCTTTGCCCATCGACGTTCAACAACCCTTCGATGGAGCAAACAACATGGCAAACGTCCTGGTTATTGAAAGCAGCGCCCGTCAGCAAGGTTCGATTTCGCGTCAGCTGACTGCGCAATTTATCGCCAACTGGTCGGCTGCCAACCCAGCTGACCAGATCAAGGTGCGTGACCTTGCTGTTGATCAGGTGCCGCACCTGGACGCCAACTTGCTGGGCGGCTGGATGACCCCGGCCGGGCAGCAGAGTGAGGCCGAGCAGGCCGCGCTGGCGCTGTCCAACCTGCTGACCGACGAATTGTTGGCCGCCGATGTGCTGGTGCTGGCTGCGCCGATGTACAACTTCGCCATCCCCAGCACCCTCAAGGCCTGGCTCGACCACGTGCTGCGCGCCGGTGTCACCTTCAAATACAGCGAAACCGGCCCGCAAGGCCTGCTCAGCGGCAAGCGTGCCTTTGTCCTGACCGCTCGGGGCGGCATCTACGCCGGTGGCACTCAGGATCATCAGGAACCCTACCTGCGTCAGGCGCTGGCCTTTGTCGGTATCCACGATGTCAGCTTTATCCACGCCGAAGGTCTCAACCTGGGCGGCGACTTTATGGAAAAGGGCCTGAACCAGGCCAAGGCGCAACTGGCACAGGCCATCTGATTTTCCGCTGCATCCTGCTCTCCTGGCGTCCGGTGCTCCTGGACGTCTCTGCCCGATCTGCTGATGCAGTGCGGGCTTTTTTAGGTCTGCCTATTTGCGCTGTACGGCTGTTTCAATGCATAGCTGTGTCGCTTTGTGGCTGTGGTCTTAACTACAAGCCAGGCAAGATGCCGGGGTCTGATTGAGCAGGGTGGAGCGATGCAGCTGTCTGGGCGCGGTGTGGCGCTGTCGATTATTGCCTCGGTGTTGTTTGCCGTGGTGCCCGGCTATGTGCGGCTGTTGGCACCGCTGGATGGCTTGCAGGTGTTTGCCCAGCGAGTGCTCTGGTCGATGCCGGCAGTGTTGCTGCTGATTACCCTGTCGCGGCAATGGCCGGTGCTGCTCGCCGCCTGTGGTCGAGTGCGGCGCGAGCCGTTGCTGCTGGCCAGCCTGCCGTTGGCTGCGCTGCTGATGGGTATTCAGTGGGCGCTGTTTGTCTGGGCGCCGCTGGCTGGGCGCATGCTGGAAGTGTCGCTGGGCTATTTTCTTCTGCCGCTGGCCATGGTGCTGGCCGGGCGGGTGTTTTATGGCGAGCGGCTGCGGCCGTTGCAGCGTTTGGCGGTGTTCTGCGCCTTGCTCGGCGTGGCTCATGAACTGTGGCTGACCCAGGCGTTTTCCTGGGTGGTGATGGTCACGGTGCTGGGCTATCCGCCTTATTTTATGCTGCGCCGCTGGATGCGCCTGGACGCCTTGTCCGGCTTTGCCTTCGAGATGCTGTTTATGGCCCCGGTAGCGATCTGGCTGGTGCTGCAATGGAGCCCGCCGCAGCTGTTCAGCCAGGCGCCGCAGCTGTGGTGGCTGCTACCGGGGCTGGCGATCCTCAGCTCCCTGGCGTTTGCCGCGATGATGGCTGCCAGTCGCCTGCTGCCGATGGGCCTGTTCGGCATTCTCAGTTATGTCGAGCCGGTGCTGCTGTTTCTGGTGGCGCTGCTGTTTCTCGGCGAGCAGTTCAATAGCGCGCAATGGCTGACCTATCTGCCAATCTGGCTGGCGGTGCTGCTGGTCGGCTGGGACAGTGCGCGGTTGTTGCTCAAGCAGGCGCGGCAAGGCTTATAGGTCAATGCCCGCAGGGTTTTCCGGTAGCACCTGATAATGCAGCTGCACCACGCCGCTGCTGAAGCTGCGTTGTTCGTGCAGCCTCAGGCTGCGCTCCAGGCCGCTGGAGAACATCGGAATACCGGCGCCCAGCAAATAAGGCACTAAGCTCACCACCAGCTCGTCGAGCAGGCCAGCGGCAAAGCAGTTGCCGGCCAGCGAGCCGCCGCCGACCAGCCAGACGCGCTGATGGCCTTGCTCGGCCAGCTCCGTGAGCGCTTCGATGGGCGTGCAGTGGTGCATGCTCACGCCCTCAGGCAATTGCTCGTGCGGGTAGCGGGTCAGTACCCGGCAGGGTTTGCCGGGGTAGGGCCAGGAACCCTCGGACGCCATCAGCGTATTAAAGGTCATGCGGCCCATCAGCAGGGCATCAATGCCGTCATAGAAGGCGTGGTAGCCGTGGTCGTCGCCAGAGGCCTGGATGGCTTCCAGCCAATCGACTCTGCCATCCGGGCGAGCGATATAGCCGTCCAGGCTGGCGGCCACGTAGTAGATCAGGGTGGGTTTCACGCGGGCTCCTCCAAACGACCGAACGAGCCCAGGGCAAGGGCTGCTGAACGGTTGAGTCGGATTGCCCGGCAAAGTTTCCTGCTATTTGGCGCACGCTTAGCTGGTGGTCTGAGGGCGTCCGGCCAGTATGCGCAGGATGGCATTGAGCAACATGCCGTAGAGCGGCACGAACAGCAGCAGGCTGACCGCCAGTTTGACCCCGTAATCCACGGTGGCGATTTCCACCCAGTGTTCGGCCATAAACGGGTTGCTGCTGTTCCAGAACGCTACGGAGAAGAACGCGTAGGTGTCCAGCAGGTTGCCGAAAATGGTCGAGACGGTCGGCGCCACCCACCACAGCGACAGCTGGCGCAGGCGGTCAAATACCTGGATATCTAGGATCTGGCCCAGCACATAGGCGAGGAAGCTGGCTATGGAGATACGCAGAACGAACTCGTTGAACTCCAGCAGTGCGCCGAAGCCGCGGAAGCTGGCTTCCTGGAACAATACCGAGACGATGTAGGAAATTAGCAGCGCCGGCAGCATTACTTGGGCGATCACCAGGCGCGCCGTGCGTTTGCCGAGCAGACGCACGGTCAGGTCGGTGGCCAGGAAAATAAACGGGAAGCTGAATGCGCCCCAGGTGGTGTGCCAGCCGAACAGGGTGATCGGCAGCTGCACCAGGTAGTTACTGGCGATGATGATCAGGATATGAAACAGCACCAGGGCCATAAGCGCATTGCGCAGGCGCTGAGGAGCGGTAATAAGCATGACAGAACCTTTTTGCTGAATGGGGTTAGGGAACCCATGCCGTCCGGAATTGAACGGCGGCGCGCATTCTACCGGCGCGACGCGGCGCTTGCGTAGTGGCCTGACGGGAGGCCTCAATCTGCGCCGTTTTAGCGTCCTGCTGCAGGGCAGCCAACTAGGCTACAGACGCCGTTGGCCAGGCCGTTCGGGCTTTTAGCCGGCAGAACCGGTAATCTATGCCGCTGTATTGCTGATTTTTTGTCGAGGTATACCCGTGTTTTCCCAATTCGCCCTGCATGAACGCCTGCTCAAAGCCGTGGCCGAGCTGAAATTTGTCGAGCCCACCCCGGTGCAGTTGGCGGCCATTCCGCTGGCGCTACAAGGGAAAGACTTGCGGGTTACCGCGCAGACCGGCAGTGGCAAGACCGCGGCCTTTGTGCTGCCAATGCTCAATCGCCTGCTCGGCGATGGTGCTTCCCAGCCACGCATGAGCGTGCGCGCGATGATCCTGCTGCCGACCCGCGAGCTGGCGCAGCAGACCCTCAAGGAAGTCGAGCGCTTTGCTCAGTTCACCTTCCTCAAGGGCGGGCTGATCACCGGTGGTGAAGACTTCAAGGTGCAGGCCGCCATGCTGCGCAAGGTCGACATCCTGATCGGTACGCCTGGCCGTCTGATCGAACACGCCAACGCCGGCAACCTGCTGCTCGATGAAGTCGAAGTGCTGGTGCTCGATGAAGCCGACCGCATGCTCGACATGGGCTTTGCCGAGGACGTGCAGCGTTTGTCCGAGCTGTGCAACGCCGACCGTCAGACCCTGCTGTTCTCCGCCACCAGTGGCGGCGCCGTGCTGCGCGAAGTGGTCGGCAAGGTGCGGAAAGAGCCTGAGCACCTGCAGCTCAACCGCGTTAGCCAGCTCAACGAAGGCACCCGTCAGCAGATCATCACCGCTGACCACAACCACCACAAAGAGCGCTTGGTCGAGTGGTTGCTGAAGAACGAGACCTACGACAAGGCAATTATCTTCACCAATACCCGCGTCCAGGCTGACCGCCTGTACGGCAAGTTGGTCGCCCATGACTTCAAAACCTTTGTGTTGCACGGCGAGAAGGACCAGAAGGATCGCAAGCTGGCCATCGACCGCCTCAAGCAAGGTGCGGTGAAGATTCTGGTGGCCACCGATGTGGCGGCCCGCGGCCTGGATGTTGACGGCCTGGATCTGGTGATCAACTTCGATATGCCACGCTCCGGCGACGAATACGTGCACCGCATCGGTCGCACCGGCCGTGCTGGCGCTGAAGGTCTGGCGATCTCGCTGATCTGCCATAACGACTGGGCGCTGATGTCGAGTATCGAGCGCTACCTCAAGCAGCGTTTCGAACGCCGCAATATCAAGGACCTCAAGGGCATCTACCAGGGCCCGAAAAACCTCAAGGCGTCCGGTAAAGCAGTCGGCCCGAAGAAGAAAAAGATCGACCCGAAAACCGGCAAGAAGCTCGCCACGAAAAAGCCGGCCGCCAAGGCGCCGAAGCGCAACACCATCAACCGGCCGAAACCCGATGCGCCGGTGCTGGTCAGCCAGGACGGCCTGGCCCCGCTGAAGCGCCGCGCTCCAGCCGCCGAGTAAGCCAATGGTTTGGCGTCTGGGTCTGTTCGCCGCGCTGGCTGTTGCCGCGCAGGCGCAGGGCGCGGTGCACAAATGCGTGCAGCCTGACGGTGTGGTGCTCTACACCGATCAGCCCTGCAGCATTGCCCACAGCAACCTCGCCTTGAGTGTCAGCGACTACGCCAGCTACCCGCCGTTACTGCAGGGTGTTGCGCAGCTCTGGCACGAACGGGTTCAGCCGCTGCTGGTCGGGGTCGATGTTCTGGCCCTGCTGGCGCTGGTTTACGGGCTGATGAGCCTGGTCTGCTATATCGCCTACTACCGCGACAAGCAGTTCGCCATCAAGGGCCAGCAGCGCACGCCCGAGGCGCGCCTGCATCTGTATGAGTTGCTGGGTGGCTGGCCAGGCGGCTTGCTGGCGCAGCGGCTGATTCGGCACAAGAACCGCAAGCTGAGTTATCAGCTGCTGTTCTGGTTGATCGTCCTGCTGCACCTGTCCCTGGCGGGGCTGGTGCTGTGGTTGATCAATACGCCTGCAGGCGGCTGAAGACGGCGGGCTTTCCGCCGTCTGCCGCTTGATCCTTACTTCGGTACGATCAGGATCTTGCCATCGCGTTCGCCACTGGCGGCGGCCGCTACGGCCTGTTTGATCTCGCTGACGTCATAGGTGGCAGCAACCCGGGTGTGCAGCTTGCCGCTGGCGATCAGCTGTACCAACTCACCAAATACCTTCATCTGCTCGGCCTGGCTGGCGTTCTGGAACCACTTGGCCAACCAGAAGCCGCGCAGGCTGACGTCGCGAAACACGAAGGACGCTGGCGATACCTGGCACGGCTGGCGGCTCATCATGCCGTAGTTAACCAGCACGCCGCCGTCGCAGAGGCTGGCGGCCAGGTGATCGGTAGACTCGCCGCCCACGGCATCGATACCCAAGCGTACATCTGCGCCGCCCGTGGCTGCGCGCACGCGCTTGGCCAGGTCCGGGCCATCGACCAGCACCACGTCACCACCTTCTGCCTCAACGCCGGCCACTGCCGACTCACGACGTACCACGTTGATGGTTTTGAAGCCGCGCAGCTTGGCCAGTTGGATCAGGTAGCTGCCGACGCCAGAGTTGGCGGCGTTCTGGATCACCCAATCGCCGGGCTTGAGGTCGACGAACTCACTGAGCATCAGGGATGCGGTCGGTGGATTGACCGTAAGCATCGCCAGTTGCTGCGGATCAGCTTCCGGCAACGGGATCAATTTGTTCGCAGGCGCATTCAGGTGGCTGACCCAGGTGCCGCAACCCACCGGCAGCAACACCATCTGGCCGACCTTCAGGTTGCTGACCTCGGCACCGAGCGCTTCTACCCGGCCAACTCCTTCGTTGCCACCAATCGCTGGCAGCGGCGGCAGCATGCCGTATTCGCCGGTCAGGGTCAGCACATCCGACGGGTTGATCGGCGCAGCCAGCACCTTGATGCGCACTTGGCCTGCGCCAGGCTCCGCTAGCTGCAGCGCAACGGCGGCGATTGCTTCCTGAGGAACGGGCCCGCGGGTTTGGTACTCGGCTTTAAGCATGGGAATTCTCCGGTAGGGGCTGAACAAAGTGGCTGAAGTCTAGACCGGAGTGGCCAAGGTGCGACGAATCTTCCGTTATCGATCCGGGTGATTGGCAGCGGCTAAGCAAACCGAATGACGGCTAGTTTTGGCTGTCTTCAACCTCTTCGCCGGCCTCTTCCAATTCCAAGAGGCGCTGGTCGTAGCCTTCGCAAGCGTTTTCCAGCTCGTCAGCAGACGTCTCGGGCGAGGTTTCCTTAAGTTCTTCGCGCAGCTGCGCTGCGCGGGCCGGATCTTTTTTGGTGATCTCTGCGACTTTCGCCGCGAGTTCTCCGGCTTTGGCGGTCGCCTCTTCGGTGGTGCAGGAGGCGTAGGTCGGGCTCTGGGCAAATAAAGCGAAGACGGCGCAAAGGCCGATGGCGGTTTTGCTGGGCAGGTTGGTGTTCATGGCAATGTCCTCGCGGGCGGAACAGCTGGCTTATGCGGTTGAGTCCGCTTGACCGAGGAAGTTCAGGCGTTATGGGGCCGCTACAGGTGGTCCTAACGCACGCGGTCGCGGCTTTTCACCGCAAGATCGAGGGCCTTCTGCATATCGAGTCGCGCGGAGCGGCCGATGTCCGGGTTATCCAGCTCGTAGTTGCGCTCGGAGGGCAGAATCGGCGCGGTCAGGTCTTCGGCATCGGTCGGTTCGAAGTCGAACTCTTCCCCCAGGGTCATGGCGCTTCGGCGCAACAGCATGCGCAGCTGGGCGGGGTGCAGGTCGGGGTTGATCGACAGCAATCCGGCGACCAGGCCGGCGACCAGTGGAGTGGCGTAAGAGGTTCCACAATGGATATCGCCTTGCTCGTTTGCGCCTATGGTCGAGGCCTGCACGCAGGCAGCGGCGCTGATGTCGACGCGGGTGTCGCTATTCGATGAGCTGCGTTTGATCGCGTAATCCGCATCCGTCACCGGCACATCGCGGTCGCTACGCTGATGCCCGCCAACCACCAGCAGCTGATCGGTGATAAACGAGGATGGCAGTCGGTATTCGTCAGCGCCGGAGAACGAGGCACCGTTGCCAGCCGAGTTGACCACAACCACCTCGGGATGCTCGCTGCGTAGCCATAAGAAAAACTCTTCGAGCAGTTCCTCATAGCCGCTCATGGCCAGCCCTGAGCGAACCAGCGAATCGACTTCATCACCACGAATATTTTTCGCCCCAATGCGATGAAGGCCCCAGCTCCAGTTGAGCACCCGTACACCGTCTTCCACCAGATTGACCGACGCCGCGATGTTGGCAGTGATGCCCGCATCCGAATTGCGCTCGACGATCACCTCGAAACCGGGCCCGGCACCATCTAAGCCCCGCAGGAAGCCGGTGTTGCCGCCCTTATCCCAGCGCGCGGCGAGAATGCCCGCGACGGTCGAGCCATGTCCATCTGGCCGCGCGGCATCGCGGGCGTACAGCCGGGTATGCGGTTTGCCATCGGCGCGCTCAGCGGCGCCAAGATAGTCATTGAAGTCGGCCGCATCAAAGTCCACATCACGCTCGATCAGGCCGATGCGCACCGGTGTGGTCGGTATGGGCGAGTTCTTGGCGGGAACGCGTCGTTGGTAATAATTGACCGCGTCGAGAAAACGATTGGCGGCCCACTCGTTCTGGTGCGGTGTGTTGGCCGCAGGATTGTCCTGTGTCACTGCGTCGCCTTCTTCCGCGCCGGACTCCTCGATCACCACGGCGTCCACGCTGACTTCACTGCCCAGGCGCAGCACCATGGCGTCGCGCTCGATGAGATTGTCCACGGGTAAGCGCAACTGATAGGTGTTGAGCGGGGCAATGGTACCCACTACGGTGGCGCCGTATTTCTGTGCGAGCTGACGCGACACTGCCAGGCCGTCGGCGTCTTCCTCGATAATCAGGCTGATCAGATCGACATAGGTGGTCAGCCCATCCATGTTCTTCGCCACTTCGTCGGGGTTGGCGGCCACCACGTGGCTGCCCTTGAGCGACAGCCACACCGGATTGCTGGCCTGGCCCTGCTGCTCCAGCCAGATTGGTCCGCTTTGTTGGCGGCCTTGAGCAATAGTCACCTGTATTTTCTTGCCGCTGCGTTCTACTGCCGCGCTTGGCAGCGGCGCGCCATCGAACATCAGTTTGAACGCGCCGCGCTGCAAACCCTGGCTCTCAAGGCAGAACTGCTGCTGGTGCTTGTCGAACAGATCGCCGCAGCGCTGCAGGTGCACCAGACGAAGTGGCGCTTGCGCCTGAACGGCGGCAGTGATGATCAGCAATGTAATGGCCAGTAACGGCTGTGACAGGCGCATGGGTACACAAACCTCGACACGTGACAGGTGCCGAATGTCTGACTGCTGCTGCAAGGGCATGGTTCAGGGTGTGCTGTGGTGTGGTTCTGCTTCAGGTCGAACCTAAGCGGGTATGGGTGGGTCCGAAACCAAGAGGGCGACGTGCAACGAGCCCCTCGCGCTTGCCAACGGGTCGAGCGCAACGCGGATGGGAGAAGGTGATATGTCTTATAACTGGGATCTTATCGAGCGCTTGCTGCATGAGGTGCAAAACTCTGCCGGTAAAAATTTCGCGCCTCGGGCTTATGCCGAGGAACTCGCGCAGGAGCTGGAGCGCGCCGGTGAGCACACCAGCAATCTGGATGCCTTGAAAGCCGAGGCGACAGAATATGAGTCGCAGCTGCTCAGTGCGGGGTTTATCGAACCACGGCCGGAAGAAGAGGGCGGCAACGGCGAGAATTTCGTGCTGACGCCACGAGGTTTGCAGCTGCTCAGCATGATCGATAGCAGCATCCCTGGGGGGGAACACTCCCGTGAGCTGCTCGACGACCAAGGCACAGCAGCTCTGGTGCCGGAGGTTTTTGACGAGACGGCGGGCAAAGCCAATCTCGTTTGATGGCCCTTGGCTATTTACCGGCCAGCGCGTCAGGGTTCTGATTTTGTCTGGAGTACCTGGCGTATGCCTACCGTGCAGACCGGCCCCTGCACGACTGCTTAATCGACCGCAGTGATAGAGCAATGCAGAGTCACGCCATAGCCGGCTATGCTGGTCACTGGTTTAACTCGAGTATTGCCATGAAGTGGTTGTGGGTCTGTTGTTTGTTGTCATGCAGCCTGACGGTGTCGGCGCAAGGCCTGCGCGTCGGCTTTGGCACGCACAAACCGCCGTATATCTTCGAGAATGAAGCCCGCGGCCTGGAGCACGATATTGTTATGGCCGCCGCGCAACGCGGCGGGTTGGAACCGGTGGCGTACTACGCACCGATGGAACGTCTGAACCTGATGCTGAGCAAAGGTCAGATTGACGTTATTGCCACCACCAATGAGCGCAGCGGCGGTTCAATTTTTTATTCGGATGCCTATATTCGCTACCAGAATGTCGCGGTCGCCTTGCGCTCGCGAAACCTGGATATCCAGCGCATCAGCGACCTGGTGGGCTATTCGGTCAATGCCTTTCAGCGCGCGCGCTTTCTGCTCGGTAGTGAGTACCAGGCCATGGCCGAAAACAACCCACGTTACCGCGAGGAAGCGTTTCAGATTGCCCGCAAC
This sequence comes from Pseudomonas sp., assembly GCA_035655415.1. Classification (GTDB taxonomy): domain Bacteria; phylum Pseudomonadota; class Gammaproteobacteria; order Pseudomonadales; family Pseudomonadaceae; genus Aquipseudomonas. The sequence continues at coordinate 18,066 of DASRUM010000252.1, forward strand.
CGCATGCTCTACAGCGGCCGAGTGGATGTAGTGGTGACGGACATGCGCATCCTGCGTTACTTCAACCGTGAGGTGTACACCCAGGTTGATGTGACCCAGCCGTTGGCCCTGTATCCGATTTTTGCGGCCACCGACTATAAGCTAGGTTGCCGCCAGCAGGCCCATTGCGAGCGCTTCAATCAAGGCTTGGCAGAAATTCGGGAGAGTGGCGAGTACAGGCTTATCGAGCGCCGCTACGCGATGCACTGATACACGTGCATCAGCGGGTTATGGGGTGGGCGCGACCTCGTCGAGGCCTTCTTGCGCCGCCAACAGTTCTTCCTCGGTCTGCAGCGGCGTGCTGCTGACGCTGAAATCGATAATCTCGATGGAACCCTGGCCCTGACCCAGCAGGTGGAAGGAGAACGCCTTACGCGCTTGCGGGTTGTCGAAGGTAAAGCTGACCTCGACGGGCTTGTTACGGGTTAGTAGCGGCAGCTCGGGGATCGCCAAGTCGACGTTGCGGTCGTATTCCTTGGTTTTCAATTGCAGCGTGGCGCCGTGTTTATCCATGCGCAGGGCGCGGATTTTCAGGGTCACGGTGGTCTGGGTAGCTGCACCCAGGGTCAGGTACTGCGCACCCACTAGGTTGTCTGCCCAGTCATCACTGACACTGGGTTTGAGCTTGATTGGCTGCTGGTGGGCGAACTGGTAGCGCTGCTCGGCCTGGCCACCGTTGCTCAGGGATTGGTCGAGCAGGGCCGCTTGCTGGCTGATCAGGCGTGCCGGTTTGCCGCTGAAACGGCCCAGGTAGCGCGCGCTGTCGGCAATAAAGCCAGGGCTGGCATAGCGCCGGCAGACATTCTGGAAATCGCATTCGGTCAGCGTGCCCTGGCCGTCATGCCGGCGTAGCAGGCCATTGGTGTAGGAGATGATCTCGCGGCCCGTGGCGTAATCGCGCAGCAATGAGCGCCCGGCAATATTGGCCGGTACCGGGAAGGCGAAGTAGTCGAGCACAGAGGCGGTCAGGTCAACATGGCCATACACGCCCTGCTTGAGTGCCGGCAGTTGCGCCTGTTCGGGAGCTAGCAGCAGGTTGAAGCCCCAGGTCGAGGCCAGACGTACGTTTTCCAGGCCGTGGGATTCATCCGAGGTGACGATCACCAGGGTGTCTTTCATCACCCCCTGTTTTTCCAAGGCGTTGAGGAAGTCGGCGACGGCGTCGTCCAGGTAGGCAATCGCCGCCAGTTTGGCGTTGGGGTGACGGTCCAGGTAGTCCTGCGGGGCGGAGTAGGGCTGGTGAGTGCCCACGGTCAGCAAGGTCAGCATCCAAGGCTGGCGCTTCTTGCGCAGCTGTTTCACGTAACCCAGCGCGCCTTCGAAGTAGGCCTTGTCGTCCATGCCCCAAGGGAACTCGAGATAGGGCTTGTTCTTGAACCAGTCGCGGCCGAGGGTTTTGTCGAAGCCCATCTGCGGCATGATCTGGTCTTTGGCCATAAAGCGCAGCCCGGCACCTTGCAGGAAGTGTGTGCTAAGGCCGCGTTCGCGCAGTTGCGCGGGCAGGCATTGCTCGCTGCGCGCCGGGTTGTTGAGCAGCTCAACGCCTTTCGGCGTGCCGGAGTCGAGTTTGTTGTAATCGCCGCAGAGCATGGCGTAGAGGCCGCGGATGGTCTGATGGCCGTGCAGCACATAATCGGTGGTGAGCATGCCGCGCTCGGCCCATTGGCTCAGGCGCGGCATTGGATCTTGCGTGTAGCTGCTGCCGATAGCCTGGCGACTGGCTTGCAGGTAGGCGCCGGTCACGCCTTCCAGGGTAATGATCAGCACGTTGCGAGCGCTGCCGGCCTGCTTGAGCAGCGGCGTGCCGCTCAGATCGAGTTGGTTCAGACCGCTGATGTCGGGTGGGCTGCTGGGCTCATCCCCCGCCAGCCAGTCGCTCAGGTGCTGTTGAGCGCTATTGCTACTTTCCGCCAGCAGCTTGTGCGGCAGGTTGAACTGCAGCCATTGGTCCGCTTCGCTGGGTTTGAATTGTTGGCCGACGCTGTGCACGGCAAACAGCGCCAGCGGCAGCAACAGCCAGGTGCGTGCAAGCGGCATTGCACTGCGCGGCGTTTGTACGCTGCGCAGGCCTAGGTAAAGCGCTGCCAGCACGGCCATGGCCAAAGCCAGTAACGGCTGGCTCAAACCGCTGCCCTGGGTTGAATGGCTGACGAACTGCGCATCGCCCAGGTATTGCAGGTCGGCCGGCTCCGGCATGCGCCCCACGGCATTGACCAGCTCGGCGGTGCTCAGGGTAAAGATGCACCAGGCCAGCAGCAGAGGAATGCTCAGCAGCCAGGAGCGTTGGTGCAGAACAACCAGCAGCAGGCTGCCGATGGCCAGGTCAGACAGATAGCCATAGGCGTGCGACCAGCCCAGCGTGTAGCGGCTGAGCAACGGCAGGGCGAGTAATAACAAACCGAGGGTAAGCAGGGTGCTGGAAGGGTGTCGCAGCCAATTGCAGGTAACGCGCACGGGTACTCCTGGGGCGATTGCCATCGTTCAGCGGCGGCAATGCCGAAATCATCCGCAAGATGCGGACTGACATGATTCTGAAACATGGTTGTGCTAAGCGCCAGTAGGCGGGTCGCAAAAGGGCAAAACAACTTATGTCGCGAGGAGGAGGGAAACGGGGGATTGGGAGGGGTTATGCACTGGCCAGCGCCTTGTCATTGCGAGCAAAGCGCTGCATGGCCAGAGAGCGTTACTTTTTGCCGATGGTGATCTGCTTGGTGGTGCCGTACACCTGGCCGCTGACGCCTTTGGCAATTTGCTGAATTTCCCCGCCGGATTTCAGGAAGGCTTCGATCTGTGCGTCGATCGAGGCGCTGGTTTCCACGGCTGGAGCCGGCTTG